>NZ_JAAQRC020000001.1:3940000-4240000 GCF_019216885.1 Methylobacterium sp. SyP6R | reverse complement strand
GCTGCTGGCCGTGGGCGATTCGGCGGCCCGGACCATCCATCGCACCGGCACGGCGATGCTGCTGATCTACGCGGCGAGCCTCGTCCTCGCCGAGTTCACCGTCATGGCGCAGCTGCGGGCGGCGATCGGCGATGCCGCGACGATCCTCGCCGTCCTCGCCTGCTGCGCCCTCCTCGGCCTCGCCCTGGCGCGGCTCGCCCATGCCGAGCCCCCGGATGCGGACGAGGCGGCGGCGATGCCGGCAGCCGTCCCCGTGGGTTTCCTCGGCGCGCTCGCGCCCATCGCCTGGGTGGTGACCGCCGCCGCCTTCGCCTGCACGCTTCTCGGCCTCACGGCGCTCGGCTCCTTCCTGATCGGACGGCTTCTCGTCACCGGTGTGCTGGTGGCCTTCGGCTGGATCGTCCTGATCGGCGTCGACACGCTCTCGGTCACACCCGAGGACGTCGGGCGCTCGGCCAGGCTGTCGCGGCTGTGCCGCACCTTCACGCTCCGGCCCGGGACGCTGGCACTCGCCTCGATCGTGGTCTCGGGCCTTCTGCACGCCCTCGTCGTCGGCGCGATGCTGTTCGTGGTCGTCGGCCCGTGGAGCCTGGCGCACGGCGAGCTGAACCCGTTCCAGGACGCGTTCCTCGGCACGACGGTGGCGGATCTGCGCGGCTGGATCGGCGCCGCCGGCCTCGCCTTGTTCGCCTTTGCGGCGGGCCTGCTGGCGACCCGGCTCGCCACCGGCTGGCTCGACCGGCGCTTCCTGCCCCACACGCGGCTCGATGCCGGGGCGCGCTACTCGGTGATCACCGTGGTGGGCTATGGCGGCCTCGCCCTGACGCTGGTGGTGGCGCTCGGCCAGCTCGGGGTGAACCCGCAGAGCCTCACGGTGATCGCCGGTGCCCTCTCGGTCGGCATCGGCTTCGGCCTGCAGAGCATCGTGTCGAACTTCGTCTCGGGGTTGATCGTGCTCGCCGAGCGGCCGGTGCGGGTCGGCGACCTCGTCACCGTGAAGGGCGAGGAGGGCCGGGTGAAGAAGATCAGCGTGCGATCGACCCTGATCGCCACCGGCGACCGCACCGACCTCGTGGTGCCGAACACCGACCTCATCACCTCGATCGTCCGCAACAAGACGCTCACCGACGACACCCAGCGCCTGCGCGTGCCGCTGCTCCTCGACAAGGAGACCGACCTCGAGGTGCTGCACGAGATCCTGATGAAGGTGGTGGAGCGCCATCCCAACGTGGCGGCAACGCCCGCCCCGAGCGCCCTTCTGATGCGGATCGGCGAGCACGGCCTCGAATACGAGGTGCGCTGCTTCCTCGTCGATCTCGCGGCGGGCGACGCGACCCGCAGCGAGCTGAACACGATCTGGCTGACGCTGTTTCGCCGCGCCGGCATCAAGCTCGGCGGGCCGCCGCCGGCCTGAGACGGCCCGTGGCTCAGAGCGCCCCGACGAGGGGGACGGCGGCCACGAGGGCGATGGCCAGGGCGAGCGCGGCGGCCAGCACCAGGGAGATCGTTCGCCCGGCCGGCGGGCGCCCCGTTGCCGTCCAGGGCAACCGTTCGAGATTCGGGCTGATCATGACGGGACTGGTGGCCGACGCATGGATGTTCGGGGCCGCATTAGCATGATCCGCAAGACGACAGGGGCTGAAATCCATGCGCGGCGTCCCAAAAGTCTTATCGGGCGTCTCACGACGGCGCGGCGGGCAAGTCGGCGATGCCGGGCGGCGCCCGTCCTGATCGTCCGCCATGGGACTATCCGTCGGTCGACCTCAAGCACGTCACGATCGCGGTGCAATCGCGAAGTGCTCGAGGTCTCTGATTTTGCCGTATTTTCTACGGCGAACCGGTATCCGCGTCGTCGGAAAATGCTCCAGCGGAGCGGGACGATGGTCTTCGGGGTGCCGGCCGCATCGACCGGCTCCTCCGTCTCATTGTCAGAACTCGACGTCTCAAACGGGACGGCCGCACTGGACGGCCGGATATCGTTGCGAAACAAGCGGAATGGCCCCAACGGTCGAGCTTGCTGCGACCGGGCCGGGACCCTCCTCGTCATCTCCCACCCTCTTACCAGTGGACCGGCCGCCGGGCGGCCCTCCGCGCGAGCCCGACGTCATGCGCATCATCGCCGCCTCCTTGGGCTTCCTCGCCCTGACCGCCTGTGGGACCGTGACCCGCGGCACGACCGAACAGATCACCTTCCTGTCGGAACCGCCGGGTGCCGCGATGCGCACCTCGTTCGGGCCGACCTGCCCGATCACGCCCTGCACGCTCGACATTCCGCGCAAGCAGGAATTCGTCTCGACCTTCTCGCTGCCCGGCCACGCCGACGTGGACGTGCCGGTCGTCACGAAGGTGAGCGGGACGGGCGGCGCCAGCATGGCGGGCAACCTCGTCGCGGGCGGCGTCATCGGCGCCGGCGTCGACGCCTATAACGGGACCGCCTACGACCACACGCCGAACCCGGTCATCGGCCGGATGGTCCCGTTCTCCTCGCCGCTGCCGGCGCGCCGCCGCCGTGCGGCGCCGCAGAGCTGAAAGGACATCCCCTCGATGTCCCCGACCCTCATGCGCCGGCTGACGGCCGGCGCGGCGCTCCTCCTCGCCCTGGCGGCCGGCGCCTGCCAGACCTCCTACAAGGGCAACAGCAACGGCATCGGCCTCACCGGCGGGGTGCGTGCCGAGGCGGTGACGCCGGACCTCTACCGCATCGAGGCGCGCGGCAACGGCTTCACCAGCAAGGGCCGGGTGCAGGACTTCGTGATGATGAAGGCGGCCGAGATCACCCTCGCCAACGGCCGCACGCACTTCCTCATCACGGATTCCCGCGACACCACCGAGCGCAGCCATTACCGCGGACCATCCCGATCGGAGACGGTCTGGCGGGGTGATTCCCGCGTCGTCACCACGACGCCGGGCTTCGTCAACACCGTGGTGCGGCCGGGCGAGGATTCGTATGTGCGCCTGCTCGCGAAATCCGCCGGCCCGCTGCCGCCCGACGCCCTCGACGCCGCGGACGTGATCCGGGTGGTCGGTCCCCGCGTGGCGCAAGACGATTGATCCGAAGGCCCGGAACGCCGGGCTTTCGCGACCGCCAGGAGGCGATCCGCCATGGCTTCCCTCCTTGGGGCCGTCCGTGCCCCAGCGGACCGGGACGGTCGATGGGTCGAAGCGCGAATCGGGAGCCACATGCGCAGCCTCGCCGAGCATGCCGGCTCGCTCGCGCCGCGGGAGGCCAGCGACGCCCTCGAGGCGTTGTGCCTGCTGATCTCGGGCAGCGACCTGCGGGAGGCCGACCCGCTGGCCCGCGCGGCAACCTGCGCCAGCGTCCGCGAGCGGATCCGCACCTATATCGATCGCCACCTCGACGACCCGGCCTCGAGCCCCGCCGGCATCGCGCCGGCCTGCCGGGTGTCGCGGGCGACCCTGTACCGGCTGTTCGGCTTCGACGGAAGCGTCATGGCCTATGTCGCCGGGCGCCGGCTCGACCGGTCGTTCGTGGCCCTGTGCCGGTCGGACGACGGGCGCAGCAGCATCGCCCAGGTGGCCTTCCGGAGCGGCTTCACCAGCGAGACCCATTTCAGCCGCTCGTTCCGGGCCCGGTTCGCGATGAGCCCGCGGGAGGCTCGCAACCGCGCCCGCGAAGGCCTGAACCCGATCGGCATCGCCGCCGGCCTCGGCCCGAGCGACTGGGCGCATACGATGCGGCGCATGAGGGAGGCCGTCTGACGCCGGGTCCCGGACGGCGTCCTGCGCCGGGTCAGGGCAGCGCGCCGATCAGTTCCTTGGCGCGGGTCATCGTGTCGTTGCAACCTTGAGCGTTGCCGGCGCGATCCTGCTCGCGTGCCGTGGCGATCAGGCCGCGCGCCTCGGCGACGTGGTCCGCCTGCGGCACCGTCGCGGGGTCGCTCGGCCGTCCCGGCGGCGGGGCCGCCAGGGCCTTGGGCGAGCCCGTGCTCGTCGGCGTGCCGCCGGTCACCGCCTTGACTCCCGGGCTCTCGAGCCGGCGCTCGATCGTGGCGATCTGCTCGGCGCAGGGTGTCGCCGCGGCGGCGACGGGAACCAGAACGGATGCCGAGATCAGAAGTCCTTGCAACGTCCCTCGCATCGGGGTGTCCTCCGGCCATGAGCCGCCTCTCGCGGGCGGCAGCCCCGGGCAACGGATGACCTCACCTCCGGTTCGGGCGACGGGGCGCGGCGCCGGTGTCGCACGGCACCATCCTCGCTCTACGCCTCGCGCGACGCGGCCTGGACCAAATGCAGCACGTCGCGGCGGGTGCGCGGATCGGTGATCCGGCCGAAGGCGCGCAGCAGCTCGATCGCCTGACGCTCGAACTCCCTCCCCTGCGGGAGGCCCGCCTCCGACGGATCGATCGCCACCCCGAGCACGCCCTCGATCTCGCGCAGGCGCTGCGCCGACAGACTGTCGGCCGTGACCGCGTCGTCTCCGCGAGAATGCTTCGGCCATCTGCCGGAACGGAACACGCCATCGGACATCGTCACCTCCTGCAATCGGGCCCGCCCCTGCGCTCGCCGATGCTGCGCCCGATCCGATCCCCGCACCATTGAACGCAGGTTACCGGCCCGTTCGTTCGCAGACAAACGAGATGAACGCCCTCACCCGGATGTGATGGGCAGGCCGGTTCCATCCGGCGGAGACGCGAGGGGCGGCACCGGCGGCAAGGCCCAGCCATTCGCGACCGGCATGCCTCCCACGGCCGGGCTCGCCTTACACAAGCAGGAGGCCCCGACGAACCGTGAGTTGACCCCGCGATGAAGATGTCACCGAGGCGTCCCGACCGAGCGACCGGCCAGGCGTCGTTCGGCCAAGTGGAACGCTGCAAAGTGGAACCCTGCCAAGTGGAGTCCGGCCAAGTGGAGTCCGGCCGGGGAGGCCCCGGCCGAGCCTCGCTGCCGCTCCTCGTCGCCGTCACCATGACCGGAACGGTGGCCCTGCACATCTTCGTGCCGGCGCTCGCGGCGGCCGCCGCCGATCTCGGCACCACGCCGGTGGCGGCGCAGCTGACCATCACCCTCTACCTCGTCGGCCTCGCCTGCGGCCAGCTGGTCTACGGGCCGCTCTCGGACCGGTTCGGGCGCCGCCCGGTGCTGATCGCCGGCCTGTCGCTTTACCTCGCCGGGCTGCTGCTCGCGATCCCCGCCACCTCGATCGAGGTGCTGATCGTCGCCCGGGTCCTGCAATCGCTCGGCGCCTGCGGCTCGCTGGTGCTCGGCCGGGCGATGGTGCGCGACGTCTCGACCGCGACCGACGCCGCCCGCAAGATCGCGATCCTCACCATGGCGATGACGCTGACCCCGGCCCTCGCCCCGGCGATCGGCGGACTCGTTGCCGGAGCCTTCGGGTGGCGGGCGGTGTTCGTGGTGCTGGCCGCCCTGGTGGCGACCCTGGCCGCGCTGGTGGTCGTGACGCTGCCGGAGACCAACCGGCGGCCGGTGGCGCTGCCGGGGATCGGCGCCGTCGCGGGCGCCTATTGGCGCCTCCTGCGCCATCCCGCCTATCGCGCCTACCTGCTTGCCGGGGCCTGCGCCGGAACCAGCCTCTACGCCTTCCTGGCGGTGGCGCCGTTCCTCCTCGTCGACCGGCTCGGCCGCTCGGCGCAGGAAGTGGGGCTCGATTGCCTGATCGTGGTGGCCGGGATGGTGGTCGGGTCGGCTGCCGCCGGGCGCCTCGCCGGCCGGATGCCGATCCTGCGCGCCGCGAAGGTCGGCAACGGCATCTGCCTGGCCTCGGCCCTGGTCCTGCTGGCGGTCGACCGCAGCGGATCCCTCACGGTGGTGACGCTGCTCGGCCCCCTTGTGGTCTACGCGGTCGGCATCGGGCTCCTCGGCCCGAACGCGGTGACGGGACTGATGAACGTCGATCCCCAGGCCGCCGGCGCGGCCTCGAGCCTCTACGGCTTCACCCAGATGGCGCTCGGCGCCCTGTTCACCCTCGTGGTCGCGACCTGGCACGACGGCTCGGCGACCCCGGTAGCGGCGACCCTGATCGGCGCCGCCATCATCGCCGCGCTCTCGCTGCGGCGGGCGTGAGCCGGCTCACCTGAGCCCTTCGCCTGCCCCCTGCGCGTGCCTGTGAACACACGTTAACCTTTTCTTAACTCGGCCGTTGCCCCGGCGGACCCGACGTGCGACCAACTCGTTAACGAGAGCTTAACGGTTGCGGGTACGGGTCGGATGCGTATCGCGGGTCGCAAGGTCGTGTTCGGAATCGCGCAGGCCGCGGCGGTCGTCGCCGGGCTCCTGGCGTCCGCGAGCGGGGCGGGCAGCCAGACCCTGGCGGCGCTCCCCGCGGTCACCATCCCGGCCGCCACGGTCGGCGAGGCCCGGCCGGTCCCGGCCTGGACCGAGTTCTGCGCCCGCTACGCCTCCGAATGCGCGGTCGACGTCAGCGAGCCGGCCCAGGTCACCCTGACCCCGCGGCTGTGGCACACGGTCACCAGCGTCAACCGCCAGGTGAACACCTCGCTCCGCGCCGTCACCGACCAGGAGCATTGGGGCGTGCCCGACCGCTGGGACCTGGCCGAGGACGGCTCGGGCGATTGCGAGGATTTCCAGCTCCTCAAGCGCAAGCTGCTCGCCCAGGCCGGCCTGCCGCGCCGGGCGATGCGGATGACCGTGGTGATCGACGAGAAGGGCGAGGGCCACGCCGTGCTGATGCTGCGCACCGACCGCGGCGACCTTGTTCTCGACAACAAGACCAGTGCCATCCTGCCCTGGCACAAGACCGGCTACACCTACATCAAGCGCGAGGGCGACGAGAGCACGCGCTGGGTCTCCCTCGGCCGGGCGGTGTCGCCGGTCGTCACCGCGAATCGCTGAGGCTGGCGCCGTATTGGGCGGCTAGAACCTCGCTCGCCAGTTCGGCGCTGCCGTTGGTCCAAGGCAGGGCCAGCACCACCCGCACGCCCGGAGCCGGCGCCGGGACGGCCGGCCGCGCCATCGGTGCGGTGATCGGCGCCGGATCGAGCGCCGGGCGCAACGGGACGGCCACGGCCTCCCGTCCGCCCCGGCTCAGCAGCACCGCCGACCCGATCGCCAGGATGAGCGCGGCCTGGGCACCCAGCCGCCGTACGGTCCGAAACATGAGGATCACCCGCCTGTCGTGCGGCGACGTGTTGTTCGTCCGTCGCTCGCGTGAGGCAGACTATCCGCCGGCGCCGCTTAACGGCCGGTCGTCGCCGCGGTTCGTCGTCTCGTCGCGCACAGGCGATGTTCAGGGATGCTGAACGGAGGTTTTACACTGGCCTTCATCATCCCCTAACCTTGCATCATTCCCTAACCTTGATAGAGCGCGAACCCGAAAATCACCCGCCCCGGCCGGGGTGGGCCGGGCCCCGTCGCCGCGCTATACTCGAGCCATGAGGATGCGGGCGGAGCCGAAAAACATGCCGATGGGGTGGCCGACGGGGCGGAGGCTGCCGCGCCTCGTCCTCTGGAGCCTGCTCGCGGGCCTTGTCGGGGCGCCGGAGGCGGCCCGGGCGCAATATTACGACGACGGCTACGGCTACCGCCGCGCGCCCGCCACCCGGCCGGTGCCGGCCCCCGAGCCGCAGCGGCAATTCTACTGGCCCTGGGAGGACCGCCCCTCGGCCCAGCCCCAGGCGCAGGATCCGGGCCGGCCCGCCTATCGCGGCGCCTACCGCACCCCCCGTCCCCGTCGGGAGCGGGAGCGCGAGGTGGTGCACAGCCGCGAGGGCCGCTCGGTGCAGCGGCCCAAGCCCCGCCCGGCCCCGGTCGTCGCGAGGCCCGCCGCCCCGAAGCCGAAGACCGACCCGCGCACGCAGATCGCGGTGTTCGGCGATTCCCTCGCCGAGTTGCTGGGCCAGGGCCTCGACACCGTCTACGAGGCGAACCCGGATGTGGTGGTGATCCGCCGCGCCAAGGGCGATAGCGGCCTCGTGCGCAAGGACGTGGTCGACTGGCCGAAGGCGGCGGAGGATTACCTCAAGTCCAACCCCAAGGTGAGTTACGCCGTCGTCATGGTCGGCGCCAACGACCGTCAGCCCCTGCGCGACGGCGACCAGACCGTCGAGCCCCTGAGCGAGCGCTGGCGCGCCCTCTACCGCGACCGGATCGATGCGCTCCTGAAGGTCTTCACCGACCGCAAGGTGCCGGTAGTCTGGGTCGGCGAGCCGCCGATGAAGAGCGAGACCCTGTCGGCCGACATCACCTCGCTCAACGAGATGTTTCGCGATCGGGTGCAGCGGGCGGGCGGCGTCTACGTCGACATCTGGCCGGCCTTCGTCGGCGAGGACAACCGCTACGCCGTAAACGGGCCCGACCTCGAAGGGCAGCAGGCGCGCCTGCGCACCTCCGACGGGGTGCACTTCACCCAGGCGGGCGCCCGCAAGGCGGCGCATTTCGCCGATGTCGAGATCAAGCGGCTGATCGAGGCGACCACCGGCGCCCCTGCCCTGCCGGACGCGGTCACGCCGCTGACCCCGGAGGCGCCGCCGGCCCCCGCCGGGGAGGCCAAGCTCGACGACGACGCGGCGATCGACCGGCTCATCACCGCGATGCTGCCGAGCCTGCCGGAGCCGCCGGGCATCCCGGCCCTGCCGGTCAAGCCCGCCGCCGGCCCGGTCCTGCCGCTCACCCGCAACGACATCGCCCCGGGCGGCCAGCTCGTCACCGGCCGGCCGCGGATCGACCGCGACACCGGTTACACCCTGGAGCGCAGCCTGATCCGCGGCGCGGCGCCGACGCCCCAGCCCGGCCGGGCGGACGATTTCCGCTGGCCGCGGGGGTGAGGATATTCGGAGATTGTTCGAGCAGGGTTTGCTATCACATACTTGATTACAGGCACATAGTCCCAACCGCGACCTCATCCTGAGGCGTTAGAGTATGTCCGGGAAGAATTTGTTTTTTCGGAGCGCGTTGCGGTTCGCGCTGACAGGCGTATGCTTGAGCGATGTGGACGCCTGAGAACCGCCAGCGGTACGACCGCAGCAAGCTTCGCTATCCCACTGATTTGACGGATGAGGAATGGGCGCTTGTTGCTCCCCTTCTCCCGCCGGCTCGACGCGGGGGAAACAAACGAACGGTTGATCTGCGCGAGGTGGTCAACGGCTTGATGTATGTCCTTGGAACGGGGTGCCAATGGCGCGCTATCCCAAAAGATCTACCGCCTCGCTCGACGGTGCATGGCTACTTCGATCTATGGGATTACGACGGAACTCTCCTGCGCATCCATCACACCCTCTACGTTCTCTGCCGCGAACAGGCAGGACGTGAGGCCAGCCCAACGGCAGCGATCATTGACAGCCAGAGCGTCAAGAGCGCGGAAAAAGGGGGCGCACGATCGACCCGTCCGGCTATGATGCGGGCAAGAAGATCAAAGGCAAGAAGCGCCATCTCCTCGTCGATACGCAAGGTCTGCTGATGCATGCTCTGGTGCATCCGGCCGACGTGCAGGATCGTGATGGCGGCGTATGGGTCATGGCGACGCTGTTTAGTCTCTACCCGTTCCTGCTGAAGCTGTATGCAGATGGCGGCTACCAGGGGCCGGTGTTCCGGGAGGCGTTGGAACGGGTCTGCCGGTCTGTGACGGTGGAAATCGTCAAGCGGTCGGATCAGGCGGTCGGGTTCGAGGTCCTGCCCAAGCGCTGGATCGTGGAGCGGACGATTGGTTGGCTCAATCGCTGCCGGCGGCTGGCGAAGGATTGGGAGTGCCGCACCCGCAAGGCGCTGGCTTTCCTGCGCCTTGCTTCCATCCGCATCATGCTCAGAAAACTCTGCCAACAATCAGCATGATCCCGGACAGACACTTAGTCGATCAGGGATCGACTGACCTCGAAGGAGGGCTCCAGAACTCTCCGCAGTCCCTGGAGCCCTCCTTCGAGGTCAGCCCATCTTCGATGGGCTAACACCTCAGGATGAGGGGTGAGGAAGGGAAGCACCGTTGCTATCGAACATTCGGCAAAATTGCTCGAACAGGCCCTCAGCTGCCCCGACGAGCGAGCACCAGAAACTCCTCTACCTCCGCCTCCTTGGTCGAGAAGGCCGTGATCAGGCGGATCATCCGCTCGCCCTCCTCCACGCTCTCCCCTTCCGCTAGGCTGCGGCTCGCCCAGTCGTAATAGACCGCCCCGCCCCGGCGCAGGGCCGCATCGAGCCCGGCCGGCAGGATCGGGAACAGCTCGTTGCCCCGGACCGGCCAGGCCAGGCGCACGCCGGGAATCTCGATAAGACCCGCGGCGAGGCGCGCCGCCATCCGGTTGGCATGGGCGGCATTGGCCAGCCAATGGTCGTCGGCGAGATAGGCGTCGAGCTGGGCGGCGAGGAAGCGGCCCTTCGACAGGATGTGGCCGGCGCGCTTGCGGCGGAAGTCCAGGGTCTCGGCGAGGTCCTGGCGGAAGACCAGGATGGCCTCCGCGGCGAGCGCGCCGTTCTTGCTCGCCCCGAAGGACAGGATGTCGATGCCCGCCCGCCACGTCATCTCGGCCGGCGAGCAGCCGAGGGCCACGAGCGCGTTGGCGAAGCGCGCCCCGTCCATGTGGACGGTGAGGCCGTGGGAATGGGCGATGTCCGCGAGGGTCGCGATCTCCTCGACCGTGTAGACCTGCCCGCTCTCGGTCAGCTGCGACAGGGTCAGCGCGTGGGGCGGCATCTGCTTCACGTGCCGGGTCAGGCCGCCCAAGAATCCATCGAGGGTGTCGGCGGCGATCTTGCCGCCGGCCCCAGGCAGGCCGTGCAGCTTGGCGCCATGGGTGTAGAATTCCGGCGCGCCGCACTCGTCCTCCATCACGTGCGCCTCCTCGTGGCAGACGCACAGGCCGAAGGGCGGCACCATCACCGAGAGCGCCAGCGCATTCGCCGCGGTGCCGGTCGCGACAGGGTACACCGCGAGGTCGGGGTGCTCGAACAAGGCCCGGAACCGCGGGGTCAGCCCGAGCGTCAGCGGGTCGGCGCCGTAGGCCGGCATCGCCCCACCGTTGTGGCGCACGATCGCCTCCAGCACCGGAGCGCTCGCCCCCACCACGTTGTCGCTCGCGAAGTTCATCGGTCCCTGCGCTCCCTCGATCGTGCGGATGTCATCATGCCGGGAAGGACAGAGGCAGACGAGGCATCCCCGCTCATGCCCGGCATGCCCCGCCGATCATGCTGCGCGCTTTGCGGGGGAATGATGCGTGATACCACCCGGATTCGGCATTTCGTTGCGGCGCTCCGACGCGATACGCAAGAAAAGCACAAGCCCCGACCGAATGGCCTCTTGCTGGACCGATTGAAATCTGGCAGGTTCCCCGAGTTAGGACAGTACCGCTGTCCCATTTTCCCGGCCGGGCCCCGTGCCCCCGGGTCGCAAGGGCGCTGGCTTGTGGCTTGCACGACGGCCAAACGAGATACCAAACGCGCCGCCATTCGGGCGGTGCGGGCGCACGCGGCCTGAAACCAGGCCTGCCGGGCGCTCGCGAGGTGCGGGCGCTCCCTTCGCGAGACGCGACCGACCCTCCCGCGGCTGAAGAACGATAAGGCAGCGGCCGGGCCCTCGGCCCGCATGCCGGCGGAGGCCCTGCGGCCGTCCGCGCCACTTCGCCCACCGGTGACGGTGGGATAGCCTGCCGCCGAGGCAGGATGCCTGTCCTTGCGGCAGGAGACCCTTTCGACGGCCGGCGCGTCCGGCCCTTCTCGACCCTCATCGAGCGCGCCCGCGCGCCTCGCCACGACGACCGGACCTTGGGAGACCAGACCATGAGCGGCACGGACCAGTCCCAGCACCCCTCCCGCGGGCAGGCGGTCCCCGCCCTCGTCGTGCGCGATCCGGCCCTGCCGGCGCGCCAGGGCCTCTACAACCCGGGCAACGAGAAGGATGCCTGCGGCGTCGGCTTCATCGCCGACATGCACAACCGCCAGACCCACGCCATCGTCCAGCAGGGCCTCCAGATCCTGGAGAACCTCGACCATCGCGGCGCCGTCGGCGCCGATCCGAAGATGGGCGACGGCTGCGGCATCCTGGTGCAGGTCCCGCACGGCTTTTTCGCGGCGGAGGCCGAGCGCCTCGGCATCAAGCTGCCGGAGGCCGGCCATTACGGCGTCGGCCAGCTCTACATGCCGCGGGACGAGGAGGGCTTCCGGCTCGTCGAGAAGATCGTCGAGAAGGCGATCGCCGACGAGGGCCTGAGCCTGCTCGGCTGGCGCGACGTGCCGGTCGACCCGAGCGACCTCGGCGAGAGCGTGAAGGCCAGTGAGCCGCGCCACCGCCAGGTGTTCATCGGCCGCCCGGCGTCGAGCGCCGACCAGGACGCCTTCGAGCGCCGGCTGTTCCTCGTCCGCAAGGTGATCTCGAACGCCGTCTACACCCTCAAGGACGAGCGGCTGAAGGAGTTCTACCCGGTCTCCCTGTCCTCGCGCACCATCGTCTACAAGGGCATGGTGCTGGTGAACCAGCTCGGCCACTACTACCTCGACCTGAAGGACGAGCGCTTCGTCTCGGCGCTCGCGCTGGTGCACCAGCGCTTCGCCACCAACACCTTCCCGACCTGGCGCCTGTCGCACCCCTACCGGATGGTCGCCCATAACGGCGAGATCAACACGCTGCGCGGCAACGTGAACTGGATGGCGGCGCGCCAGGCCAGCGTCGATTCGGACCTGTTCGGCAACGACATCTCGAAGCTCTGGCCGATCTCCTACGAGGGCCAGTCGGACACCGCCTGCTTCGACAACGCGCTCGAGTTCCTCGTCCAGGGCGGCTACCCGCTCGCCCACGCGATGATGATGCTGGTGCCCGAGGCCTGGGCCGGCAATCCGCTGATGAGCGAGGAGCAGCGCGCCTTCTACGAGTACCACGCTGCCCTGATGGAGCCGTGGGACGGCCCGGCCGCGCTCTGCTTCACCGACGGCCGCCAGATCGGCGCCACCCTCGACCGCAACGGCTTGCGCCCCGCCCGCTACCTCGTCACCGATGACGGGCTCGTCGTGCTCGCCTCCGAGATGGGCGTGCTGCCGATCCCGGACGAGAAGATCGTCTCGTCCTGGCGCCTCCAGCCGGGCCGGATGCTGCTGATCGACCTCGAGAAGGGCCGCATCGTCTCCAACGAGGAGATCAAGAACGAGCTCGCCGCCGCCCACCCCTACAAGGAGTGGCTGAAGCGCACCCAGATCGTGCTCGAGGACCTGCGCCCGGTGCAGCCGCGCGAGTCGCGCACCGACGTGTCGCTGCTCGATCGCCAGCAGGCCTTCGGCTACACCCAGGAAGACCTGAAGCTCCTGATGCAGCCGATGGCCGTGACCGGCCAGGAGGCGGTCGGCTCGATGGGCTCGGACACGCCGCTCTCGGCGCTCTCCGACAAGCCCAAGCTCCTCTACACCTACTTCAAGCAGAACTTCGCGCAGGTGACCAACCCGCCGATCGACCCGATCCGCGAGGAGGCCGTGATGAGCCTCGTCTCGTTCATCGGGCCGCGGCCGAACATCCTCGACCTCGAGGGGACCTCGCGCAAGAAGCGCCTCGAAGTGCGCCAGCCGATCCTGACCAATGCGGACCTGGAGAAGATCCGCTGCATCGGCCATTTCGAGGACCGTTTCGACACCAAGACCCTGGACATCACCTATCCGGCCGAGACCGGCGCGCAGGCGATGGAGGGCGCGCTGGACCGTCTCTGCGACCGCGCCGAGGCGGCGGTGCGCGGCGGCTACAACATCATCGTGCTGTCCGACCGCGCCGTCGGCCCGGACCGGATTCCGATTCCCGCGCTGCTCGCCACGGCGGCTGTCCACAACTACCTGATCCGCAAGGGGCTTCGCACCTCGGTCGGGCTCGTGATCGAGTCGGGTGAGCCGCGCGAGGTGCATCACTTCGCGTGTCTCGCCGGCTACGGCGCCGAGGCGATCAACCCCTATCTCGCCTTCGAGACGCTGATCGCGATGAAGGACGAGCTGCCGCCGGAACTCACCGACGACGAGATCGTCTATCGCTACATCAAGTCGATCGACAAGGGCCTGCTCAAGGTGATGTCCAAGATGGGCATCTCGACGTACCAGTCCTATTGCGGCGCGCAGATCTTCGACGCGATCGGCCTCAACTCGGCCTTCGTCGCGCGTGACTTCTTCGGCACGGCGACCACCATCGAAGGTGTCGGCATGGCGGAGGTCGCCGAGGAGACGGTGCGCCGCCACCGCGACGCCTTCGGCGACGCGCCGGTCTATCGCACCGCCCTCGATGTCGGCGGCGAATACGCCTACCGCCTGCGCGGCGAGGCCCATACCTGGACGCCCGATACTGTCGCGACGCTCCAGCACGCGGTCCGGCTCAACCTGCCCGACCGCTACCGGGCCTTCGCCAAGATGGTGAACGAGCAGGAGAACCACCTCAAGACGATCCGCGGCCTGTTCCGGATCAAGAGCGCGGCGGAACTCGGCCGGACCCCGGTCGAGATCGACGCGGTCGAGCCGGCGGTCGAGATCGTCAAGCGCTTCGCCACCGGTGCGATGTCCTACGGCTCGATCTCCAAGGAGGCGCACGAGACCCTGGCGATCGCCGTCAACTCCTTCGGCGGCCGCTCGAACTCGGGCGAGGGCGGCGAGGAGCGCGAGCGCTTCAAGCCGCTGCCGGACGGCCGCTCGCGGCGCTCGGCGATCAAGCAGGTGGCGTCGGGCCGCTTCGGCGTCACGACGGACTATCTCGTCAACGCCGACATGATGCAGATCAAGGTGGCGCAAGGGGCCAAGCCCGGCGAGGGCGGCCAGCTGCCCGGCCACAAGGTCGACGCCAAGATCGCCAAGGTCCGCCACTCGACCCCGGGCGTCGGCCTGATCTCGCCGCCGCCGCACCACGACATCTACTCGATCGAGGATCTGGCCCAGCTGATCTTCGACCTCAAGAACGTCAACCCGGCGGCCGACGTGTCGGTCAAGCTGGTGGCGGAGGTCGGCGTCGGCACGGTGGCGGCCGGCGTCGCCAAGGCGCGCGCGGACCACATCACCATCTCAGGGTTCGACGGCGGCACCGGCGCGGCGCCGCTGACCTCGATCAAGCATGCGGGTGGCCCCTGGGAGATCGGGCTGGCCGAGACCCAGCAGACCCTGGTGCTCAACCACCTGCGCGGCCGGGTCGCGCTCCAGGCCGATGGCGGCATCCGCACCGGCCGGGACGTGCTGATCGCGGCGTTGCTCGGCGCCGACCAGTTCGGCTTCTCGACCGCGCCGCTCATCGCGGCCGGCTGCATCATGATGCGCAAGTGCCACCTCAACACCTGCCCGGTCGGCGTCGCGACGCAGGATCCCGTGCTGCGCAAGCGCTTCAAGGGCACCCCTGAGCACGTCATCAACTACTTCTTCTTCGTGGCGGAAGAGGTGCGCGAGCTGATGGCGTCGCTCGGCGTCACCAAGCTCGACGACCTGATCGGCCGGTCGGAATACCTCGACAAGCTGGCTGCCATCTCGCACTGGAAGGCCAAGGGCCTCGATTTCACCCGGCTGTTCCACAAGCCGGACGTGCCGGAGACGGTGGCGCTCCGTCACGTCGAGACCCAGAAGCACCCGATCGACCAGGTCCTCGACCGTCGCCTCATCGCGGCCGTCGGCGACGCGATCGAGACCGGTGTCGCGGTGACCGTCGAGGACACGATCCGCAACTCCGACCGGGCCGCGGGCGCGATGCTCTCGGGCCTGGTCGCCAAGGCGCACGGCCACGAGGGCCTGCCGGACGACACCCTGACGGTGAAGCTCACCGGCACCGCCGGCCAGAGCTTCGGCGCCTGGCTTGCCGCCGGCGTGACGCTCAGCCTCACCGGCCATGCCAACGACTATGTCGGCAAGGGCCTGTCGGGCGGCAAGCTGATCATCCGGCCCTCGGATGCGCTGGGCTCGCCGTCGGATCGCACCATCATGGTCGGCAACACGGTGCTGTACGGCGCGATTGCCGGCGAGGCCTATATCCGCGGTGCCGCCGGCGAGCGCTTCGCGGTCCGCAACTCGGGCGCCATCGCGGTGGTCGAGGGCATGGGCGACCATGGCTGCGAGTACATGACCGGCGGCGTCGTCGTGTCGATCGGCGAGACCGGGCGCAACTTCGCGGCCGGCATGTCGGGCGGCATCGCCTACGTTCTCGACGAGGACGGGTCGTTCGCCAAGCGCTGCAACCTGTCGATGGTCGATCTCGAGCCGGTCGAGGAGGAGGACGAGTTCATGCGCCGCTTCCACCAGGACGGCGACCTGGAGACCAAGGGGCGCATCGACATCCTGGCCGACATGTCGGGCCACGACGAGGCGCGCCTGGTCGGGCTGATCAACAACCACCTGAAGTATACCGGCTCGGTGCGCGCCAAGGCGATCATCGACAACTGGGAGACCTACCGCACCAAGTTCGTGAAGGTGATGCCGGTCGAGTACCGGCGGGCGTTGCGCGAGATGGAGCGGGCCCGGATGCCGGTGGCGGCGGAGTAACGACGCATCCGTGAGGCCGGGCCGTGACACTCGTCTACGACCCGGCCAAGCGGGAGCGGACCCTGCATGAGCGGGGCTTGGACTTCGCGCGTTGTGAGGAGGTATTTGCCGGCCGCGTGTTCGAGGTCGAGGATACGCGGGCAGACTACGGAGAGGTACGCACGCTGACCTATGGCCGTCTCGACGGCCGCATGGTTGTCGTCGTGTGGACCGACCGCGGAAGCGACCGGCGAATCATCAGCATGAGGAAGGCCAATGAGCGCGAGCAAGCACGATACGCTCACCTCCTCGGGTGAGACCTGGCACGACCCGGACGACGCGCCGGAACTCACCGATGAGATGGCCGAGCGCGCCTTCCACTACGAAGGCGGCAGGCTGATCCGCCGCGGCCGTCACGCCGGCGAGAGCGGTCGACTCGAAACCGTATCGCTGCCGGTCGAGCTGGTCGATCGCTTCCGTGCCTTCGGGGATAATTGGGAGATGGTTCTCGATACGGCGTTACGGCAATGGCTGAGACGGCACGACAGCCTTCATGACACTGAGTAAAGGGAGCTCCCAGAGGTGAAGGTCTACGGCGACATGATGTCGGGCAACTGCCTGAAGGTGCGGTACGTCGCCGATCACCTCGGGCTCGCCTATGACTGGATCCCGGTCGACATCATGAAGGGTGAGAGCCGCACGCCCGAATATCTGGCCCGCTTCCCCGCCGGCCAGGTCCCGGGCGTCGAGTTCCCGGACCGGCGGATGCTCGCCCAGTCGAACGCGATCATCCGATACCTCGCCCGCGGCTCCGCCCTGCTTCCGGACGACGCTTGGACCCAAGCGAAGATCGACGAATGGCTGTTCTGGGAACAGTACAGCCACGAGCCGACCATCGCGGTCTGCCGCTTCCACATGCGCTACGAGGGCGAACCGGCCGAGACCCGCGACCCGAAGAAGGTCGCCGGGGGCGAAGCCGCCCTCGACCGGATGGAGCGACACTTGACCGCCGCCGACTGGTTCGTCGGGAGTGCGGTCAGCATCGCGGATGTCGCACTCTTCGCCTATACGCAATTCGCCGACGAGGGCGGATTCGATCTCTCGGCCCGGCCCGCCATCCGGGCCTGGCTCACCCGCTGCGGGGATGCGCTCCCCACATCCGCCACCGTCGCCGGGGTCGCTTGAGACCCACCGTCGGCCCGATCACTTCATGAACTGAGCACTTCACCGATGGGCAAGGTCACAGGCTTCCTCGAATTCGACCGGCAGGAGCAGAAGTATCAGCTCGCGGCCGACCGCGTGCGCCACTTCCTCGAATTCACCCTGCCGCTCGACGAGCACGACCTGAAGAAGCAGGCGGCGCGCTGCATGGATTGCGGCATCCCGTTCTGCCACGGCCCGACCGGCTGCCCGGTCCACAACCAGATCCCGGACTGGAACGACCTCGTCTTCAATGCGGACTGGGAGGAGGCGGCGCGCAACCTGCACTCCACCAACAACTTTCCGGAATTCACCGGCCGCATCTGCCCGGCGCCGTGCGAGGAGGCTTGCACCCTCAACCTCGAGAACCAGCCGGTCGCGATCAAGACCATCGAGCAGGCGATCGCCGACAAGGCCTGGAGCATGGGCTGGGTCGTGCCCGAGCCGGCCGCGGTGAAGACCGGCAAGCGGGTCGCGATCATCGGCTCGGGCCCGGCCGGCCTCGCAGCGGCCCAGCAGCTCGCCCGCGTCGGCCACGACGTCCACGTCTTCGAGCGCGAGCCGAAGGCCGGCGGCCTGCTCCGCTACGGCATCCCCGACTTCAAGATGGAGAAGCGCCACATCGACCGCCGGGTGCGGCAGATGGAGGCCGAGGGCGTGCAGTTCCATTACGGCGTCAATGTCGGGGTCACCCGCTCCTTCGCCAGCCTGCACGACGAGTTCGACGCCGTGCTGTTCGCCGGCGGCGCCGAGGCCCCGCGCGATCCCGGCCTGCCGGGCCAGGAGCTCGAGGGCGTGCATTTCGCCATGCCCTACCTCGTCCAGTCGAACCGCCGCGTCGGTCACGAGGCGCCCACGGCCGAGGAGCCGATCCTCGCCGCCGGCAAGAACGTCGTCGTCATCGGCGGCGGCGACACCGCGTCGGATTGCGTCGGCACCGCCTTCCGCCAGGGCGCCCTCTCGGTCACCCAGCTCGACATCCGCCCGCGCCCGCCGGAGCGCGAGGACAAGCTGACCGTGTGGCCGTACTGGGCGACCAAGATGCGCACCTCGTCGAGCCAGGCGGAGGGCGCCGAGCGCGAGTTCCAGGCCGCGACGCTGCGCATCGAGGGCAAGAAGGGCAAGGTGAAGGGCGTCGTCTGCGCCCGGGTCGACGAGGCCCGCAAGCCGGTTCCCGGCTCCGAGTTCCTGCTGCCCGCCGACCTCGTCTTCATGGCGATCGGCTTCGCCGGCCCGGTGGCCCAGGGCTTGATCGAGGAATCGGGCGTCGCCCGCGACAAGCGCGGCAACGTCCAGGCCGACGACACTCAGTACCGCACCTCGACCGACAAGGTGTGGGTCGCCGGCGACATGCGCCGCGGCCAGTCCCTGGTGGTGTGGGCGATCCGCGAGGGCCGGCAGGCCGCACGCTCGATCGACGAGGCGCTGATGGGCGCGACGACCCTGCCGCTCTGAACGGGGGTCGGCGGCGGGGCGCTTCCCCGCCGGTCCGGATTGTCATCGACGACATGCGGGATCCGCTCCTTCCGGGGCGGGTCCCGCTTTCGTTCGGGTCCCAGGCCGGGCGGAACCGGGGCGGTGGGATGTCGAGGCCCGATGGCGTGCAAGTCCTCGGTTCTTTTTGTATCTATTCTAATTTATGCAGTGGAGGCCGAGTTGTCCACCGCTTCCGCCCCATGACGAACATTGCGGAAGATGCGCAAAGGCAACAGGACGGACGATTGCGACCGGCCCTGGAATCGTTCCAGACCTTAGCGGGATGAGGCGATTGATTGCCGCTGACCGGGCGATTACGCCGCAGGAAGCCATTCCTTCCACCCGAGGTCCCCGTGCGCTCACCCCCCTGCCCCGCGGTCCGGCGCCGGTCGCCGCTGTTCCTCGCGCTGCTCGCGGGGGTGGCGCCGATCCTCGCGGCCGGGGGAGCGGACGCGCAGGAATCCGGCGAAGCCATCGCCCTCGACACGATCACGGTGGCCGGCGCGCCGGCCTTCCGGGAGACCGCGACCGGTCCGGTTCAGGGCTACCGCGCGACCCGCAGCGCCACCGCCACCAAGACCGACACGGCGCTCCGCGACCTGCCCCAGACCGTCAACGTCGTGCCGCGCGAGGTGATCGTCGACCGTGCCGAGACGCGGCTCGCCGACGCGCTGTTCAACGTCAGCAACGTGCAGCCGGGCGGCACGATCCAGGGCCGCAGCGACACCTTCATCATCCGCGGCTTCCGGACCCAGACCTACGCCATCGACGGCGTGTTCATGAACCAGGCCAGCAACTTCTATCCGGTCCAGCGCGACCTCGCCGATGTCGAGCGGATCGAGGTGCTGAAGGGCCCGGCCTCGGTGCTGTACGGCCGCGGCGATCCGGGCGGCGTCATCAACATCGTCACCCGCCAGCCGAGCCTGGTGCCGACGGCGGATGCCAGCATCCAGGGCGGCAGCTTCGGCTTCCGGCGGGTGCAGGGCTCGGTCTCCGGCCCGGTGCCGGGCGCCGACGGGCTCGCCGCCCGCCTCAGCGTCGCGACGCAGGTCGACCCGACGTTCCGCGATCTCGCCGGCCGCGACAATTCCCGCTTCTTCGCCGCGCCCGCCATCACCTGGAACCCGAGCCCGGATACCCGGGTCTCGTTCATCGGCGAGTTCACCCGGCAGGACACGGTCTATGACGAGGGATTGATCACCCGGAACGGCCGGGTGCCGCTCGACAACATCTCGCGTTATTACGGCGAGCCGTTCTCGCGCTACAACGCCAACGCCAATTTCGGCACGCTGAAGATCGAGCACGACTTCAGCGAGAACCTGACTTTGCGCCAGGTGCTGAACGCCCAGAGCGGCAGCTTCGACGCATTCGCGTCCCGCGCCACCGGCCTCTCGGCGAACGGCCTCACGGTCCAGCGCCGCACCACCGCCGCCACCTCGACCTACGCGTCCGTCGACAGCCAGACCGAGCTGGTGGCCAAGTTCGACTTCCTGGGCCTGCGCCACACCGCACTCGTCGGCATCGAGTACTTCAACGGCTACCGGCGGGCCGTCACCACGCAGGGGCCGCTCGCCTCGGTGAGCTTCTTCGACCCGGTCCCGGGCCTGGCCCTGCCGGGGGCGCTGTCGCTGCAGAGCGACCTGAAGCAGAAGAACGAGCTGACCGGGCTCTACGCCCAGGATCAGATCGAGCTCGGCTACGGGCTGCAATTGCTGCTCGGGGTGCGCTACGACACCGGCAACCAGTTCTATTTCAGCCGCACGCCGACCTCGCGCACGATCCCGCCGGAGCAGGAACTCTCCGGCATCTCGCCGCGGGTCGGCTTGATCTACCGGGTGGCCGAGCCGCTGGCGCTCTACGCGAGCTACACGACCTCGTTCAAGCCGCAGACGGCGAACGTCCTCGGCGTCGCCAACCCGCCGCCGGAGACCGGCGAGCAGATCGAAGTCGGGACCCGCTTCGACCTCTCGCCCGACCTGAGCCTGACCGCCTCGGTGTTCGACATCACCCGCAACAACGTCTCGGCCAACGATCCAGTCAATAGCGGCTTCTCGATCATCACCGGGCAGCAGCGCTCGAAGGGCGTCGAGGCGGACCTCGCCGGCACGATCCTGCCGGGCTGGAAGGTCATCGGCGGCATCGGCTACACCGATGCCCGGGTGACGCGCGACACCACCATTCCGGTCGGCAACCGCCTCGACGGTGCGCCTCAGGTCAGCGGCAGCGTCTGGACCACCTACCAGGTCCAGGAAGGGCCCTGGCGCGGGCTCGGAATCGGTGCCGGCGTGACCCATGTCGGCTCGCGCTTCGGCGACATCACCAACACCTACAAGGTCGGTGCCTATACCCGCGTCGACGCCGCGGTCTTCTACGACCTCAACGAGCACGCCCGGTTCTCGCTGAACCTGAAGAACCTGACCGACGCCCGGTACATCGAGGCGCCGTTCAACCAGTTCAACAACATCCCGGGGGCGCCGTTCTCGGTTCTCGCGACGCTCACGGCGCGGATGTAGCGGTCCCGCGTCCGGGTGATCGGCCGGCCGTGGCCGATCCCCGGTCAGGCTCACTCCGGCAGGCGCGGCAGCGGCGTGCCGTCCTTCGGCAGCGGATAGCGAGCGACGTTCAGCTCCATCGCCAGGAAGGTGTAGTAGCCGCTCACCGCCGTGAGATCGACGACGCCCGGCTTGCCGAAGAGCTTTTCGGCCCGGGCGAAGGTCGCGTCCGAGACCCGCTTGTTCTGCAACAGCTCGGCGGTGAAGTCGTAAGCCGTCTCCTGGTCCTCCGGCAGGCCGGTCGGGCGCCGGCCGTCGCGGATCGCCGCGATGGTCTCCGGCGCGATGCCGACCTTCTTGGCGATCGGCGCGTGGACGTACCACTCGTAATCCTGCGTCCAGTGACGGGCATTGACCAGGATGACGAGTTCCGAGAGCGTGGTGCCGATCTTCGGCTTGTAGCGCAGGTAGTCGCCCATCGAGCGGGCGAGGCTCATCACCTCGGGCGAGTGCATCAGCGGCTCGAACGGCCCGAAGACCGGGGTCTTGCGGGTGGCCTCGAAGGCCTCCGCGGCCTGCTTCTGCTCCGGGCTGTACTGGGCCGGCGGGATCGTCGGCAGCCTGTCCTCGGCACGGGCGACGCCGGGCACAAGCAGGAGGGCGGCGAGGCAGGCGGGCAGCAGACGCGACATGGTGGGGTCTCCGGGACGGGCGATCGGTCGCCTGTCAGTCCTTTACCCGAAAGGCGATGCCCACGACGGCCCCGCTCCCGCAATCCCGCCTCATTCCCACGGTTAACAGAACTTTGTCCGAGCACGAGGGGAATGCGGGGCTCACCCCCCGACACGACCCCGGAAACAAGGGAATGCGGGACGATGACTGCACTGCCGTCGAAGACGGATAAGCGGTCCGTGACGGGCGCGGCGCTCATGGCTGCGCTCGCCGCCACGCTGCTCGCGGGAGCGGTGCCGACCGGTCCTGCGCGGGCGCAGGGCTACGGCTTCACCGTCGAGGACGAGGACGCCGTGATCCTGCCGCCGCGGGCGGTGATCTTCCGCCTCGGCCGGGCCGGCTTCACCGGCATGACTCATCCGCGCTTCGACGGCGAGACCTACCGGGTCGAGGCCGACAGCCCCTGGGGCAACCGGGTGCAGCTGGTCGTGGATGCCCGCACCGGCCGCATCCTCGACCGCGAGCGCCTGGAGGCGCCGCTGATTCCCCCCGGCACGGTCCCGGGCGGCCGGCGGCCGGGCTACGGCTGGACCGAGGCCGAGGCGCGCCAGCCCTGGCCGCGGGACGACGCGTTCCGCGAACCTCCCCGGCGCGACAACGCCTGGCGCGACGGCGGGACCTACGCCCCCGTGCCGCTCTCCCGGGCCGAGCCGCTGCCGCCGGTCGAGCGCCGGCCGGAGGAGCGCCGCGTCGCCGCCCGTCCGCAGCCGCCGCAGGATCTCCAGGCCGTGCCGCCGGCCGAAGCGCCCTCCCCGCGCATGCCGCGCGCCGCCGGACCGAACCCGATGGGCCTCAATCCCGACAGCCCGGCCGCCCGCACCGGCGCGGCGCCGCGCCGGGAGAGCGTTGCCCCCGAGGGCGCCAAGCACGAGGCGCCCCGCAAGACCGCCGCCCGCACCAAGCCGCCGGAGAAGATCGAGACCCCCTCGGCCCTCGTCCCGCCCCTGGCGCCGCAGCCCGCCGCGAAGCCGGCCGCTCCGCCCGCCAAGGCGGCCGAGGCCGCGCCGCCGAAGCCGGCGGAGGCCAAGGACGGCGGCTGGAAGACCCCGCCCGAGGGAAACCGCCCGGTCCGGGTGATCGGCGGCATCACTCAGGTTCCGGGTAAGGACGAGCCGGCGAAGGACTAAGCAGATTTCGCAAAAGTGGCGGCCGGTTTCACGACAAAAATCTGCGACAGACCAAGAACCTAAGCGGACGAAGCGTTGGCCTGCCAACGCAAGTCTGCTCAACGCGCGTCGCGCTCGCCCGCGGTGATGCATCCGCGGCACGGGTCATACCAACGGCCCACGATGCTGACGCATCGCTTCGATCTCGGGCAAGCCCGAGATCGACGGGGCCGTCGACCCATCTCGAATTGTCGACACCACGCCCAGAAGTCCGGGACCTCGGGCTTGGCGAAAATTCGAGAACGGTACCAAAGGTCGCTTTCGACGACCGTTGGTATCATACGCTTTCCGATTGATCGCTTTGCGATGCGGAAAGCGGCATCGCTCAGGCGTGTGAAGCCTACGGCTTCACCGCGCGGGTTGATGATACGAAATCCGGAAGTGATCTTCCGGATTTCGTATCACTCCGACCGAGAGGTGAGAATGCCATAGCCCCGCCCGCGGGGAGAGGAGGAAACCGGCGCCTTCTGTTTCTCCCGCGCATTCTCCCGAACGGCCCTGCACGCAGGGCTCCTGAACCCCACCCTACAGGCCGCTCCCCACTCTTTCACGGGTACGGACCGCCGCGATCCGCAGCGGCTCCTTGCGGCCGCGCAAGGGGCGCAGGCCGAGATCGGAGACGATCATGTGCGGGGGCAGCTCGGCCAGTCTGTCGAGCAGATCGCCCGAGACGACGATCCCGGCGCCGAGTTCCTTCGCCAGCCCTTCGAGCCGGCTCGTCGTGTTCAGCGTGTCGCCGAAATACGCGATCTTGCGCCGCTCCAACCCGATCTCCGCCGTCACGACGGGGCCGCAATGGATGGCGGCGCGGAAGGTCGGGACCTGGCCGAACCGGGCGGTCCAGCGTTCGGCATCCGCCTCGACGAGGCGCAGGAAATCGAACACGCAGTCCAGGCAGGCCGCATTCCGCAGACCGCGATCCATCGACCAGCTCACCAGCGCCATGTCGCCGATGTAATCGTCGATCGAGCCCTGCGAGCGGCGCACCGGCGCGGCCAAAGCGGCGAAGATCGCCCCGAGCCAGACCTGGGCGGCCAGGTCGCCGTGCTCCTCGGCGAAGCGCGTCGAGCCGGCCACGTCGAGGAACAGGAAGATGCGCTCCTCGGTGATCGCCCGGTGGTAGCGGCCGACGAGGAGGCTGGCGAAGACCCGCGGGCCCATCAGGTCGCGCACGCGCAGGACGAAGGTGGCGAGCGCCGAGATGCCGAGGGCGTAGGCGAAGCCGGTCTCGGACATCCGCATCGCCACCTGGGCATTCGCCATGTAGCCGAAGCCGCGGTGGAGAATGGTGCCGGCGACCGCGTTGCCGAGCACGATCATGCCGATATAGGTCGCGAGCGTCGCCAGGCCGAAGACCGGCGTCGCGGCCCGGCGGATCAGGTCGCGCCAGCGCCGCAGGAGCACGCCGCGCTCGTAGAGCAGGACGGGCGCCCCGATGAACGCGCCGCGCATGGCGGAGACCAGCGGTTCGATGTCGAAGGCAAGGCCGTAGACGAGGCCCGCCAGCGCGCCTGCGACGGGCGCCAGGATCCAGAATCCGGCTCGGAGGGTCAGCATCGTGGTCCGCACATCGCCCGACCCGGCCGTCATAGCATCGATCGTCGCGAACCACTCCCTCCGGGATCCCGATTCTCGGCGACGCCCTCGCCGCCCGAGCGTCGGACCGTCATCGGGCATAGCGGGTGAAGACGAAGTCGCGGTCACTCACCCGCGCCTCGTGGCAGGCAAAGCAGGTCTCGTGCTGGCCCGCGTCGACCGGCTGGCCGTCGACGAAGCGGCCGAAGCCCCAGCCGCCGCTCTCAGGATAGCGCCGGGAGTCCTTGACCATGACCTGCACCGTCGTGGCGCGGCCCGGGACCGTGGCCGACTCGAAGTCGGGGGAGCGCATCCGTTCCCAGGCGAGCTTCACCAGGACCGTGCCGTCCGGGAACGGCCGCGTACCGTCCCGATAGGCCGCCACCGCGAGGTCGTTGCCGAGCACCGCCCGCAATTCGTTCAGCGGGGCATCCTCCAGCGCCGGGGCGATCAGGCGCCAGTCGCGCAAGCCGTCCGGGACGGTGACGCCGTAGATCGGCGAAGCGGGCTTCGCCTTCTCCTTGGCCTGGTCCTTGGCCTTCTCCTTGGCCTGGTCCTTGGCCTTCTCCTTGGCCTGGTCATTGGCATCCTGGCCGGCCGCCCCGGCCGCGACCAGGGCGAGGCAGAGAGCACCGGCGAGGAGCAGGACGGGTTTATGCGGATCAGAGGCCATCGACGTCCACCACGGCCTGCGCGAAGGCGCGCGGCGCCTCCTGGGGAAGGTTGTGCCCGATGCCGCCCGTGAGGGTGCGGTGTGCGTAGGGCCCGCTGAATTTCCTGGCATAGGCGGCGGGCTCGGGATGCGGCGCACCGTTCGCGTCGCCCTCGAGCGTGATGGTCGGAATCGCAATCCTCGGGAAGGTCGCGAGCTTGCTCTCGATCGCGTCGTACCGCGCCTCGCCCGGCGCCAGCCCGAGCCGCCAGCGATAGTTGTGGATCGAGACCGCGACGTGGTCCGGATTCTCGAAGGCCGCGGCCGACCGGGCGAAGGTGGCATCGTCGAAGTGCCATCGCGGCGAGGCGAGTTCCCAGATCAGCCGGGCGAAGTCCCGGGTGTAGCGGGCATAGCCCTCGCGCCCCCGCTCGGTGGCGAAATAGAACTGGTACCACCATTGCAGCTCGGCCTTCGGCGGCAGCGGCATGGCGTTGGCCTGCTGGCTGCCGATCAGGTAGCCGCTGACCGAAACGAGGGCCCGGCACCGTTGCGGCCACAGGGCCGCGAGGATGCAGGCGGTACGCGCGCCCCAGTCGTAGCCGGCCACCAGCGCCCGCTCGATCTTGAGCGCGTCGAGGAAATCGACCGCGTCCACCGCGAGCGCCGCCTGCTGGCCGTTGCGCGGCGTCGCCTCCGAGACGAAGCGGGTCGCGCCGTAGCCCCGCAGGTACGGGATCAGCACCCGGTAGCCCGCATCCGCCAGCACCGGCGCGACCTCGACGTAGCTGTGGATGTCGTAGGGCCAGCCATGGAGGAGCAGGACGGGCCGCCCCTCCGCCGGTCCGGCCTCGGCGTAGGCGATGTCGAGATCCCCGGCCCGGACCCGCTTCAGCGGGCCGAAGGCGGGGGAGCCGGACCCCGCGCCGGGGAGTGACCCTTGCGCAGCGGCAGACCCTTGCGCGGCGGCAGACCCTTGCGCAGCAACGGGCGCGATGCGCGAGGCGGCGCCGAGAGCGAGGGCGGCACCGAGGCCCCCGAGCAGTTGCCGGCGGGCCGGTCCTGTCATCCGTTCCATGTCGTGGCTCCCGATCCCGACGATCACGGGGCCGACGCGCGGCCCGTCGTCGAGGGTCCGGCGCATCGCCCGATGGCGGACGGAGGCTCTGGCGGATCATTGCGCCCCCGTGCGTTCGTCCGCATTGAGCCGGCGGCGAGTGTGCCGGATGTGTGCGCGACATGCGATCTTGTAAGCGCATGTATCACGGTCCTGCCGTGATACGGACGGACCACGCGGTCAGTCCAGGTGCACCATCGCCCGCAGGCCCCCGCCCTCGCGGCTTTGGAGCGTGAGGCTGCCGCCGATCGCCCGGGCGAGCTGGTCGGCGATGGCGAGGCCGAGGCCCGTCCCGCCAGTTTCCCGGCTCCGCGATTCCTCCAGCCGGACGAAGGGCAGGAGGACGTCGTCGAGCTTGTCGGCCGGAATGCCCGGGCCGCGGTCGAGCACCGCGATGGTAAAGCCTGCAGGCCCCGCCTTGAGGGAGAGCTCGGCCCGGCCGGCATAGCGGAGCGCGTTGTCGATCAGGTTGGTGAGGATGCGCCGCAGCGCCTTCGGGCGCGTCACCGCGGTGACCGGCGGCAGCGCCTCGGCCGTCACGTCCCGGCCGGTATCCTGGTAGTCGAAGACGAGGCTCTCGACGAAGGCGCGCAGGTCGAGGCGGGCCGGCTCCTCGATTCCCTCGTGCCCGCTCCGCGCATAGGCGATCCCCTCCCGGACCAGCGCCTCGATGCCGTCGAGGTCGTGCAGAAGCCGGTCCTGCTCCGGCCCGTCGAGGCCGGTCTCGACGCGCAGCCGCATGCGGGTGATCGGCGTCTGCAGGTCGTGGGAGATCGCCGCCAGGATGCGCACCCGCTCGTCGAGATGGCGGGCGATGCGGTGCTGCATCGCGTTGAAGGCCTTCCCGGCTTGCGCGAGCTCGTCCGGCCCCGTCTCCGGGAAGGGCACGGCCGGCCGGCCGGGCACCAGGGTCTCGGCCGCGCGGGAAAACCGCGTCAGCGGCGCCACCGCGAGGCGCACCGCCAGCCAGACGCAGCCGAGGGTGAGGAGGAGCTGTCCGGCGAGAGCGACCGGCAGCCAGGAGGCCATCGGCCGCGCGGCCGGGCGGACGTCGATGGTGAGGGGGGCGCCGTCCGACAGGACGACGCGACCCTGGAGGCGTTCGCGCCCTCCCGGCACCGCCTCGAACCGGACGGGGAAGCGGGGCTCCAGGGCTGGACGAATCTCGTCGGCGATGACGCGAAGGCGCGGGGTGAGCGCGGCCCCGCCCGGCAGCCCGGTGCCGAGGTCGAAGCCGTAGGTCGGCCGGTCGAGGAGCGCGAGCCATCCCGGCCGCTCCGCCGCGGGCAGGCGGTCGAGCAGGGTGACGGCGACGACGACGTCGCGCTGGAGCGTCGTCAGCATCACCGCGCGGGCCGACCGGTCCCGTTCCAGCACCATGACGGATGCGGAGAGCCCCTGCGCCAGGAGCAGGCCGGCGAGCAGGATCGCGAAGAGGCGGCCGCGCAGGCTGCGGGGCCAAGGAATCCGAGGACGAGGGAGGCTGGGCCGAGGCCGCCGGGGGGGAACGGGCGCCGTCATGCCTCGCGCGCCTGCACGATTGTGATCGGGACCGCGAGGACGTAGCCCTCGCTGCGCACCGTCTTGATGTAGGCCGGCTCGCGGGCATCGTCCCGCAGGCGCTGCCGCAGGCGGCTGACGAGGAGATCGATCGAGCGGTCGAACAGCTCCGCCTCCCGCCCCTGCGTGAGGTTGAGGAGCTGGTCCCGCGTGAGGACGCGCTGGGGATGGTCGACCAGCACGCGCAGCAGCCGATACTCGGCGCCGCTGAGCGGCACGACGGTCCCGGCCTCGTCGACCAGGTGCCGCGCCGTGGTGTCGAGATGCCAGGTTCCGAAGGCGATGAGCCGGCCGGCCTCGGTCACCTGGAGGTTCGGCGGCAGCATCCGGGTCCGGCGCAGGACCGCCTTGATCCGGGCGAGCAGCTCGCGCGCGGCGAACGGCTTCACCAGGTAATCGTCGGCCCCCATCTCGAGGCCGACGATCCGGTCGGTCTCGTCGCTGCGGGCGGTGAGCATCAGGACCGGGACCGCCTTGTGCTTGCCCACCCGCAAGTCCCGGCACAGGACGAGGCCGTCGTCGCCCGGCATCATGATGTCGAGCACCACGAGGTCGACCCGGTCCGCCTCCAGGAAGGACCGCATCTGGCGGCCGTCGGCGGCCACGCTCACCCGCAGGCCGTTCTTCCTGAGATAGGCGGAGACCAGCTCGCGGATGTCGCGATCGTCGTCGACGATCAGGACGTGATCGATGTGCTCCGCCATTCCGCCCTCGGCCCGTGCCCGCGCGTCCTCGTCTCATGCCCGGGATAGCCGGCCCGGCGCCGGCCGGCGAGACGGCGCGTGTCACGCAACGTAGCCGGGTGGGCCGCGCCCGGAGGAGGATCGCTCCCACCCGCTACAGACCGATACGAAGCGGCCGGACGCCGTACACAGGCGGGATATGCGGGGCTGATGAGGAAAGCGGCCTTCCCGGCGCGTCGGATCGGATAAGCCGTCATGACCCTCTTCCTCGCCGCCTACCTGGCGGGCGTGCTGACCCTGCTGAGCCCCTGCATCGTCCCGGTGCTGCCCTTCGTCCTGGTGTCCTTCGTCCCGGCACGGTCGGGCCGCCCGCTCGTCGCCGGCACGCTGCCGTTCCTGGCCGGCCTCGGCCTCGCCTTCACGGCGGCCGCGGGACCCGCAGCTGTCGGGGGCGGCCTCGTCGCGCGGCTCGGCACGGCCGGACGGCTGCTCGCCTTCGGCCTGCTCGCCGCCTTCGCGGTCTCGCTCCTGTCGCACCGGGTCTCCGACCGGCTCCACCGGCCGCTCGTGCGGCTGGGCGCAGCCGTCGCGGGACTTTCGGCGGCGCCATCGTCGCGCAGGGGGACCGGCATCCCGGGACCTTTCCGCTCGCTCTGCCTCGGCGCGGCGACGGGCCTCCTGTGGACGCCCTGCGCCGGGCCGATCCTCGGCCTCGTCCTCACCGGCGCGGCCCTGAACGGGGCCGGCTGGCAGACGACGGCGCTCATCGCCACCTATGCGGCGGGCGCCGCGACGGTCCTGGCCGGCGCCGCCCGGCTCGGCCGCCCGCTCGCCGCGGTCCTGCGTCGGCATCTCGGCCTCGGGGACAGGCTCCGTCGGGCCGTCGGGGCCGGCCTGCTCGCCTGGCTCGCGGCACTCGCCCTCGGGGCCGATGCGGACCTGCTGGCACGCTATCCCGCAGCGGGCACCGTCGCCGCCGAGGAGTCGATCCTGACGGCGCTCGGCGTGGAGCCCGCCCGGGCCGAGCCCTCTCGCAGTCTTCTGCCGGTCGAGGGCGCCCTGCCGGACCTCGCGGGCGCCACGCAGTGGCTCAACGGCGGCTCGCTGACGAAAGAGGGCCTGCGCGGCCGGGTGGTGCTGGTCCATGTCTGGACCTCGTCCTGCATCAACTGCATCCGCACGCTGCCGTACCTGCGGGCCTGGGCCGAGCGTTACCGCGAGCAGGGGCTTGCCGTGATCGGCATCCACGCGCCGGAATTCGCCTTCGAGCACGATGTCGGAACCGTCGCCGCCGCGATCCGTCGCCACGGGCTGCCCTATCCGGTGGCGGTCGACAACGAATTCCGGCTCTGGCGCGGCCTGCGCAACAGCTACTGGCCGGCCCTCTACGTCGTCGACGCGGAGGGGCGCATCCGTCACCACCAGTTCGGCGAGGGCGGCTATGCCCGGTCCGAAGCCGCGATCCAGGACCTGCTCGCCGAGGCCGCGGGACGGCGCGCCACCGACCGGGGCGCGACGCCGACGCGGGCGGCCGGGGCCGAGGCCGCGCCCGATCTCGCCCATCTGCGCTCCGGCGAGATCTATCTCGGCTCCGACAAGGCGGCGACCTTCGCCTCGCCCGAGGGGCTGTCCTTCGGCCCGCGCGTCTATAGTCCCGGCCGGCTGCGGCCGAACCAGTGGTCGCTCGCCGGAACCTGGGCCGTGGAGCCGGACCATGCGCGCCTCGCGGCGGAGGGCGGCAGCGTGACCGTCCGCTTCCGCGCCCGCGACCTCCACCTCGTCGCCGGGCCCGGGCCGGACGGGCGTCCGGTGCGCTTCGACGTGACCCTCGACGGCGCGCCGCCGGGGGAGGACCACGGAACGGATGCCGGCCCGGACGGCGGCGGGACGATCGTCGAGACGCGCCTCTACCAGCTCGTCCGCCAGTCCGACCCGGCTCGCGAGCGCACCTTCGCGGTCCGCTTCCACGGCTCCGGCATCCGCGTCTACGCCTTCACCTTCGGCTGAAAGGCCGTCGGGCGATCGCGGACCTTCCGGGGCCCGGGACGGCGCGCAGCCGAGGGTCGTCGCCCGACGAGCGCGGCCCTCTCCCGATGCCGGCTCATGCCAACGGCCCAAGATGCCGACGCATCGATTCGATCTCGGGCAGCCCGAGATCGACGGGGCCGTTGACCCATCTCGAATCTTCGACACCAGGCCAGAGGCTTGGCAACAATTCGAGAACGGAACCAAAGGTCGTTTTCAACGACCGTTGGTATCAGGCGCCGCCCGTCACCGCGGCCCCCTGCCGGCGCCCGCCCTCCGCCAGCGCCACCTGCAGGGAATGCTCCATCAGGTCGCCCCCGACCGGCTTCTCGAGGAAGGCGCAGGCGCCGCTCGCCAAGGCGCGCCGGTGCAGGGCGTCGCTCGCGAAGGCCGTGACGACGATGACCGGGAGCGTACGACCCTCCTGCCGCAGGCGCTCCTGAAGCTCGATCCCGGTCATGCCGGGCATCTGCACGTCGGTGATCAGGCAATCGGGCGAAGTGGCCGGCGCCGCGCGGAGGAAGTCCTGAGCGCAGGCATAGGTCTGCGCCGCGTAGCCGAGCGAGCGCACGAGGCTCGCCGTGGCGGTACGGACGGCCTCGTCGTCGTCCACGATCGCGATCGTCGGGGTGCGGAACATCGTGTGCCTTGCGCTGCCAAATCCGGCCAACCAAGCCCGGCCGACCCGGTCCGGCGGCCTGAGCGGATCCGGCTGACCGAGAGGGAGGGTGCCTGTCGGCGACTATGGGCCCACCCCCGGCGCTTTGACATCATACTGAGGTTTGGTCGATCCCCAGCGCTTCGGCCATGCGCACGAGATCGGCGAGCGAGCGCGCCGCCATTTTCCTCATCACGTTGCCGCGGTGTATCTTGACGGTGATCTCGCTCAAGTGAAGGTTTCCCGCGATCTGCTTGTTCATCAACCCCGCCGTCACCTGGGCGAGGACCTCGCGCTCGCGTGCGGTGAGCGTCTCGTAGGCCGTCCTGAGCGCCTGGAGGCCGGTGTCGCGGCTGCGCCGCTGCGCGTCGCGCGCCAGCGCCGCCGAGACGGCGTCCAGCATGTCCTGATCGCGAAAAGGCTTGGCGAGGAAGTCGACGGCACCGGCCTTCATCGCCCGGACCGACATCGGGATGTCGCCGTGGCCGGTCATCAGGACGATCGGCAGGGGGATCCCGAGACCCGCGAGCCGGTCCTGGAACTCGAGCCCGCTGAGGCCCGGCATCCGCACGTCGACGACGAGGCAGCCCGGCCCGTCGCCGCGTTTCGCCGCCAAAAACTCCGCCGCGGAGGCGAAGGTCGCGGCGGCGAGGTCGACGGAGCGGAACAGCGAGGCCAGGGCGGCGCGCAGGTCCGGGTCGTCGTCGACCACGAACACGGTCGGCGCAGGCGCGGATGTCTGGGTCACGGCACGTCCTCCCCGTCCACCGGCAGCAGCATGTGGAACGCGGCGCCGGGCCCGGCCTCCGAGATCCAGAGCCGGCCGCCATGGGCCTCGACCGTCGAGCGGCAGATCGCCAGCCCCATGCCCATGCCGTCGGCCTTCGTCGTGTAGAACGGCTGGAAGATCCGCTCCCGCGCCTCCGGGGCGATCCCGTCGCCCGTATCGGTCACGTCGACGCGCACCTGTCCGTCGTCCTGCCACGTGCTCCGCAGGGTGAGCACCCGCGCCCGGCCGGATGTGGCCGCCATCGCCTGGATGCCGTTGACCATCAGGTTGACGACCACCTGCTGCAGTTGCACCCGGTCGCCGCGCACCCGCGGCAGGTCTGGCCCGGCCTCGGTGACGAGGCTGACGGCCTGGCGCGCCAGCTCCCGGTCGAGAAGTTGCGCGGCCTCGGCGATCATCTCGGGCAGATCGAGGCTCTCGCGGCGCGGCGGGGCTTTCTTGAGAAAGCCGCGGATGCGCGCCACGATCTCGGCGGCCCGCTTGCCGTTGGCCACCGCCCGGCCGAGCGCGTCCGTCACCTCGCCCAGATCCGGCACAGGGCGCTTCAGCCAGCGCAGGGCGGCCTCGCCGTTCGTCACCACGGCGGCCAGCGGCTGGTTGATCTCGTGCGCCATGGTGGCGGTGAGCTCGCCCATCGTGGCGACGCGGGCGGCGTGGGCGAGGTCGGCCTGCAGGGTGAGCTGCGCGGCCTCCGCCGCCTTGCGGTCGGTGATGTCGAGGGCGTGGACGAGCACCGCGTCGAGCTCGGCCGGATCGGCCGGGAAGCGGATGCCGAACAGGACCGGCACGAGGGTGCCGTCGCGGGCGCGCATCTGCGCCTCGCCTTCGAAGGTCCTGGCCCCGGAGGCGAGCGCCGCGAGGGCTTTGGGAAAGCTCTGATCCGTCTCGGGCAGGAGATCCGCGAGGGGGCCGATAAGGGATTCGCGATCGGTCGCCCGCAGCATGCGCAAGGTGGCGGCGTTCACGTCGACGAGGGCGACGCGCCGGCGCGCCCGCGCGGCGAAGGCCGGGTCCGCCGCGCGGGCGGCGAGGTCGGCGACGCCGTCGGCGCGCAGCCGGTCGAGCTCGGCCTGCACCGCCGACCAGTCCTGCTGGAGGATCGAGACCTGGGTGTTGTCGAAGATCGAGCGGTAGCGCCGCTCGCTGGCGACGAGGCGCGCATGCGTGCGCTCGCGCTCGGTGACGTCGGTGTTGGTCTCAAGGACGGCGAGCGGCGCGCCCGCCGCATCGCGCTGCAGTGCCCAGCGGCTCTCCAGCGTGATGGTCCCGCCGGTGCTCACGTGCTGGACGAGGGTGCCCTCCCAGCGGCCGGTGCGGTGCAGCTCGGCCAGGATCGCCCCCTTCTCGGCGGGAAACCGCGTGCGCAGGAGGTCGTGCGCGACGCAGCCGACGGCCTCGGCGGCGCTCCAGCCGTAGAGCGCCTCCGCGGCCGGATTCCAGAAGGTGATCACCTCGCGGGCATCGCGCACGAAGACGGCGTCGTGGGTGAGGTCGAGGAGGCGGGCCTGCTCGGCCAGGATCGCGGCATCGGCCTTGTGACGCAAGGCCAGCGCGGTGGCGATGCCGGTCGCCGCGAGGCTGACGAGGCAGCGCAGCAGCGGCGCCCCCGTCTCGTTCGGGCCATGGGAGATCAGGTAGGCGGTCGCCGTGAGAGCGAGGCACCCGACCGCGGTCAGCACCACGCCACGCCGGCTGAAGGCCCGGGCGGCGATCAGCACCACCACGACGTAGAGCACGGCGACCGCGCCCTCGATGGGCGAGAGCACGTCGAACAGGAAGACCGCGAGCGCGATGGCCAGCGCCGCGACCCGGGGACCGGCCCCGGTGGTAATCTCGGGTCTCATCAGGCTTGCGTTGGCAGGCCAACGCTTCGTCCGCTCAGATCCTTGTTTTGTCGCAGATTTTTTCCGCAAAACCGGCGGCCATTTTTGCGAAATCTGCTTAGGCGTCGTACGCATCTTTGGACCGGGGCTCGGCGCGGGGCAGGGTCACGCCGAAGACCGTGCCGCGCCCGAGGACCGAGGCGACGCGCACCGGCGCCCGCAGCGCCTGCGCGGTCTGGCGCACGATGTGGAGTCCGAGCCCGAGGCCCGCGCCGTCCCGGCGCCCGGCCCGGTCGAAGGCCTCGAAGATCGTGGCGAGCCGCTCGGACGCGATGCCCGCACCGTCGTCGTGCACCTCGATCGCGAGGCGCCGGCCGCGGCGGCGGCAGCCGATCACCACCCGCCCGCCCGTCCGCCCGTATTTCACGGCATTGCCCACGAGGTTGCGCAGGATGGTGGCGAGCATCGTCGCATCCGTCGCCGCGCAGGCTCCGGTCGGGTGCACGCGCAGGGCGATGCCGCGGACATCGGCGAGGGCCCGCCATTCCTCCGCCACCGTCGCCAGCAGCGGGCCGAGCGGCACGGGGCCGAGATGCGGCACCGCCTCGCCGGCCTGCGAGGTGCGGGCGAGGTCGTCGAGCTCGCGCCCGAGGCGCAGGAGCGCGTCGCTCGCCATGCCGAGCCGCGTGGCGGCGCGGGGCGCCACGCCGTCCGAGACCGCGCACTCGATCGCCATCAGGGCGACCTGCAGGGGCTGCTTGAGGTCGTGGCCGGCGACCGCGAGGAGGCGCGCCATGGCGCTGCGGGCGGCCTCGGCGCGGCGCAAGGCCTCGCCGGCCGCCTGTCCGCCGCCGGGGAGCGCCATCGCCGAGGAGGGCATTGCCGTGTCCATCGTCATGTCCAGCGCCATGTCGGTCCCCTCCTCCTCGCCCGCACCATCCCGGCCGTTGCGGCTGAGCCGGACCATGCCCCGCACCGTGATCGTTCGAAACCATACGGAGGTTTAGGGATGGTCCGTCGAAGCGCGCGTGCGACGGCGCACCGGACAGACGACCATACCGACGTATGACTGTCCCGTCCTTTGTTGTGAGTCCCGTAAATCCTGGTCTGACTGCGGGAATGCGGAACGGCCGGTACAACGATCGCATCTCCAGCCGGAGATCTCGCAACCTCACGGACGAGGATACTGTCATGACGACGCGAAATCTGCTCCCGGTCCTGCTCCTCCTGGCCTCGACGGGCGCCGCGACCGCTCAGGATAACGCCCAGGACCATGGCCGCCCCGCCGGCGCCTACGCCTACTCCGGCACCCATGCCGGCGGGCCGGCCGATGCGCTGATCCCCGACGGCGTCCCGCAGCCGGTGCGCCGCAAGGCGGTGAACCCGGCCTATGCCTATCCGGGCAGCCATGCGGGCGGTCCCGCGGACGCGCTCATCCCGGAGGGCACGCCGGCCCCGCTGGTTCGCCGGACGGTGAACCCCGACTATCGCTACAGCGGCAGCCATGCGGGCGGCCCGGCGGATGCCCTGATCCCGGAATGATACGAAATCCGAAAGATCACTTCCGGATTTCGTATCATCAGCCCGCGCGGTGAAGCCGTAGGCTTCACACGCCTGAGCGAAGCCGCTTTCCGCATCGCGAAGCGATCAATCGGAAAGCGTATGACGCGGCGCCTCCGGCATTCGGTTGCAGGCCCGGCGGGACCGCCCGCCGGGTCCGGGACGGGCCGGAGGATGTCGAGGACGGATCATCCATCGGTCGTGCACGGCGCGACGCTCCCCTTCGAGGATTCCGATGATGAGGCTGAACGACCTGATCGGGGCACCGCCCGGCCTGTCCCGGCGCGCCCTGGCTTTGCGCCTCTGCGCCATCGGTGCGGTGCTCGCCGGGACTGCCGGCACCTTCGCGTATGCGGGCGGCTGGCTCACGCCGGGGGCCCTCACCCCGGCCCGGCTGATCGACCGGTTCGAGGCGGTGAACGGCCCGCATCCCGGCTTCCGGCGCAACCACGCCAAGGGGCTGTGCGTGACCGGCGAATTCGCGGCGAGCGGTGCGGGCGCGCGGCTCTCGAAAGCCTCCCTGTTCGCCGCGGGCCGGGTCACCCCGGTGGAGGGCCGCGTCGCGCTCGCGGGCGGCCAGCCCTATGCGGCGGATGCCGAGGCCACCGTGCGCAGCCTCGCCCTGCGCTTCCGGCTGCCGGACGGCGAGGAGTGGCGCACCGCCATGAACGACATCCCGGTCTTCCCGGTCGGGACACCCGAAGCCTTCTACGAGCAGCTGCGCGCCGCCAGGCCCGATCCGGCCACCGGCAAGCCCGATCCCGAACGGATGCACGCCTTCCTGGCGGCGCATCCGGAGAGCGCGAAGGCCGCCGCCCTGATCAAGGCCCGCACGATCACCGCGGGCTTTTCCGAGGACACCTACCGGAGCCTCAACGCATTCCGGTTCGTGGCGACCGACGGCCATGCCACGCCGGTGCGCTTCGCCTACATTCCCGAGCGGGATGCCGCGCCGCAGGCGGGCGCGACCGCGGCGAGCGCCGACACGAATTTCCTGTTCGGCGAGTTCGCGGCGACCCTGCGGCGGGAGCCCGTGCGCTGGCACCTCGTGGTCACGATCGGCCGGCCGGGCGACGCGACCGACGACGCGACGATTCCGTGGCCGGCGGAGCGCGAGACCGTCGATGCCGGAACCCTCACGCTCACCGGCGCCGCGCCCGAGGCTCCGGGCGATTGCCGGGACATCAACTTCGATCCCCTCGTCCTGCCTGACGGGATCGCGCCCTCCGACGATCCCCTCCTGAGCGCCCGCTCGGCCGCCTATTCGCAGTCCTTCACCCGGCGCTCCGGCGAGGCGAAGACGCCCTCGGCCGTCACCGGCGCATCGCTTCATGGAGCCGCCCTGTGACGAGTTCCGTCCGGACCGACGCTGCACGCTTCACCTGGCCGGCACGCCTGCTCCACTGGAGCATGGCGGTCCTGATCCTCGCCATGCTGCTGATCGGCGTCGCGATGGTGACGTCGCTGAGCCATTACCACGCGCTCGTCTCGCTGCACCGGCCGCTCGGCGCCGCGATCCTGGTCCTGGCGCTCCTGCGCCTCGCCTATCGTCGGCGCCATGCCCCGCCGCCCCTGCCGGCGGACCTGCCCGCCTGGCAGAAACGGGCCGCGCATGCCTCGCACGTCGCGCTCTACGGGCTGATGCTCGCCCTGCCCCTCGTCGGCTGGGGCATGCTCTCGGCGGCGTGCTATCCCGTGGCGCTCGCCGGCCCGCTGGTGCTGCCGCCGATCCTGCCGGGCAGCCCGATGCTCTATGCGGCCTTGCGGGTCCTCCACACCGTGCTCGCCTACGCGCTGTTCGGGATCGTCCTCGCCCATCTCGGGGCGGCGCTGCTGCACGGGCTGATCCGCCGGGACGGCGTGTTCACCAGCATGGCGTCGTGGCGGGCGGGGACCGGGCGGGGCTGAACGCGCGGATGATGCGGGTTCCGGAAGACGTTCCGGAACCCGTATCGCAGGCCCGCGCGGCGCCTGAGCGGAGCCGGTTTCCGCATCGCGACGCGATCCGTCGGAAACCGTTTCAGTGGTAATCGACATCGGTGTCGACCTTGCCGCGGAAGATGAAATAGACCGCGGCGGTGTAGGCGAGCGTGATCGGCAGGACGAAGAGGCCGGCACCCCAGAACAGGAAGCGCAGGGAACTCTCCGGCGCCGCCGCCTCGGCGATCGTGACCGTGAACGGCACCATGTAGGGCAGGAACGACACCGCCAGGGTGGCGAAGGCGGCGCAGAAGATCGCGGCGGCGGCGGGGAACAGGAGGCGGTCGTGGTCCCGGCGCAGGGCGAGCGCCATCGTGGCGAAGGCCGCGAGCCCGACGATCGGGAACAGGACGAGGTAAGGCCGCTCGCTCCAGCGGTGCAGCACCGGCAGGTGCAGGATCGCCGCGTGGACGAACACCGCGACCAGGAAGATCGCCAGCGCCGCCATCAGCCGGGGCAGGATTCGCAGGCTGAAGGCGCGCACGTCGAACGCGCCCTTGCCGGCAAGCCAGCAGGCGCCGATCAGCGCGTAGCCGATGCACAGGCCGATCCCGCACAGGAGCGCGAAGGGCGTCGCCCAGGCGAAGGGACTGCCGACATAGCGCCCGTTCTCGACCGCCAGGCCCTCGACGATCGCGCCGACGGCGGTGCCCTGCACGAAGCCCGCCGCATAGGAGCCGGCGACGAAGCCGGCATCCCAGAGCGGACGCATCGCCTGCGACTTGTAGCGGAACTCAAAGGCGACGCCGCGCAGGATCAGCCCGGCGAGCATCAGGAGGAGCGGCAGGTAGAAGGCCGAGAGCAGGAGCGCGTAGACGGTCGGGAAGGCCCCGAACAGGGTCGCGGCAGCCACCACCAGCCAGGTCTCGTTGCCGTCCCAGACCGGCGAGATCGCCGCCAGCATCTGCCGCCGCCCGGCCTCGCCGGGGGCGAACGGAAACAGCATGCCGACGCCGAGGTCGAAGCCGTCGAGGAGGACGTAGAGCAGGATCGAGAGCGCGAGCGCGGCGGCCCAGAAATCGACGAGGGTCATTCCCCGGCCTCCATGGTTCCGGCAGAGGTTCTCGCAAGTCCCGGGCTCGCCCCGGGGACCGAGAGCGGGCGCTTCGGGTTGGTGGCGCGGTCCGGCAGGTCGGGCGCCGGGACCGGCCCTGCCCGGAGCTGGCGGTAGATGTAGAAGGTGCCGAAGGCGAAGATCAGCGCGTAGACGACGGCGAAGACCGTCAGGCTCGTGCCGACCTGCGGCGCGGTCAGGAACGGGGTCACGGCGTCGGCGGTGCGTAAGCGCCCGTAGACGACCCAGGGCTGGCGCCCGACCTCGGCGGTGAACCACCCCGTCAGCGTCGCCACGAAGCCGAGCGGGAAGGACAGGAAGGTGCACCACAGGAAAAACCGCGCGTGCCGGATGCGCTCGGACAGGCTCAGCCAGGCCCCGAGCCAGGCGAGCCCCAGCATCACGAGCCCGCAGCCGACCATGACCCGGAAGGCGAAGAACGGGATGACGACCGGCGGGCGCTGGTCCGGCGGGAAGCTCTTGAGGCCGATCTCCTTGGCCGTCAGGCTCATCGAGCCGATCACGCTCCCGAGATAGGGGATCGCCACGGCATAGCGCGTGGTCTCGGCGGCTTCGTCCGGCCAGCCGATCAGGATTTCCGAGGCCGGCTGCTCGTCCTGCCAGCGGCCCTCGATGGCGGCGAACTTGGCCGGCTGCTTGTCGTGGACGTAGTCGCCGGCGAGGTGGCCGAAGGCGATCTGGATCGGCACCAGGATCGCCGCGAGGCGCAGCGCCATCGTCAGCATCACCCGGCCCTCGTAGGCGCCGTGCTCCCGGAGCATGTACCAGGCCCCGGTCGCCGCGATGCAGAAGGCCGAGGTGACGTAGGCCGCCAGCATCATGTGCGGGAAGCGCACCCAGACCACCTCGTTGAAGATGATCGCCGACCAGTCGGTCGGCACGAACACCCCGTCCGCCCCGGTGGTGAAGCCGGTCGGCCATTGCATCCAGGTGTTGTTCACCATGATCCAGAACGACGACAGGCTGGTGCCGAGGCAGACCATCAGGCAGGCCAGGAAGTAGACCCAGCGCGGCACGCGGTTGCGGCCGAACATCAGCACGCCGAAGAAGCCCGCCTCCAGCGCGAAGGCGGTGAAGCTCTCGTAGCCGAGCAGCGGGCCCTGGATCGGCCCGGTGCGCCGCGACAGCTCGCTCCAGTTCGTCCCGAACTCGAACGCCATCACGATCCCCGACACGACGCCGAGGCCGAAGGCGACGGCGAAGATCCGGAGCCAGAAATCCGACAGGCGCCGGTAGATCGGCCGGCCGGTGACGAGCCCGCAGCCTTCCAGGAAGGCGAGCCAGGCGGCGAGCCCGATCGTGAAGGCCGGGAAGATGATGTGGAACGAGATCGTGAACGCGAACTGGATCCGCGACAGCATCAGCGGCGTCAGGTCCACAGCGGCCTCCTCGGGTCGGTCGTGATGGCTTACCTAGGGCGAGGCGGGCGTCTGCGTCAGCGCGGCAGGAGGTTGGTCTTGGCGAGGTCGAGGACTTCGTCGCCGCGCCCGCTCATCACGGCGCGGATCAACCAGAGGCTGAAGCCCTTGACCTGCTCCAGTCCGATCGTCGGCGGCATCGACAATTCCTGGCGCGCCGTCACCACGTCGAGGAGGGCCGGTCCGTCATGGGCTAGGATCTCGGCCACCGCGCCGGGCAGGTCGCCCGGATCCTCGACGCGGATCGCGTGGATCCCCATGCTCCGCGCCATGGCGGCGAAGTCCGGGTTCTCAAGACTCGTGCCGAGTTCGACGAAGCCCGCGGCCTTCATCTCCAGGGCGACGAAGCCGAGGGTGCCGTTGTTGAACACCACCACCTTCACCGGCAACCTCTGCTGGGTCAGGGTGATGAGATCGCCCATCAGCATGGTGAAGCCGCCATCGCCCGACAGCGAGACCACCTGCCGGCCCGGCTGCGCCGCCTGCACGCCGATCGCCTGCGGCAGGGCATTGGCCATCGAGCCGTGGGCGAGTGAGCCGACGAGGCGGCGGCGCCCGTTCATCGCCAGGTAGCGCGCGGCCCAGATCGTCGGCGTGCCGACGTCGAAGGTGAAGACCGCGTCCTCGGCCGCCGCCTCGCTCACCAGCCGGGCGAGGTATTGCGGGTGGATCGGTGCGCGGCCGGGCGTTCCTTGCGCCAGGTGGTCGAGCCCGCGCCGCGCCTCCCGGTAGCGCGCGAGGCTGTCGTCGAGGTGGAGGCGGTCGGTCTTCTCCGACAGACGCGGCAGCAGCGCGGCGATCGTCTCGGCGACGTCGCCGACGATCCCGAGATCGAGCTTTGCCCGGCGGCCGAGCTGCCCGGGCCGGATGTCGACCTGGGCGATCCGGCAGGCACTCGGCAGGAACTGCTTGTAGGGAAAGTCGGTGCCGAGCATCAGCAGCACGTCGCAGGCATGCATCGCCTCGTAGCCCGACGAGAAGCCGATGAAGCCGGTCATGCCGACATCGTAGGGATTGTCGTACTCGACGTGCTCCTTGCCGCCGAGCGCGTGGACGATCGGGCTCTTCAGGGTCTCGGCGAGCCGCATCAACGGCGCGTGTGCCCCGGCGCAGCCCCGGCCGCAGAACAGGGTGACCCGCTCGGCGCCGTCGAGGAGCCCGGCCAGCGCGTCGAGCTCAGGCTCCGAGGGCCTGACAACCGGGGCCGGCGGCAGGAGGCCCGCCCGGGCCGAGACGCCGCGGCCCGGCGCCGGCTTCAGGGCGACGTCGCCCGGCACGACGATCACCGCGACGCCGCGCTGGCCGACGGCCGCCCGGACGGCGTTCTCCATCACGTAGGGCAACTGGTGCGGCTCGGTCACCAGCTCGCAATAGACGCTGCACTCGCGAAACAGGGTTTGCGGATGCGTCTCCTGGAAGTAGCCGCCGCCGATCTCGGCCGACGGGATCTGCGCCGCGATGGCGAGGACCGGGGTGCGGGTGCGCTGGGCGTCGTAGAGCCCGTTGATGAGGTGGAGATTGCCCGGCCCGCAGGAGCCGGCGCAGACGGCGAGTTGGCCGGTGACCTGTGATTCACCGGCAGCCGCGAAGGCCGCCACCTCCTCGTGGCGGACATGGATCCACTCGATCGTCCCGCGGCGGCGCAGGGCCTCGGTCAGGCCGTTGAGGCTGTCGCCGACCACGCCGTAGATGCGCGCGACCCCGGCCTCCTCGAGCACGTCCAGCATCAGCTCGGCCACATTGCCCGTCGACATCGGCATCCTCCATCATGATCTGAAAGCGACGATCTGAACATTCGCGAAGACCGGTCGCGGCCGGCAGCGCGCGAGGCGCACACGATTCGTGAAGTCTTGTCATGAAGTCTCGGCGTTGCAGGCCCGTCCCGTCTTGTGACGATCGGCGTGGATTTGGACGGTTTGCTCCTCGGATCGGCTGCATCCGATCGATGGCGATTCTGGCAGCCGGCGGATGCGATGAATACCGGATGCAGGGTTGGGCGGATCATACGCAGGCATGATCCCCTCACCCGCGGGCGTGACGGCGCCGGTTCCCGAGGAGCCGCCGCGCCGAGACGGCGAGGAGGAGGCCACTCCCCACTGCGGCGGTCATGACCATGGCGGCGACCGCGAGGCCGAGCGTCTCCGCCACGAGGCCGGGGGGTGCGGCGGCTCCCTGTTCCATCACCGCGAGGGCGCCGGTTGCGGCCCGGAAGGCGTAGGAGCCGGGGATCATCGCGACGACGCCCGGGAACGCGAAGGTGGTCCAGGGCAACGACAGGCGTTCCGCAAGGCCCGTGGCGAGGAGGCCGACGAGCGCGGAGGCCGCCAGGGTGGCGGCGGCGAGGTCGAGGCCGGTGACGGCGAGCGCCGTGCGGCCGCCATGGCCGGCGATCCCGCAGATCACGCAGGCCGGCAGGGCGCGGGGCGGTACGCCGAAGAGCAGCCCGTAGCCGATCGCCGCGAGGCCCGAGACCAGGGCGTCCTCCGGCACGGGAAGACGCCCGCCGCCCGCCGCCACCGGCAGGGCATCGCCCGCGAGCGAGGCTGCGAAGAAAAGCCCGAAGCCGATCGCCAGGATCGTGACCGTCCCGGTGGCGAGCCGCGCGAGGCCGATCCCCGCATGGCCATGGGCGAGGTCGTCGATCGCGTTGATCAGCGGCACGCCCGGCACCAGGATCATCCCGGCCGCCGCCAGGCACAAAGCCGGAGAGGCGCCGGGGACGAGCTTCAGGAGGAGCGCGCCCGTGAGCCCGCTCGCCGCGGCGGTGAGGAAGGCGGCGGCGATCGGGTTGAGGTGCCGGGCCGCGAAGGCGCGGCGCAGGAGCGTGTTGACGATCCCGGCCGCCAAGGCCGCCGCGACCACAGTCCAGGCGGCCTCGAACAGCCGGGCGAGGCAGGCGGTCGTGGTCGCCACCGCGGCCACCACCAGCCAGGCCGGATAGGTCGGGGCTGCAGCCTCGACCGCATCGGCCCGGCTCCCGGCCTCGACGAGGTCGATTGCGCCGGCCGCGAGATCGTCCAGGATGCGCTCCAGCGCCGACAGGCGCCCCAGATCGACCCCGCCGCCGGGCAGCGCGTGCCCGATCCGGGTGCGGAAGGCGCCGCCGGCCTCGACCGTGAGCAGCAGCCGCTCGCTGCCGGCGAAGACCTGGGCGACGATCCCGCGCCGGGCGGCGACGGCCTCGATCCGCGCGACGACGTGGTCGGCGTCGGACCCGCTGGCGAGGAGGAGCCGCCCGAGCCGCAGGGCGAGGCGGGCGAAGGCCTCGAGGCCCGTTCCGGCCACCCGGCCGGCCGCGGCATCGGACATTCCCTCAGACATTCTCGCGCTCAGACATTCTCGATGCGCAGCAGGGCGGCGGTCTCCGCACGGCTGCGCCGGCAGGCCTCGGCATCGACCTTGAGGTCGATGCCGTAGGTGGGGATCATGCGTTCGAGCGCCGGCAGCCAACCGTCCCCGCTAAGGCGGTCGGGAAAGCAGCGCTCCAGCACCGCGATGGCGATGGAGGCCGCCGTCGACGCCCCGGGCGAGGCGCCGAGCAGCGCGACGAGGGAGCGGTCCTGTGCCGAGACGAGTTCGGTGCCGAATTCGAGCACGCCGCCCCGCTCCGGATCCGGCTTGATGATCTGCACCCGCTGGCCGGCCACCGCCTCCCGCCAGTCGCCGCGGCGGGCCTGCGGGAAGAATTGCTGCAAGGTCGCGAACTGGTGGTGCGCGCTCTGCAGCACCTGCCCGATCAGGTACTCGGTCAGCGCCACGTTGTCCTTGGCGACCTCGAGGAGCGGCACGACGTTCCCGGGCGTGATCGAGCGGAAGAGATCGGTCACCGAGCCGTGCTTGAGGAACTTCGACGAGAAGCCTGCATAGGGGCCGAACAGCAGCGAGGTCTTGCCGCCGATCACCCGCGTGTCGAGATGGGGGACCGACATCGGCGGCGAGCCGCTGGCGGCCTTGCCGTAGACCTTGGCGTGGTGGCGCCGCGAGACCGCATCAGAGTCGCAGCGCAGCCAGATCCCGCTCACCGGGAAGCCGCCATAGCCCCTCCCCTCCGGGATGCCGGATGTCTGCAGGAGGTCGAGGGCGGCTCCGCCCGCACCGATGAAGACGAACTTCGCCCGCAGGATCTCCTGCGTGCCGTCGTAGGTATCCGTGACGGTCACCCGCCAGCGCCCGTCCGGCTCCCGGTCGAGCCCCACGACCTCGCGGTCGTAATGGACCGAGAACCCGTCCTGGGCCGAGAGCTGCGCCACCAGCAGATGGGTGAGCGCACCGTAATCGACGTCGGTGCCGGTGACGATCCGGGTCGCCGCTACCGGCTGGCCGGGCTCGCGCCCCTCCATGACGAGCGGCGCCCAGGCGGCGATCGTCGCCCGGTCCTCGCTGTAGTCCATGCCGTGGTAGCAATGATGCGCCGACATCTCCCGGTAGCGGGTGCGCAGGAAGTCCACATTCTCCCGGCCCCAGACGAAGCTCATATGCGGGCAGGGATGCAGGAAGGCGCGCGGATCGGGGATGGCGCCCTTCCTCACGAGATGGGCCCAGAGCTGGCGCGACAGGTCGAACTCGGTGTTGACTTCGAGGGCCTTGGCGATGTCGACCGAGCCGTCCGGCCGCTGGGGCGTGTAGTTCAGTTCGCAATTGGCGGCGTGGCCGGTGCCGGCATTGTTCCAGGCCTCCGAGCTCTCCCGGGCGCAGTCGCCGAGCCGCTCGATCATCGCCACGGTGAGCGCAGGATCGAGTTCCTTGAGCACGGTACCGAGGGTCGCGCTCATGATCCCGGCCCCGATCAGGACGATGTCGGGATTGTCGTTGGGATGAAAGGCCATGATCCCCTCGCGCTCAATCGTTGCGGACGGCGGGCGTGAACGGGAGCGCGGCCCCGTCCTCGTAGACGACGTAGGCGCGCCGCCAGGGCTCGTCGCCGATCAGCCGCCAGCGGTGGCCGGAGCCGCTGTTGTCCTCAGCGAGCAGCACGTCGCCGGGGCGGATGGTGAAGGTCCGGCCGGACTTGGTCTCGAATTCGAGCGTGCCCGACAGGGTGAGCACGAAGCGCGGCACCGGGTCCTGGTGCCAGGCGAAGGACCCGCCAGAACCGGTCTCCCGGAACGAGATTTCCTTCGCGGCGACGCCTGCACCGATCAGGTCGCCGCGCTCGCCCTCGTCGAGCGCGATCGTTCCTTCCTCGAACAGGGAATCGCCGTCGGGACCGGTCCACATCCTGACGCAACGGATCATCGTGCCTCTCCTTGGAGGGTGGTCGACGGGTGTCGTTCGTCTCGTTCGCAATCTCAGATGTCTTAAATAAAAATACGAATTATTATTGCGATACCAACATCGACGATACCTTTATCATCACACCCGCAATCCCGTCCTGAGGTGTCGGCTATCGCAGATCGCATACGATCGAAGATCGACCGACCTCGAAGCAGGACTCCAGAGGTCTCTGGGATATCCGGAGCCCTCCTTCGAGGCTCGCTTCGCTCGCACCTCAGGACAAGGTCGCGGATGGCCTGGAATTCTCGATCGAAGCAGATGCCCTCGACCGAAGGTCACGCGCCCGCGAGACCCCGCCCCACCATGTCGAGCGGCCGGATCGTCCCGTCGAACAGCGCCGCGTCGACCTTGCCGGAGGCGAGCGCCGCCTCGCGCAGCGTGGTGCCGTCGGCGATCGCCTTCTCGGCGATGTGGGCGGCGTTCTGGTAGCCGATCACCGGCGAGAGCGCGGTGACCAGCATCACGCTGCCCTCGACATAGGCCGCGATCCGCTCCCGGTTCAGCTCCGTCCCCTCGACCGAGAATTCGCGGAACCGGGCGCAGCCATCGGCCAGGATGCGGATCGAGTGCAGGACGTTGCTGATGATGACCGGGCGCATGGCGTTCAGTTCGAAATTGCCCTGGCTGCCCGCGAAGGCCACGGCGGCATCGTTGCCGAGGACCTGGATGGCGATCATCACCATCGCCTCGCACTGGGTCGGGTTGACCTTGCCGGGCATGATCGACGAGCCCGGCTCGTTCGACGGCAGGATCAGTTCGCCGAGGCCGCAGCGCGGGCCCGAGGCGAGCCAGCGCATGTCGTTGGCGACCTTCATCAGCGCCACGGCGAGGCCGCGCAGACCGGCATGCGCCCGCACCATCGGGTCGAGGGAGCCTTGCGCGGCGAACTTGTTCGGCGCGGTCACGAAGGGCTTGCCCGTGAGCTCGGCGATCGTCTTCGCCACCGCGGCGGCGAAGCCCGCCGGCGCGTTGAGCCCGGTGCCGACCGCGGTGCCGCCGACCGCCAGTTCATAGAGCCCTTCCCGGCTGCGCTCGATCTCGGCCAGCGCGGCGCGGATCTGCCCGGCCCAGCCGTGCCATTCCTGGCCGACGGTGAGCGGCACCGCGTCCTCGAGATGGGTGCGGCCGATCTTGACCACGTCCATCCAGCCATCGGCCTTGGCTTCGATCGTTTCGGCCAGGCGGCCGACCTGCGGCAAGAGGAGCGCATCGATCGCCTCGACCGTGGCGACGTGCATCGCGGTCGGGAAGGTGTCGTTCGACGACTGGCCCATATTGACGTCGTCGTTGGGGCCGATCGGCTGCTGGCTGCCGAGACGCCCGCCGAGGAGCTGGATCGCCCGGTTGGCGATCACCTCGTTGACGTTCATGTTGGACTGGGTGCCGGACCCGGTCTGCCAGACGAAGAGCGGGTAATGCGCGTCGAGCGCCCCCGCGATGGTCTCGTCGGCGGCCCGCACGATCGCATCGCGCTTCCAGCCCGGCAGGCGGCCCGCCGCGGCATTGACGAGGGCGCAGGCCTTCTTGACCGTCCCGTAGGCGTGGTAGACCGCCTTCGGCATCCGGTCGCCGCCGATGTCGAAATGGTGCAGCGAACGCTCGGTCTGCGCCCCCCAGTAGCGATTGGCCGGCACCTCGACCCGGCCCATCGAATCGAACTCGGTCCGCGTGCCGGTCTCGGCCAGGCCGATCGGGACCTCCTGCAGGACCGGCGGGATTTCCTGCGAGACCGGGATGTCGCCCGCTTCGTTCGCTGTCATCGTGCCTCCGCGCGAGAAATCGAGGGTGAGGTACGCGCTGCACGCCAACTAGACCGGCCGGCGCCGGCCTTCTTGAATGATCTGATGGAGTTTTGGATATATTGATGCAGATACGCGGCTTGGCTTTAACATTTGAAACGGCCGGATGCCGCGACTGCGACGCGGGAGACCGCTCCACGACCGTTCTGCGCCGGCAAACCGCATGAGCGCGACTGGCGAAGGGCGATCGGGAAAAGGAAAAGGTGCTGGTCTGCTCCTGTCCCCGCGGGCGGGGAGAGGCTTTCGCCACCCCTTGCCGGGTGCGAAAGGAGCGCAGGCGAAAGCCGGAGCGAGGGTGAGGGGGTGGTGCCGGCGGAGTCTCGTCCGGGCCCCCCCCTCACCCTCGCCCTTCGGGCTTGCCGCATCCCCTGGACGGGGACGCAACCCTCTCCCCGTCCGCGGGGAAAGGGGGGGAGCCCGTGCCTCAATTCTACCTGGAGACTTCCACGCGTGGCCTGACGGCCGCCGCCATTCAGGCAAGCCCCGCCAGCACCGCCTCCCGCAACGCCTGCGGCAGGGCGACGAGCTCGCCATGGATCGGGTCGCGCCGGTTGTAGACCGGGGCCTGCCCGTCGAGGCCGAGCACGGCGCCGCCGGCCTCGCGCAGGATGAGGTCGGCCCCGGCGAGGTCCCAGTCCCGGGCATCCGACGAGACCAGCCCGACATCGACGAGGCCCTCCGCCACCCGCACCAGGCGCAGGGCGAGCGAGGGGATCCGCGGCAGCCGCACCAGCGCGCCCGGGGTCCCGCCGAGGCCGAGCTGGCGCTCGAGCCGGTCGGCCATCGGCTTCGGGCCGGTGACGCGGGCCCCCGCCATGGCCGCCTGGGCCGAGACCCGGATCGGCACGCCGTCCTTGGTGGCCCCCTCCCCGGCCACGGCCTCGTAGAGGGTCGCGGTGACCGGCGCGGCGACGTGACCGAGGACCGGCTGGCCGTTCGCGAGCAGGGCCACGGCGATCGACCAGTCGGGATCGCCGGACAGGAAGGCGCGGGTGCCGTCGATCGGATCGACGATCCAGACCAGATCGTGGGAGAGGCGGACCGGATCGTCGCGGGTCTCCTCCGAGAGCCAGGCGGCGCCGGGGATCAGCTCGCTCAGGCGCACCTTCAGGAAGGTGTCCACCGTCACGTCGGCTTCCGTCACCGGCGAGCCGCCGGCCTTGTTCCAGACCCGGGCAGAGGTGCGTTCGCCCTGCCGGAAATACGGCAGCGCCAGGAGGGCGGCCTCGCGGATGATCGCCCTGACCTGAGGCAGGAGAGGACGCAGGTCGTCGGAGAGAGGCATGAAGGGCCGCCGCTGATTCGAGGGGAGTGCCCGGCGCCCCGCGGCGGGCACGGGTCGAGCCGAAGCGGGATTTCCTTCGTTGTAGGCTCCGGCACCGGGCGCCACAAGGATTCGTCGCGGCGCGCCCGGTGATGGCGATGCCGCATCGTCTTATCGAACCGTTTCACTCCGCGGCTCTGCCTTGTACTGGCGGTGAACGATAAATGAATCGGGTCGCGACAAGGATCCGTTGAGCATTCGGCTCATCTGTGCCGCGCCAACTATCGCTTAACGCTGCCTTTTAAGGCGTTCTGAGGCGGTGCGGGTCCAATGTCGGATCAACAGCGGACGACACGACAGAGGTCGCCGCCTCACGCGGACAGGGCGTCGAGCAGAACCATGATCACCAGATTCCCTTCGTCGAACAGCCGGTCTTCGAGCAGCAGCGCCGCCCGTCGCGATGTCGGGCTCCCCGTCATCCATCGCGGCCCTGTCCAGGCCGAGCCGACGGCGCTTCCGATGATCGGCCGCATGCCGGGCGCCAGCACCGCCGGCAGCCTCGCGCTGTGCCTCGACGGCGATGCCAGCGACGCCGCCGGCGAGGACCGCTTCGCCGTGATGGTGCTCGACCGCAGCGGCGACCCGCTGATGCGGCTCGGCCTCTACGGCGACGACGAGGTGGTGGCGGTGTGGCGCCGGCTCGGTGCCGAATCGGGCCTGCCCCTGGTGGTGATCCAGGAGGACGGCGCGGTCTCCCCGATGGGCGAGCAGCTCGGCCGGGTGAAGCTCGGCGCGGTGCGGATCCGCCGCCGGCACGGGCTGCTGAACCACCGCCGGCCGCGCTTCCTCACCCGCCGCAAGACCGGCCGCCTGCCGCTGCGCCCGCTGGTCTACCGCGACGAGGCGCTGATGACCGAGGGCGGGAGCGTCTGAGCGCTCCCGACGGCTACATCAAGCCTTGCCAGAGCGCGTCCAGCGTGAGGCCGCAGAACAGGATCAGCCCCGCATCCCGGTTGCTGCGGAACAGCCGCAACGCCTCCGCGCCGTCGCGCGGATCGAGCCGCCCGACCTGCCAGGCGAGGTGGCCGGCAAACAGCGCGAGACCGGCAAGACCGATCGGCCCGGCCCCGGCCCCCGACAGGGCAAGGCCGATGAACAGGACGCAGGCCAGGAAGCAGCCCGCCACCGCGAGGCGCACCCGTGTGCCGAAGAAGCGGGCCGAGGACTTGATGCCGGCGATCTCGTCGTCCTCGATGTCCTGCACCGCGTAGATGGTGTCGTAGCCGATGACCCAGGCGATGGCGCCGGCATAGAGCCAGTAGGCCGGGGCATCGAGGCGGCCGAACAGGGCGACCCAGCCCATCAGCGCGCCCCAAGCGAAGGCAAGGCCGAGCACGGCTTGCGGCACCGGCATCACCCGCTTCATGAACGGGTAGATGGCGACGGGCGCGAGCGAGGCGATGCCGACGAGGATCGCCGTCCTGTTGAATTGCAGCAGCACCGTAAGGCCGATCAGCGCCTGCAGCACCAGGAAGGTCAGGGCGTGGCGCACGCGGATACGCCCGGAGGGCAGCGGCCGCAGGCGCGTGCGCTCGACGCGGGCGTCGAGGTCGCGGTCGGCGATGTCGTTGTAGGTCGAGCCCGCCCCCCGCATGGCGACCGCGCCGACCAGGAACAAGGCGAGGTGCCACAGGCTCGGGCCCGGGCGCCCCGCCGCGATGGCCGCGAGCGCCGCCGACCACCAGCACGGCAGCAGGAGCAGCCACCAGCCGATCGGCCGCTCGATGCGGGCGAGCCGCAGGTAGGGCCGGACCGCCTCGGGGGCGTGCCGGTCGACCCAGTGCCCGGTGACGGCATCGGCGACCGGACGGTCGGGGGCTGGATTCATCTCTCGGCGTGAGTCGCCCGGGCCGTCATCGGCATCGGGCTCACAGGGCGCCCTGCGGCACCCGGAAGCTGCCGGTCAGGCCGGGCCCGCCGAGGAGGCCGCCGCCCCCGCCGCCCTGCTGCTGCTGGGCCGCCATGGCGCGGGCCTTCTTCTCCATCGCCGCCTGCTGCACCGCCGCCTGGCAGACCTTGGTGCGCAGGGTCGAGACACGGCCGTGATCGGCCTTGAAGCCCTCGACGAAGGAATCCGGGATCGAGCACCAATCCTTGTTGGCGGTGATCCACTTCAGGCCCTCGGTGCCGTTGGCCTGGAGCTTGGTGAACAGGGTGCAGGCGGCGGCCGCGGTGATCTTCGCCTTCTTGCCCTGGGAGGCGGCGTTGACCTTGCCGACGATGTCCTTGCGCTCGGTCAGGGTCTTCTGGATCGCCGAGCAATCGGCGCCCTGGGCCTGGGCGGCCCCGCCGAGGAGCGTCGCGCCGAGCAGGCTTCCGGCCAGCGCCGCCACGGTCACACGCATGCGAGTCATCTCCCAACCCCCCAAAGCTGTCAGCCCCGAACCGTCTGGCCGCATTCTTTCGCGGCGCGCCCGGCATAGTGAAGAATTCCGTGCCGCTCCCGGCCTCGTCGTGCTTTCTGCACAGGAATGTGGCGCCTTCATGCGGGATGCGCCCGATGGCAGGCGCTCCGGCCACGGTCGGCGCTCGCTGTTGCAGACCAGCAACATGGTGGGCGCAACAGGACCGGCAATTGACATCCCGCCCCCGACTCGGCGAGCAGGGCGGCCATGGCAGCCTACGATTTCAACGCTCCCCGGCTCTTCCTCGACATCCCGATGCGGGAGGGGGCACGGCACACCCTCGACCGGGCGCAGGCGAATTACCTGCTCTCGGTGCTGCGGCGCGATGCGGGCGAGCCGGTGCTGGTGTTCAACGGCCGCGACGGCGAGTGGCGGGCCGAGATCGAGCCCACCGGCCGCAAGGCGGCGGACCTGGTGCTGCGGGCCCAAACCCGGCCGCAGACGCCGCCGGGCGACCTGCATTACCTGTTCGCCCCGCTCAAGGCCGCCCGCCTCGACTACGTCGCCCAGAAGGCGGTGGAGATGGGTGCGAGCCTGATCCAGCCGGTGGTGACGCGGCGCACGCAGGGCGACCGGATCAAGCTCGACAAGTTGCGGGCCAACGCGATCGAGGCCGCCGAGCAATGCGGAATCTTGAGCCTGCCGGAGATCCGGGACGCGACGCCGCTCGGGCAGGCCCTGGCCGGCCTCGCGCCGGAGCGCCTGCTGGTGTTCTGCGACGAGGACGCGCCGCTCGCCGATCCGGTCATGGCGTTGCGGCAGGCGGCACCCGGGAACGCCGCCGTCCCGCTGGCCGTTGTGATCGGACCGGAGGGGGGGTTCACGCCGGAGGAGCGCACCCTGATCGGAGACCGTCCCCACACCGTCCGTCTCTCCCTCGGCCCGCGGATCCTGCGCGCCGACACCGCCGCCGTGGCGGTGCTGGCCCTGGTCCAGGCCGTGCTCGGCGACGGGCGGCAACAGGTGTCATGAGGCCGGAGGCCTCGTGAGAGCCTGACGGGGCCTGATCCGCCCCGTTTCCGCGGCGCCGCCCGTCCGGGATCGCGCCGCAATTCAAGCGCTGACTGACCGAGCCGCCCCGCGGGCGCGAGCCGATTCGCGGCTCGCGACCATGGGCGCGTCGCGGCCCGCTGTTGCCGGAGGTGTTGCGTATGCGAGCGGATTTCGACGTCTGCCTCGAGGAGGAAGTGTTCATCAACGATGCGGGCAAGCGCGACGCCGCCCGGGCCCGCACCCGCGATTTCCTCGCCGCCTGCCGGTCCGCCCACCCCCAGGTGCGCACCGAGCTGATGGAGCCGCAACTGGTCTGGGCGACCGAGCCGGTGAGCGACCTCGGCGACGCACGCCGGACCCTCGCATCCCTGCGCCGCGAGATCGGCGCGCGGGCTGCCGCCCGCGGCCTCGCCCTGATGGCGTCGGGCACCCATCCGCTGGCCCTGTGGAGCCGGGTGCGCCCACGCGAACAGGCCGCCCGCGGCCGGGTGCTGCGCGACCTCCAGATGGTCGGCAGCCGCACCATCGTCTGCGGCCTCAGCGTCGGGGTCGGGGTGCCCGACGGCGTCTCGCGGGTCGACCTGATGAACCGGATGCAGCCCTACCTCGCCCTGCTGCTCGCCCTCTCGACCTCGTCGCCGTTCTGGCAGGCGCAGCGCACCGGCCTCCTCGGCTACCGCCTCGCCGCATCGCGAGAGTTGCCCCGCAGCGGCTTGCCGCCGCTGTTCCGGGACGATTCCGATTACGCCCGCTACCTCGACATGGTGGTGGGGAGCGGCGCCATCGACGACCCGCGCCACGTCTGGTGGGTGATCTGCCCGTCCCCCAGTGGCCCCGGCCTCGACCTGCGCATCGCCGACAGCTGCACCCGCCTCGACGACGCGCTCGCCGTCGCGGCGCTCTACCGCTGCCTGGTGCGCCGCCTCGCCCACGATCCGGCGCTCCACCGCGACCTGACCGGCGCCTCGCAGGCGATCGCGGCGGAGAATTGCTGGCGGGCGCAGCGCTACGGCATCCACGGCAGCTTCGTCTGCGAGGCGACGCGGGCGGCGCGGCCGGTGGCGACGGTGCTCGCCGAGACGCTTGCGCTGGTGGCCGAGGATGCCCGGGCGCTGGGGTGCGAGGCCGAGCTCGATCTCGCCCGCTGGATCATCGCCCGCGGCACCAGCGCCGACCGCCAGCTCGCCCTGTTCACTGAAGCTCAAGGGCGAGGTTTGCCGCCGCGGGAGGCGCTGGCGGAGGTGGTCGATTGGCTCACCGCCGAGACGGTGGGTGCGAATCCGACGCGGCATTGATGCTCTGTCCGAGCGGTTCGCTACACGTTCGCCGGCCCCAGACCATCCGGGACGAGATCGGCGCGGGATCCCCCTCTCCCCGCGGGCGGGGAGAGGCTTTCGCCCCCCTTGCCGGGGGCGAAAGGAGCGCAGGCGAAAGCCGGAGCGAGGGTGAGGGGGTGTCAACGAGTGAGGCTACTCCGGAAACGCCCCCTCACCCTCGCCCTGCGGGCTTGCCGCGCCCTCTGAACGAGGGCTCGGCCCTCTCCCCGCCCGCGGGGAGAGGGGAAACCCGCGCCTCTTCTCGTCCGCGACTGCACTGCGCCTATCGTATGGCGTATCCGTGTTAGAAACTTCGGCCCCTCACCGCCCCACCGTACACTCGATCTGCCCGTGCGGCTCGTCGGTGGCGATGAAGACCTGGTTCGGGTTGTCGAGGCCGAAGGGCGTGAGGTTGGCCAGCAGGTAGTGCTTGTTCGGGCAGGCGAGCGTGATGGTCTCGATCTCCGGCACCGCCTCGAGCGCCGCCATGCCCATCCGGTAGAGACTGTCCTGCAGGCTGTGGCTGTAGCTGCCTGCAAAGACCCGCAGCAGCGTCGAGAGGGTCAGCGCGTTGGCAGCCACGTAATCGGCCGGCTCGGAAGACCAGCGCCAGGTCGCCTCCATGCTGGTGGCGGCGATGCGGTCGTGGGTCTCGGGGATCGTCGTGTAGGGATCCTTGACGTAGTGGGCCCAGCCCGATTCCGTGCTCTTCAGGAAGGTGAAGCCCGACAGGCCGGATTCCACGGTCGCGCCGCCGCGCGACAGGGCCACCCGGGCGAAGGGCTGGCCGTTGCCGTCGAGCGTGAATGTGTGGGGATGGGCGGCGCCATCGACCGCGAGGCGGTTCCAGCGGGTCTCGTGGCCGGTGACGGTCGCCGTTTCCATCTGCGGGTAGCTGTCGAGCAGACGTTGCGCCACCGCGCGGCAGAACGCCTCCGTCGGCAGGGCCGGGTTCTCGCGGGCGACGATGTAGACCACGTTCTTGACCGTGTCGGTCGAGACGGTGGCGCTGTTGTCGGCATCGGTGAAGGTGCGGTCGAAGGCGCCGGTCAGCATCGCCTTCACGGTCAGTTCGCGCACCTCGTGCCGGTCGCCGTCGCGGTGGACGCGCATCACCCGCACCCGGCCCTTGCCGTAGGTCTTGTGCAGCAGGGTCATGGGTTCCTCTTGAAGAAATCCGGATCATACGCTTTCCGATTGATCGCTTCGCGATGCGGAAAGCGGCTTCGCTCAGGCGCCGCGCGGGCTGGTGATACGGCTTCCGGAAGGAATCTTCCGGAAGCCGTATCAGACGTGTTCGGCGGCGGCCGCAGCTTTGGTGGCGTCCCGGCCCGCCTGCTCGGTGCTGCCCAGCCCGTTGAAGAAGGCGTTGAGCAGCACCGCGGCGATCGAGGCGAGCAGGATGCCCGATTCGAGCAGCGGATGCAGCGCGTGCGGCAGGTTGCGGAAGAAGGTCGGCGCCACCAGCGGGATCATGCCGAAGCCGACCGCGACCGCCACCACGAACTGGTTCCTCGGTTGGCCGCGAAAGTCCACCGCCGTGAGGATGCGCGCGCCGGTCGCCGCGACCATGCCGAACATCACCAGCCCCGCGCCGCCGAGCACCACCTGCGGCACCGCCTCGACGAGGGCGGCCATCTTCGGCAGCAATCCGAGCGCCAGCAGGATGACGCCGCCCGCCACCGTGATATAGCGCGAGCGCACCCCGGTCACCCCGACGAGGCCGACATTCTGCGAGAACGAGGTGTAGGGGAAGGTATTGAAGATGCCCCCCAACAGCGTGCCGAGCCCGTCGGCGCGCAGGCCCCGGGCGAGGTCCTTCTGCGAGACCGGCCGGCCGGTGATCTCGCCCAGCGCCAGAAACATCCCGGTCGACTCGATCATCGTCACGATCATCACGACGCACATCGTGGCGATCGGCACCAGATGGAATTGCGGCCAGCCGAAATGGAACGGCAGCACGGGGGCGAACCAGGGGGCGGCCGCGACCTTGTCGACATGCATGAGGCCGAGCATCGCCGCCACGACCGAGCCGGCGACGATGCCGAGCAGCACCGCCACGTTGGCGATGAAGCCCCGCCCCCAGCGGAGCAGGGCGAGGATCACGAGCAGCACCAGGAGGGCGATGCCGAGGCCGCCGGCCTGCGCGTAATTCGGGTTCGGCACGGCGACGGGCACGCCGTCGATGATCTTCGTCAGGGTCGGCTGGCCGCCGCCGGCCCAGTTGATCCCGACCCGCATCAGCGAGATGCCGATGACCAGGATGATCGTGCCGGTGACGACCGGCGGAAACAGCGGCAGCAGGCGGCTGACATGGGGCGCGACCAAGAGGCCGAAGACGCCGGAGGCGATCACCGCACCGTAGATGCCGAGAAGCCCGACCTCCGGCAGCGCCCCCATCGACAGGATCGGGCCGACCGACGCGAAGGTCACGCCCATCATCACCGGCAGGCGGATACCGAACCCGAGGAGGCCCGCCGACTGGATCAGGGTCGCGAGGCCGCAGGCGAACAGGTCGGCACTGATGAGGAAGGCGACCTCTTCCGGCTTCAGGCCCAGCGCCCGGCCGACGATCAGCGGCACCGCCACGGCGCCCGCATACATCACCAGCACGTGCTGCAGCGCGAGCGGCACGAGGCGGGCCGGCGGCAACATCTCGTCGACGGCGTCGGCGGGCTCGACTGGCATGGGGCGCGTCTCTTCTTGCGGCATCCGGGGGCGATGCGGGCGGACCGATTGCGACGTTCCTTACGTCGCCCCGACGCCTCATCATCGTCCATCCTGGGGGAGCCGCAAGCGCCGTGCCAGCGCAAGGACAGGATGCCGGTTGCGGGTTGCGATCGGGGGCGCCCGGGTATTTGTTCACCATTCCGGGCCGACACTGCCCGCGCGGCCGGCAGCCCCTTTGCGAGGGGTTGAGGCCGCTATCCGTTTTTGACGTTCAGGCAAAGGCAGCCATGCGAACCATCGTGTATGCCGACGGCGGCTGCGATCCCAATCCCGGCCCGGGCGGCTGGGGCGTGGTGATTCAGGCGCCGGAGGGCACCGTCGAGCTGTGCGGGGGCGACCCGCAGAGCACCAACAACCGCATGGAGCTGACCGCGGCGATCCGGGCGCTGGAGCATTTTCCCGAGGGCGCGGCGATCGAGATGCGCTGCGACAGCCAGTACGTGGTGAAATCGGTCACGGAGTGGATCCGCGGCTGGAAGCTCAAGGGCTGGCGCACCACCACCGGCCCGGTGAAGAACGTCGAGCTGATGCAGCGCCTCGACGAGCTGGCGGCGCGGCGCGACGTGCGCTGGGTCTGGGTGAAGGGCCATTCCGGCGAGGCCGGCAACGAGCGCGCCGACCGGCTGGCGGCGCAAGGGCGGCGCCAGGCCCTCGGCCTGCCGCCGCGGGCCGACATCGCGCCGGCCAAGATGCCCACGACGACGCCGGCCCCATCCCCGGCTCCCGCCGCTCCGCCCGCGGAGCCCGCGCCGCGCGGGACCTCGATCCCGGTCGACGGGGCGCTGGGTCTTCGCCTCTCGCGGGCGGCCAAGCAGGCCGGCACCACGCCGCAGGCCTATGCCGACGAGGTGCTGCGCCTCACGCTCGATCTCGGGCCCGAGGGGCTGGCGCTCCTGCGCGAGGCGAAAGCCCGGAAGCTGCCGGCGGCGTAGCTGGCCCGAGTGGAGAGCGGGCACGGTCGTCCGGAGGACGAAAAGGTGCGGATTTCCCCCCTCCCCCCTCTGCGGGGGAGGGTGGCCTGCGGAGCAGGCCGGGAGAGGGGACGCCGCTTCCGGAAATGTCGCTCACTTCATGAAGAGCGCCCTCTGGAACGGCGTTGCGCTGCCCCTCTCCCGCCCGGCTCCACCGGGCACCCTCCCCCGCAGAGGGGGGAGGGGAAAGAGCCCGCTTTTATACAGAGTTGGGCTTGAGCGCTGTTGTGTGAATCCGTTTGCCCGCAAAGGGCGAGGGAAAAACCCGCGCCCATTTTTTCCCCTCGACCGCCCGCACTCACGCACTCTTCGGAAACGGCACCACCGTGTCGTCGTCGGCTGCGCCGGCCTGCGTCCCCCGCACCACCGCCTCGATCATCCGGGCCAGCGCCGCCTGGTCGTAGGGCTTGGCGAGCCGTGGCAGGCTGGTGGCCTCGTCGGGGCCGAGGTCGGCATAGCCGGTGGCGAGGATCAGCCGGAGCGCCGGCCGCTCGGCGGCGAGGCGGGCGGCGAGCTGGAGCCCGGTCATCTCCGGCATGGCGTGATCGGTCAGGACCAGGTCGAGGGTGCGGGCGCGGCGCATCAGCTCCAGGGCTTCCCGGCCGGAGCGGGCCTCGATCACGCGGTGGCCCAGGTCCTCCAGCATCGCCGCGGTATTCTCGAGCACCAGGGGATCGTCGTCGACGACGAGGACCACCTGCGGCGCCACGGGGCGGAGCGGGACGCGGCCGGAGAGCGCCTCCCCCGGCGAGGGTGCCGACGCGGCCTCGGGCGCCGCCACCGGCAGCCAGATCTCGGCGGTGGTGCCGGTGCCCGGCCGGCTGCGCAGCACCAGGCGGCCGCGCGACTGCGCCGCCAGGCCGTGCACCATCGAGAGGCCGAGGCCCGTGCCCCGGCCGACGCCCTTGGTGGTGAAGAACGGCTCCTGCGCCCGGGCGAGGGTCGCCTCGTCCATGCCGGTCCCGGTATCGGCTACCGAAAGGCAGAGCATGGGGAGGCCGAGGGCGGGAAGGCAGGGATCGAGCCCGTCTTCCCCGGCCGGCTCCGCCTCACTCAGCCGGGCCGCGACCGTGACGATGCCGCCCGCCGGCATCGCGTCGCGGGCATTCACCACGAGGTTGAGGAGCGCGAGCTCCAGCTGGTGGGCATCGACCAGGGCCGGCGGCAGCCCGGCGGGAAAGCGCGTCTCGATCCGCACGCCGGGACCGATCGAGCGCCGGAGCAGATCGGTCATGTCGCAAACGAGGCGCGCGAGATCCACCGCCTCGGGCTTCAACTCCTGGCGCCGGGCGAAGGCGAGCATGCGCTGGGTGAGCGCCGCGCCGCGCTCGGCGCCCTGCACCGCGTTGTCGACCAAGCGCAGCAGGCGGGGATCGTCGGGCAGGCGCTTGCGCAGCAATTCGAGGCTGCCCAGCACCGCCATCAGCAGGTTGTTGAAGTCGTGGGCGACCCCGCCGGTGAGCTGGCCCACCGCCTCCATCTTCTGGGCCTGGGCGAGGGCCGCTTGCGCCTGGACCAGGGCCTCCTGCGCCGCCTTGCGCTCGGTGATGTCGCGCGTGACCTTGGCGAAGCCGACGAGCCGGCCGTCCTCGCCGACGATCGGGTCGATGACGACGCTGGCCCAGAACCGGGTGCCGTCCCGGCGCACCCGCCAGCCCTCGGCCTCGAACTTGCCGCTCCCGGCCGCGGTGGCGAGCGCCCGGGCCGGCACGCCCGCCTCCCGGTCCTCCGCGGTGTAGAAGCGCGAGAAGTGGGTGCCGACGATCTCCTCGGCCTCGTAGCCCTTGATCCGGCGGGCGCCGGCATTCCAGTTCGCCACCACGCCGTCGCGGTCGAGCATGAAGATCGCGTAGTCGGTCACGCTCTGGAGGAGCAGGCGGTAGCGCTCCTCGCTGGCGCGCAAGGCCGCGGCTTCGCGGGCGGCCCGCTGGGAGACGCGACGGTCGATCGCCGCGGCGGCAAGCGCGAGCGTGAGGACCAGGAAGGTGACCGCGGTGACGCCGACGGCGAGGCGGATCTGGTCGACCCGCGCCCCGATACCGGCATGGTCGGCCCCGCCCGATTGCGACACGTGCAGGCCCCGCATGGCGGCGTAATGCATGCCCGCGATGGCGAGCCCCATCGCCCCGGAGGCCGCGACACGCAAGGGAAGCCCGCTCTCGGCCAAAGCCAGCCGGATCGCCACCGTGGCGGCCCCGACCGCGATCAGCACCGAGGCGGCGACCCAGGCCGGATCATAGTGGAGCGTGGCGGGGAGCCGCATCGCCGCCATGCCGGTATAATGCATCGAGGCGATGCCGAGCCCGGTCACGACGCCCGCGGCAACGATCGCGCCCGACCCGGCCTTCCGCCTCTGGGCGATGGCGAGGCCGAACGCCGTGACGGCGACCGGCAGCGCGAGGGAGAGCAGGGTGAGGCCGAGATCGTAGGTGATGTCGAGGCCCGGCAGGCGGAAGGCCAGCATCGCCACGAAATGCATCGACCAGACGCCGCCGCCGAGCACCAGGGCGGCGACCGTGAGCCAGGCCCGCCGGGCCCAGCCGGTCGCGGCCGTCATCCGGCCGGCGAGGTCGAGCGCCACGAAGGACGCCAGCATGGCGATCGCGATCGACAGGCCGACGAGGACGGGATCGTGGACGCCTTCATGCGCCATCGGGCACCTTGAGTCGCGGGAGCGGGCCCCCGTAGCGGGACCGTCCGGCCCCGGCTCGGCCGAGCCGGGGCTTCGAGCATCATTTGATACTCCAGCTCACCCGCCCGCGCGATGCACGAATTGGGAGTTGTGCAAGCGCATTTGATCAGCTGGTGATTGCAGGGCTACCAGGTGGTCGGTTTCGGGTTGCGCTCGTCGAAGCCCTTCTGGTGCCAGTAGGGATAGATCGGCGTCTCGTGGCTCGCCGCGTCGAGGCGGGCGATCTGGGCCGGATCGAGGCTCCAGCCGACGGCACCGAGATTCTGCTTCAGCTGCTCCTCGTTGCGGGCGCCGACCACGATGTTGGCCACCGTCGGGCGGCTGAGCAGCCAGTTGAGCGCCACCTGCGCCACGCTGCGACCGGTCTCGGCGGCGAGGGCATCGAGGACGTCGACGACCCGGAACAGGGCCTCGTCGGCGACCGGCGGTCCCCCTTCGGCGCCGCCCGCCTTGATGCGCCCGCTGGCATTGGCGCCGCGGCGGATCTTGCCGGTGAGGCGGCCCCAGCCGAGCGGGCTCCAGACCATCAGGGCGACGCCCTGGTCGAGGCCGAGCGGCATCAGCTCCCACTCGTAATGGCGGCCGACGAGCGAGTAGTAGCCCTGATAGGCGACGTAGCGGGCGAGCCCATAGCGCTCGGAGGTCGAGAGCGCCTTCATCAGCTGCCAGCCGGAAAAATTCGAGGCGCCGATATAGCCGATCTTGCCGGCCCGGACGAGGTCGTCCAGCGCCCGCAGGGTCTCGTCGACCGGGGTGAGCGCGTCGAAACCGTGCATGAAGTAGACGTCGATATGGTCGGTGCCGAGGCGCTTCAGGCTGGCCTCGCAGGCCCGCACCAGGTGGTAGCGCGAGGACCCCTTGTCGTTCGGCCCCTCGCCCATCGGGAAGGTCGCCTTGGTGGAGATCAAAGCCCGGTCGCGCTTGCCCTTGAGCGCTTGGCCCAGGATCTCCTCGGAGGCGCCCTGCGAGTAGATGTCGGCGGTGTCGAAGAAGTTGACCCCGGCATCGAGGCAGAGGTCCACCATCCGGCTCGCCTCGGCGACGTCGGTCTGGCCCCAGCGCTGGAAGAACTCGTTGTTGCCCCCGAACGTGCCCGTGCCGAGGCTCAGAACCGGAACCTTGAGGCCGGAGCGGCCGAACTGCCGATAGTCCATGGCGCATGCCCTCATCTGGTGCCGGGCGATCCGCCCGGCCTACGTGGGATGGGGTTGTCTTAGGAGCCGGCCAAGGGACGACAAGCCGGGCGGATGCGGGATCCGGGCTGCACCGGGGGGCTTGCCGCAGAAAGCCGCCGCCTCACGCCACCTGCCGCAACCCCGGCCCGGCGAGGACCACCCGGTCGCGCCCTTGCGCCTTGGCCTGGTAGAGCGCCCGGTCGGCGAGGCCGAGCAGGGTCTCGAAATCGCCCGCGCCCCCGGCGCCGGAACTTCTGGCGACGCCGACGCTGACCGTGACGGCGAGGCCGGGCACCAGGTCGGGGCGCATCGCCGCCACGGCGAGGCGCACGGTCTCGGCGACGGAGGCCGCCTGGGCCGCGCCGACGCCCGGCAGGAGGCAGGCGAATTCCTCGCCGCCGAGGCGCCCGAACGCGGTGCCCGCCGGCAGGACCTGGCGGGCGGCGGCGCAGAAGCCGATCAGCACCGCGTCGCCGACGGCGTGGCCGAAGGTGTCGTTGACCCGCTTGAAGTGGTCGAGATCGAACAGCAGCAGGGCGACGGGTCCGGCGGCAAGGACGCGGCGGGCCTCGGCCGCCAGCGCCCGGCGATTGGCGATGCCGGTGAGCGGGTCGGTTCCGGCGACGCGGCGCTGCTCGGCCTCCAGGCGCTCCTTGGCGAGCGCCATGAACAGCACCGAGACCGCCACCGTGTAGAGCAGGGCGACGAAGCACAGGATCGCGACCCAGACGGTCTGGGTCGGGGTGCCGGTCGGCGGGACCGGCAGGACCAGAGTAGCGGGGATCCGCGCCCAGATCAGCAGCCCCTCGCTGGCGAGCAGGATCGCCGCCGGGGCCCGCGACGGCAGCCGGTCGCCGCGATGGTGCCAGAGGGTGCGGGCGGCGAGCGTGCAGCAGAGCCCGGCGATCACCGAGGACAGGATCACCCGGGCGCCGAGCGAGGCGTAGAAGGGCGGCACCAGGCAGGCGGCGAGCCAGAGGAGCGGGCCGGCGGCGAGCCAGGCGAACGGGACGCGCCGCCCCTCGAACGAGCGGGCGCCACCCCAGATCAGCCCGAAGGCCCCGAGCATCACCGCATTGGCGAGCCCGATCGACAGCCAGTCCGGAATGACGCCGCGCAGGCCGAACAGCGTGACCGCGGCGGCGCCGACCACCTGGGCCGCCCCGAGGAAGCCCAGTGCCCGGGTCTGCCGGGCCTGGCTCCAGGACAGGAGGTACAGCGCGCCCATGACGACCATCACGAAGACGGTCACGGTCACCAGGGTGGGCGCGTCCAGCTTCATCCCGTGGGTTTCCCGCCCAGGCCCGACTCGGCGCAGGGTTGTAGCACGGCCGCTGCCCGAAAACCGGTCGATTGTCGCCGCGAAACCCTCAAATGGGTGAGAACCGAGGAAATTTTTCGGCGGGACGGACCGGATCAAGAACCGGGACGGGACGAGAGCGAAGGAGCGGGCTCACGCCGCCAGGCGGCGGAAGCGCCAGGCCACCCGGGTGCCGTCGGTGGCGGTAAGGTGCAGCACGATCTGCTCGGTGCGGCGGGCCCCGTTGAAGGCGGCGAAGAACACGCTCTCCTCGATCACCGGATCGACCTCGTCGGCCTCGAACAGCCAGGGCGCGCCGGCTCCGGCGAGCCGCACCCCGCGCCCGACCCGGCTCGCCCGAACGGTCGGGTGGAGGTGGAAGCGGATCGCCGCCTCGACCGAGCCCCCACGTCCGCTCGCGTCGTGCACGAAGCCGTCATGGCCCTCCAGCAGGGCGCCGTCCGGGTGCAGGCGCCAGCGCCGCTCGTGCAGGAAGCCGAGCGTCGGGGCGTAGCCGTCGTGCCGGGCGGCGAGCACGCCGGCCCCGGCCGCGTCGGTGCCGCGCTCGACCGTGACCTCCTCGGGACCGCGCACGACGATCGGCCCCATCCGGCGCTTCAGCCAGGCGGCGAGCGGATGGATCAGGCCCGGCTGCGACAGGGCGAGGAACCGGCAGGAGGAGGAATCGGAGAGGCACGCGGTGGAGTGGGCCGCGGTGGTGCGGGCAAGTTCGCGCATCTCCTCGCCGGTGGCCGGCATGCCGCAATTCACCACCAGCCGCTGCGGCCCGCAGGACAGCTCGAAGGACAGGCAGCCGGCCCCGGCCAGCGCCGAGTAGGCCGGCGGCGGAGCGGTCCCGATATCGACCACCACCAGGGTGCCGCCCCCGCCCTCGAGGCGGGCGTAACCGGAATGCGGCGCGTGCATCAGGGGCTTGGCCAGCGCGCCGTCATAGACCAGCAGGGTGGCGAGCTGGTCGGCGGCGGTCGCCCCCATGCCGTTGTGGTGGCCGAGCGAGGCGTCGCCGTGGCGCAGGAGGCGCAGGAGCGGCAGCATCCGGTCGATGGCGTTGAGCAGGGAGTCCGGCGGGGCGATGTCGCGGCTGAGAAAACTCTGGCGGAGCGGCAGGAGATCGAGGAGCAGGTCCTTGCCAAAGCCCGGATCGCGGCTGCGATGGCCGCCATCGGGCAGGATCTGGCGGGTCAGCTCGCGGTGGAGGAGCCGCGTGCCCCGGCGCAGGACGGGCTCGAAGCCTTCGCAGCACAGGCCCGCATAGGCGAGCGCCACCGCGCAGACGAGCCGGTCGCGGGGCATCACGCCGCGGCGCAGCGCCCGGTCGAGACTGCGGGTGGAGCGCCCGATCAGCTTCAGGAAGGCCTGGTAGAAGGCGTGGTCGGCCCCCTCCAGCACCAGGGGCGACTGGCACAGGAGCGAGATCAGCCGACGGGCGACCACGGAGGGGCGCTGGGCCAGGACCGGATCGCCGCGGCCGGCCATGAAATCCTGCACGAAGGCGCGGGCGTTGGCGCGCGACAGCGCGCTCTCGGCGGCACGCAGGTGGCGAAGCCAGCCGAAGCCGTAGAGCGCCTCGCCCCATTGCGGCGAGGGCGGCGCGAAGTCGAAGGGCGAGCGTCCGCCGGTAGCGAGGGCCCGGCCGGCGAACACGAACAGGCCGGCATAGATGTCGGCCGCGATGGTCGGGTCGCTGGTGCGCAGGTCCTGCGGCGCGATGACGAGGCCGGTCGGGCGCAGGCGGGCGAGCGCCGAGGGGCGCGAGGTCGCGCGGACGGCCGCACCCCGCAGGACGCGCCCCGCCTCGTGCCCGACGAGCCGGTAGAATCGCCAGCGGTCAGGCCCCCAACCCACGCCACCTCCTCCCCGCTGGCCGGCGACGGGCGGCCACGCTCAAGGAATGGTCAAGGATCATCGCGGGGTCAAACCGCCGGACCGCCCCGTGAACAGGTTCCTCACGCGCCGAGCCGCTCCAGCCGCACCGCATAGAAGCCGTCGAGCCCGCCGCGGCCCTCGTCGGGCCAGTGCGACGGCAGGGTGCGCAGGTCGCCCGACGGCGTGACGAGGGCGGGGTCGCCGACCTCCTCGGGCGTGATCGGGCGGCGGACGAAGCCCGGATGGCGCTTGAGGAAGGTCTCGGCCTGCACCTCGCCCTCCGCCGGCTCCAGGGAGCAGGTGCAGTAGACGAGGCGCCCGCCCGGGCGGGTGAGCCGCGCCGCCTTGTCGAAGAGCCGGGCCTGGAGCGCGGTGAGACGGGGCAGGTCGCTCTCGCGCTTCGACCAGGCGACGTCCGGGTGGCGCCGCACAGTGCCGGTGGCGCTGCACGGCGCATCGAGGAGCACCGCGTCGAAGGGCTGGTCCTCCGGCAGCGTGAGCGCATCGACCGCCCGTACCTCGGCCGAGAGGCCGAGACGGGCGAGGTTCGCCTCGAGCCGGCGCAGGCGCGGGGCCGAGCGGTCGACCGCCAGCACCGTGGCGCCGCTGGCCGCGAGCTGGGCGGTCTTGCCGCCGGGCGCGGCACAGAGATCGGCGACCCGCTCGCCGGGCCGCACCGCGAGGAGATGGGCCGGCAGCGCCGCGGCGGCGTCCTGCACCCACCAGGCGCCGTCCGCGAAGCCGGGCAGATCCGGCACCAGCGTGCGGGCATCGTCGAGGCGCAGGCTCAAGCCGCTCGGCAGGCGCCGCCCGTCGAGGCCGTCGGGAAGCGCGGCGCCCGGGCGCAGGGTGAGGTCGAGCCCCGCCCCGCGCGCATGGGCCGCCGCGATGGCCCGGGCCGTCTCCTCGCCGTAGGCCTTGATCCAGCGCTGCGCGAGCCAGCCCGGCGTGTTGAGGCGCAGCGGCTCGGCGTCGCCCTCCTGGCGGATCGCGTCGCGCTCGCGGACGATCCGGCGCAGGACGGCATTGGTGAGTCCGCCGAGGTGCTGGAGACCGGGCTCGGCCTTGGCGAGGCGCACCGCCAGGTCGACGGCGGCGTGGTCCTGGACGTTGAGGTAGAGGATCTGCGCCGCCCCGGTGGCGAGCAGCGCGACGAGGCCCGGCTGGTCCTCCGGCAAGCCCTTCGCCAGGCACTGGTCGAGGGCGTTGAAGATCACCCCGAGATGCCGGAACGTCGTGGTGGCGATGGCGCGGGCGAGGCCGGCATCCTGCGGCGGCAGCGCGGCCCGGTGGACGACCGGCTCCATCACGTCCTCAAGCGCCGTACCGCGATTCTTGCCGAGCAGGTCCGCTACGATCCCCCAGGCGAGGCGCCGCGCCGGCAGGCCGGCGGCCTCGGGTCCTGCGCCCACCGATCCTGCGCCGCCGTTATGTTGTCCGTCCATCCTCACTCCACCGCGCCCACGGGCCTGGAACGGCCCGCGCGCGCCTCGCCCGTCCTGCGGGCCTGATCTTGACGCTGCCGCCCGCGCCCTCCACCTCGAAGGGAACCGGCGGCCCTTGTCCCCGGGGTGGCATCCGGCCGCCCGAGATGCAAGCGCCGCGACGTCGAGACCGAGCGAGACCCGATCGATGAGCGAGAGCGAGACTCCTTCCAAGACCCTGTCCCCGGCGGCGCAGCGGGCACTGGCCGAGGCCGAGGCGCGGCGGGCCGAGATCGACGCCCGGGCGGAGGAGATCCGGCGCGAGCGCGAGATCAACGGGCGCGGCGGCCTGGAGCCGGTGCGCTACGACGACTGGGAGGTGAAGGGCCTGGCGACCGACTTCTGAGGAGGTAACGATGGGCTTGCTCGACGGCCTGCTCGGCCATGGCAGCGATGCGGCGCCGGAGGCGGTGGCGCAGGAACTCGACGGGATGCTGGTGCCGGGCGAGACCGTGCAGGTGGCGTTCCGGGTGATCCGCGACCTGATGGTCTTCACCGACCGGCGGATGATCCTGGTCGACAAGCAGGGCGTGACCGGTCGCAAGGTCTCCTACCTCACGGTGCCCTACCGGGCGATCACCTCGTTCTCGATCGAGAATGCCGGCAATTTCGACCTCGATTCGGAACTGACGATCTGGGTCTCGGGCCGGCCCGATCCGATCAGCCGCACCCTCAAGCGTGGGGCCGACATCCGCGGCATCCAGCGGGCGATCGCCGCGACATTGCGCTGATCCCCGGTCGGGAACGCCCGCCCTCCGCTCCCGTTGGGGTCGCGAATCCCGACAGGAGCAGGGTCATGGGCGACACGACGATCAGGAAGGTCTCCGGCGGGCAAGCGCCGCAGGGGCCGGACGGCCAGCGCCATCTCGCCTCCGGCAGGCACGTCGCGATGCGGCTCTGGGTCGACGAGCCGCCGACCGACGACAAGCCGAAAGCCGCCCGCGACTACGAGACCGTCGGCTACGTGATCGCCGGCCGGGCCGAGCTGGTGGTCGAGGGCCAGACCGTGCGGCTGGAGCCGGGCGATTCCTGGCTGGTGCCGGCAGGCGCCGAGCACACCTACCGCATCCTCGAGACCTTCACGGCCGTCGAGGCGACCTCGCCGCCCGCGTGAGGCATGGGCGCGAGGGCTGAGGAGGGGGGCACGCGCGGTCCGCGACATGGGATGTTGCGCGAGTGCGAGTGCAGGCGTGACGTAAGCCGCGCGTGAACCCTCCCCCCTCTGCGGCAGGGCTGTCCGCGGAAAAAGAATGGCGCGGGAACCCTCCTCTCCCCGCGGGCGGGGAGAGGGCTGTGTCTCCGTTCAGGAGACGCAGCAAGCGGAGGCGGAGCCGAAGCGAGGGTGAGGGGGTCTCGACGTACGAGACTCCTCCGGAAACACCCCCTCACCCTCGCTCAGGCTGTCGCCTGTGCTCCTTTCGCCCCCGCCAAGGGGGGCGAAAGCCTCTCCCCGCCCGCGGGGAGAGGAGAGAACACGCGCCACAACTTTCCCCGGACAGCCCTGCCTCTGCAGAGAGAGGGTCACGCGCGGCGGCCGTCGCGCCACACCGCGCAACCTGCTGAAGGTCAGCGCGTCACCACCACGGTCGTACCGACCTGGACGCGGCCATAGAGATCGGCCACGTCCTGGTTGTACATCCGGATGCAGCCATAGGACGCGAAGGTGCCGATCGAGCCCGGCCGGTTGGTGCCGTGGATCGCGTATTCGCCCCGGTCGAGGGTGAGCGCAGCCACCCCCATGGGGTTGCTCGGCGAGCCGCCGGCGATCACCTCCGGCAGTCGGGGATTGTCCCGCTTCACCTCGTCGGGTGGCGACCAGGCCGGCCTCAGATATTTTCCGTCGATGCGGGCATAGCCGGTCCATTGCTTGCCGGCCTTGCCGACCGCCACCGGATAGCGGATCGCCGTCCCGTCGCCGTTGACGAAGTACAGCCGCCGCTCGGCGGTGCGCACCACCACCGTGCCGGCCTCCGCCGCCGCGTCGAAGGCGACCAGTTCCCGCGCGGCCGCCGGACCGGCGGCCATCGTCGCCGCGACGATCGCCGCCGCGGCCCATCCACTCTGCTTGTACATCCCTGCGGTCCTCGAGCGTGACCTTTTGAGCAGAGCGATAATCCGCCGGGAAACCTGTCGTTCCGGTTGGCAAAGATGCTTGCCGGGGGGTGAAGAGCGGGTCGCCGCCCGGGAGCGTCAAGGAGTGGTTACCGGCGAGCCCGAATCGCGTCGCCGACCCACCGTGCCGGGGCACGCCGTCGACGGTTGCCCGCGCGTCGCTCGCGCATCCGTCAATTGACAGACACAGCCGGCCGCCGCGAAGCTGTCAGCGCTAAAAGGTGCGAATCGACGGCCCACCGGCGGTGCCCCACGCGGCCGCCCTCCCCCACGGCGTCGCCCGAGCGCCGGCCCAACCCGAACGGAAGCGCCCATGATACGCCTGAACGTGAACGGCTCCGTGCGGGAGGTCGAGGCGGAGCCCGACACGCCGCTGCTCTGGGTGATCCGCGAGCAGGTCGGCCTTACCGGTACGAAGTACGGTTGCGGCATCGCCCAGTGCGGCGCCTGCACGGTCCATATCGACGGGCAGGCGGTCCGCTCCTGCTCGATGCCGATCTCGAGCGTCGAGCCGAACCAGAGGATCGTGACCATCGAGGGCCTGAGCCCCGACCGCTCGCACCCGGTGCAGAAGGCCTGGGCGGCGCTCGACGTGCCGCAATGCGGCTTCTGCCAGTCCGGCATGATCATGGCCGCCGCCGCCCTGCTGGCGCAGAAGCCGAAACCCAGCGAATCCGAGATCCGCCAGGAGATCACCAATATCTGCCGCTGCGGGACCTACAACCGGGTGCTCGCCGGCATCACCCTCGCCGCCGAGGGCGGCGAGACCGGCCGCGGCTGAGGGGACACGCCATGACCGACACCATGACGACGACCCCTTGCCCCGCCCTGTCGCGCCGCTTCTTCCTCGCCGGCTCCGCCGCCGCGGCCGGCGGCCTGGCCCTCGGCTTCGATCTGCCTTCCGCGCAAGCCGCCTCCGGTGCCACCTCGCCCGAGGTCAATGCCTGGGTGGTGGTGCGCCCGGACGAGACCGTGGTGATCCGCATCGCCCGCTCGGAGATGGGCCAGGGCACGCTCACCGGACTCGCCCAGCTCGTCGCCGAGGAACTGGGCTGCGACTGGACCAAGGTGACGACCGAGTATCCGACCCCGGGCCAGAACCTCGCCCGCGGCCGTGCCTGGGGCGATTTCTCCACCGGCGGCAGCCGCGGCATCCGCGAATCCTACGTCGCGGTGCGCCAGGGCGGCGCCGCCGCCCGCACGATGCTGGTCGCGGCGGCAGCCCAGGACTGGAACGTGTCGCCCGGCGAGTGCCGGGTCGAGCGCGGCGTCATCAGCCATCCGGCATCGGGCCGCTCCACCACCTTCGGCAAGGTCGCGGGCGCCGCCGGCCGGATGGAGGTGCCGAAGGACGTGGTCCTGAAAGATCCGAAGGACTGGATCATCGCCGGCAAGCCGCTGAAGCGCCTCGACACGGTGGAGAAGACCGACGGCTCGCAGGTCTACGGCATCGACGTCAAGCTGCCCGGCCTGCTCAACGCCGCGATCCGCGACTGCCCGGTGGTCGGCGGGACGGTGAAGAGCGTGGACGCCGCCGCCGTGGAGAAGATGCCCGGCGTGCGCAAGGTGGTGCGGGTCGGCGACAGCGCCGTGGCGGTGGTGGCCGACACGTTCTGGCGCGCCAAGACGGCCGTGGAGGCGCTCACCATCGTGTGGGACGAGGGCCCGAATGCCGGCGTGTCGAGCGAGACGATCGCCGCCATGCTGAAGGAGGGCCTGGACGCGCCCGAGGCCTTCATCGGCAACAAGGCGGGTGACGCGGCGGCTGCGCTCAAAGGCGCCGCCAAGGTGGTCGAGGCGACCTATGCCTACCCGTTCCAGAACCACGCCACGATGGAGCCGATGAACGCCACGGCGCGCTGGACGCCGGAGCGCTGCGAGGTCTGGACCCCGACCCAGAACGGCGAGGCGGCTTTGGCCGCGACGGCCGAGGCCGCCGGTCTCTCGGCCCGCCAATGCGACGTGTACAAAATCCATCTCGGCGGCGGCTTCGGCCGGCGCGGCGCTACCCACGACTGGGTGCGCCAGGCGGTGCTGATCGCGAAGGAGCTCCCCGGCACTCCGGTCAAGCTGATCTGGACCCGCGAGGAGGACATGACCCATGGCCGCTACCACCCGGTCACCCAGTGCCGGATGCGGGCGGCGCTGGATGAATCCGGCAACCTCACCGGCCTGCACATGCGGATCTCCGGCCAGTCGATCCTGGCCGGCATCATCCCGGGGCGCCTTGGGCCCGACGGCAAGGACCCGGTGACCTTCCAGGGCCTCAATCCCGGCGGGGCGGAAGCCGCGATCGGCTACACGATCCCGAACCTCCTCATCGATCATGCGATGCGCAACCCGCCGATCATCCCGGGCTTCTGGCGCGGGGTGAACACCAACCCGAACGCGATCTACCTCGAATGCTTCCTCGACGAGGTGGCGCATGCGGCAGGAAAAGACCCCCTCGCCTTCCGGCGCTCGCTGATGGAGAAGCACCCCAAGCACCTCGCCGTGCTGAACGCGGTGGCCGAGCGCATCGGCTGGGACACCAAGCCCCCGTCCGGCGTGCATCGGGGGCTTGCCCAGATCATGGGCTTCGGCAGCTACGTGGCGGCCGCAGCGGAGGTCTCGGTCGGCGACGACGGCAGGATCAAGGTTCACCGCATCGTCGCCGCCACCGATCCGGGCATCGCGGTCAATCCCCAGCAGATCGAGGCGCAGGTCGCCGGCTCCTTCGTCTACGGGCTGTCGGCGGCGCTCTACGGCGAATGCACGGTGAAGGACGGGCGCATCGAGCAGACCAACTTCGACACCTACCCGGTCCTGCGCCTCGACGAGATGCCGGCCGTCGAGGCGATCCTGATGCCGTCGGGCGGCTTCATCGGCGGCGTCGGCGAGCCGACGATCGCGGTGGCGGCGCCCGCCGTGCTCAACGCGGTCTTCGCCGCCACCGGCAAGCGGGTGCGCCGGATCCCGGCGAGCCGCACGGACCTGAAGCGCGCGTGAGATCCGCCCTGCTTCTCCTGCTGCTCGCGAGCCCGGCGGCGGCCTCGCCGCCGGGCGCCTCGTCCTGCTCCGGGTGCCACGGGGCCCCGGGTGGGGCGGTGCCGAGCCTGGCCGGTCAGTCGGCCGAGGACATCGCGGCCTCGCTCACGGCCTTCCGGACCGGCGCCCGGCCGGCCACGGTGATGACCCGCATCGCCAAGGGCTTTTCGGACGAGGAGAGCCGGGCGATCGCCGAGTGGATCGCGGGAGGCGGCCAATGACGACGATCGTCCGCCGGGCGGTGCTGGCGGGACTCGCCGCCGCCGCCCTCCCTCGCCCTGCCCTGGCGCAGGGCGCGCACGGGCGCGTCGTCGTGGTCGGCGGCGGCTTCGGCGGCGCCACCGCCGCGCGGGTGCTGCACCGGGCGGGCGTCGCCGTCACCCTGGTCGAGCCGGCGGAAACCTATTGGGCCTGCCCGTTCAGCAACGAGGTGATCGCGGGCCTTCGTCCGCTCTCGGCGCAGGCCTTCGGCTATGACGGCTTGCGGGCGAGCGGCGTCATCGTGGCGAGGACCAAAGCCGCGGCGATCGACGGCGCCGCCGGCCGAGTCCGCCTCGCCGACGGATCCACCCTCGATTACGACCGGCTGATCCTCTCGCCCGGGATCGCACTCCGCTTCGACGCCCTGCCGGGCTACGACGCGGCGGCTGCCGAGAGGATGCCGCATGCCTGGAAGGCGGGGGCGCAGACCGATCTCCTCGCCCGCCAACTCGCGGCGATGCCCGATAACGGCACGGTGGTGCTGTCGGTGCCGGCCAATCCCTATCGCTGCCCGCCCGGCCCCTACGAGCGGGCGAGCCTGATCGCCTACTTTCTCAAGACCCGGAAGCCCCGCGCCAAGCTGATCGTGCTCGACGCAAAGGACACATTCTCGAAGCAGAAGCTGTTCGAGCAGGCCTGGAAGGCGCTCTATCCCGGCATCCTCGACTACGTGCCGCTCGCCTCGGGCGGGCAGGTCACGGCGGTCGATCCCGGCGCCATGACCGTTGCCACCGACTTCGAGACCTACAAGGCCGACGTCGCCTGCATCATTCCGCCCCAGCGCGCGGCGCCGATCGCCGCGGCGGCCGGCGTCGCCGACCGGTCGGGCTGGTGCCCGATCGATCCGGTCACCTTCGAATCGCGGCTGGTGCCGCGGATCCACGTCGTCGGCGATGCGGCCATCGCCGGCGCGATGCCGAAATCCGCCTTCGCGGCCAATGCGCAAGCCAAGGTCTGCGCCGAGGCCGTCATCGACCTCCTGGCCGGGCGGGTGCCCGAGCCGCCGAAGCTCATCAATACCTGCTACAGCCTCGTCGCGCCGGGCTACGGCATCTCGGTCGCCGGGGTGTACCGCCCGGACAAGGGCGTGCTCGCCGATGTCGAGGGCGCCGGCGGGACCAGCCCGGTCGACTCGCCCGACACCGTGCGCCGGCAGGAGGCGGCCTACGCCGAAGACTGGTACCGCACCATCACCCATGCGGTGTTCGGGTGAGGCGGGCGGCCATGCTGCTTGCCCTCACCCAGACCGCGCTCGCGCCGGTCACGATCGTCGGCGACGCGATCCCGCTGCCCCTCGACGGCCGGACCGGCGATGCGGCAAGCGGCCGGGCCATCGCCACCGACACCCGCAAGGGCCTGTGCCCGCTCTGCCATACCGGCCTCGGCGGCACGGGCCCGGCGGGCGACCTCGGGCCCGATCTCTCGGAGGTCGGGGCACGGCTCTCGGAAGGGCAATTGCGGCTGCGCCTCGTCGACGGGCGCGTCTTGAACCCCGCGACCCTGATGCCCTCCTATTACCGGACCGACGGCACCCGGGTCGCCCGCGCCTGGCGCGACCGGCCGGTTCTGGAGGCGGGCGAGATCGAGGACGTGATCGCCTATCTCGTCACCCTGAAGGGGGGCCTCAGAACGCCATGACGGCTTTCCACCGCCGCACGATCCTCGCCGGGGGCGCCGGCCTGCTGACGATCGCGCTGGTGCGGCCGGGTCGGGCGGCGATCCTCCGCCCGACCCGCGAGGCGACCGTGGAGGCGATCCGCCGCTTCACCGGCGGCGCACCGATCCGGGCAGGCCGGATCCACCTCGACATGCCGCCGCTCGTCGAGAACGGCAACACCGTGCCGCTTTCCATCACCGTCGAGAGCCCGATGAGCGCGACGGATTTCGTCCGCCGCATCGCGGTGTTCAACGACAAGAACCCGCAGCCCCACGTGGTGACGCTGCATCTCGGCCCCCGGGCCGGCCGCGCCGCGGTCAATACACGGATACGGCTCGCCGATTCCCAGACCATCACCGCCATCGCGGAGATGCAGGACGGCACCTTCTGGTCCGCGACCGCCGATGCGATCGTGACGCTCGCGGCCTGCGTGGAAGGATCGTGAGAATGGCCCGCGCCCTCATCAACCTGCCGAAGACCGCCACGGCCGGCGCGGTGATCGAGATCAAGACCCTGATCTCGCACCCGATGGAGACCGGCTACCGCCCCGGCCCGGACGGGCGCCTGATCCCGCGCAACATCATCACGGAGTTCGTGTGCGCCTACGACGGCGAGGAGGTGTTTCGCGCCGAATTGTCGTCGGCGAGCGCCGCCAACCCGTACCTCACCTTCACCACCGTGGCGACGAGGACCGGCACCCTGCGCTTCACCTGGACGGGGGACAATGGATTCTCGCAGACGGAGGAGGTGGGGATCACGGTGGCGTGAGGATGTCGGGGAGAGAAGCGACCCGCCTCCCCCGCTCCCCGCATACGGACCGGTGACGAGGGTTACCGGTATTCGGGGACATGGGTGATACGAAATCCGGAAGTGATCTTCCGGATTTCGTATCACCCATGTCCTCCGAACGGATGTCGGGACCGCCTCACGGCTCCTTGCAGGAAAAGCTCTCGGCCTTGTCCGCCTCGCCGCCCTGGTAGCGCGCCTCCCTGGGGAAAGGGCAGAGCGGCCGCGTGCGGCCCGGGAAGGCGGTGCCGCGGGCGACGAGCCGGTCGGGTGCCTCGCCGCGCTCGACCCAGGCCTCGATGGCGGCGAGCGGGTCGAAATCGTCCAGCGCCGGTCCGCCGCCGCAATGGTTCATGCCCGGGACCAGGAACAGGCGTGCACGATCGGCGAAAGCCGCCGCGCCGCCGTTGTGGCGGCTCAGGTCCTGCCAGTGATCGACGAGGTCGCGGGCGGAGAAGACCGGATCGGCGACGCCCTGGTAGACGAGGAGCCGGCCGCCGCGGGCGGTGAAGGTCGACAGGAAGGTGCCGGTCGGGTCGTTGAGGGCGGCGGTCTCGGCGATGCGCGGGGTGTCGCGGTCGAAATCGAAGCGCAGCGCATCGAACCCCGGATCGGGCGGGGTGAGGAAGTAGTTGGCGATCGCGGCCGGCCCGAGGGTGGCGTTGCGGGCGTTCGGCATCGCGGTCTTCGAGGTGCCGAGTTTCCAGGCCCGCCAGCCCGGCGCGGCGAGGCCCGGATCCCAGGGCCAGGAGGCATAGACCGGCCTCCCTTGCGAATCGTGGGCGCCGCCGAAGCTTGTCCGCAGCGCCTCGACCTGCGCCCGGCTGAGGCAGCTGGCGGTCTTGTCGCCCGCACAGGCGAGGCTCGCAGGATCGAACCGGCAGGAGGCTACCGCCTGGACCGCGCCGTCGGTCAGGCCGTCGGCGGCGTCGCACGTCTTCAGGACTGCATCGGCGACGAGGTTCAGGTCGGCCTCGCTGAAGGCCTCGGCCAGGATCGGCTTGCCCTCGGCGTTCGTCGGAGCGGCCGAGAGGAAGGCGCGCGTGTCCCAGACCTGGCCGAGGGCCGCCCGGGTGAGCCGGAAGGCCGGGGCGCCGGCGACGATGCCGTCGAAGGCGGTGGGGTAGCGGGTCGCTGCCATGAGGGCCGAGCGGCCGCCATTGGAGCAGCCCATGAAATAGGCATGCGCCGGGGCGCGCCCGTAGCGGGCCGCGATCAGGGCCTTGACCTCCCGCGCGACGGTGCCGACGGCGCCGTAGGCGAAGTCGATCCGCGCCTGCTGGTCGAGGCCGAAGGAGGCGTCGGCATTGTCGCGGCCGCGATGGCCGGAATCGGTCGAGACGACGGCATAGCCGCGCAGCAGGGCCGGCGGCGCCGTCGCGCCCGAGACCGGAATCGCGCCGAGCGCCTCGCCGACCACCCCGTCGAGCCCGCCGCCGCCCTGGAACAGGAAGCGGCCGTTCCATGTCTCCGGCAGGCGCAACTGGAAGGCGATGCCGTACTCGACGCCGCCAGCCCCGACCCGCGGATCGACCGTGCCCTCGACCAGGCAATGGGCCGGCAGGGCCGCCTTCGCGCGGGCGGCCCCGGTCAGCGCGGCGCGGCCGGGATTGTCGGCCGGCAGGGTCCCGGCGGGCACCGTCTCGGCCCGGGCGATGCGCAGGTCCGGCCGACCGAGCCGCGCGAGGTCGCCGCAGGCGAGCGGGGCGGAGAGAGCCGGCAGGGCGAGGGAACCGGCGATGACGACCGGCAGGGCGAACCCCGCCCCCCGCGTGATCGTGCGCACCATGAGCCCCCTTCCCCAGAGATTCGCCAAGGCCGTCGAGCGCCCGGCGCGATTTCGGGCGACACTCGGCCCCGATGGGCCTCCCCCGTCAAGCGACGGCGGCGACGAAACCCTGCGGCAGCACGTCTCCCGCCCTGTCGCCGCGGCAGGAGCCGGCGCATGATCGGGGGAAGACCATCGCCGGGGATTCCGCCATGACGCATCGCGACACCCCGCCCATCGACCGCCGGATGCTGATCCTGGCGGGTGCAGGCCTCGCCGGTATCGGTCTCGCGGCACCGGCCGCCGCCGAAGCGCCATCCACAGGCCCCCTCGCCGACGTGCCGCTGGTGATGCCGCGGACGGAATTCGTCTACGAGGCGGTGGTCGAGATCGCCCCGATGGTGCCGCTCGGCGATTCGCCCCTGGGCGAGCGCCGGATCGTGCCGATCACCGGCGGCCGCTTCCAGGGGCCGCGGCTGCGCGGCACGGTCCTGCCCGGCGGCGCCGACCGGCAGCTCGTGCGCAAGGACGGCGTCCGGCGCCTCGACGCCCTCTACGAGATGAAGACCGAGGACGGGGCGATCCTCACCGTGCGCAACCAGGTGACGATCGATCCCGGCCGCGACGGCGCGCCGGACACCCGCTTCTCGACCATCGAGGTCACGGCGCCCGAGGGGCCGCATGCCTGGCTCAACCGGCTGGTTCTGGTCGGCACCCTGCACAGCCTGCGGCCCGCCCGCGAGGCGGTGCTGGTGCGGGCGTTCCGGTTGGCGTGACGTATGGTACGATCACGTCGGACAACCGGGAGCGCCCGCCATGCGCGCCGCTGAGACACGCGACCCTCCGATGAGCCTCGACGGCTTCCTGGCCTTCCTGGAGGACCGGCCGAAGGGCGAGCGCTGGGAACTGGACGACGGGGTGCCGCTGATGTACCCGGGCCCCACGCGGCGGCACGACTGGATCCAAGTCAACATCCTCGAGGCCTTGCGCCAGCACCGGCGCTTTCACGCCAGCCCCTGGCGTCCCTCCGGTCCGAGCCAGGTCCCGGTGCCGGGCGCGCCCCGCACCGTGGCGCCCGACATTCTCGTGGCGATCGATGATGGCCGCCACGACCTCTGTATCACGCCCACGCCCCTCGTGGTGTTCGAGGTCCTGTCGCCCAGCGACAGACCGCGGCGTCGGGCGTCGAAGCTCGCGGCCTATGCCGCCGTCCCGTCGATCCAGAGCGTCGTGCTGGTGCGCCAAGACCGGCAGGCAGTGACGGTGCATCGCCGTAATCCGGAGGGCGGCCTCTCGGCCTTCGTCTGCACCGAGGCCATCGATCTACCGGAGATCGGCGTTACACTGACATTCGCGACGATCTACGACGACATGCCTCTGTTTTAGAAGGAAGTGTGCGGAGATCGGTTCGACGAAGGCCGCGAGCCGTTGCGCCGGTCGGATGAGACGGCGGCACGTCTCACCCCAGCTCCGTCATCAGGAACTCCCGCACCGCCCCCGGCTCGATCCCGGGCGCGATGAAGCTTTGCCCGATCCCGCGCGCCAGGATGAAGGTGAGCGCGCCGTCGCGGACCTTCTTGTCCTGGCGCATGGCGTCGAGGAGCTGGTCGGCATCGCCGCATCCGCCCGGGACCTGCGCCAGCGTAGTCGGCAGGCCGGCGAGCGCCAGGTGGTTGGCGACCCGGCCGGCATCCTGGCCCGGGCAGAGGCCCAGCCGGGCGGAGAACCGGAAGGCGAGGCACAGGCCGATCGCCACCGCCTCGCCGTGGACGAGGCGTGCGGAATCGTAAGCCGTCAGGCGTTCCAGGGCATGCGCGAAGGTGTGGCCGAGATTGAGCAGGGCCCGCTCGCCGTCCTCCCGCTCGTCGCGCACCACCACGCCGGCCTTGGCCCGGCAGCAGGCGGCCACCGCTGCCTCGCGGGCGGGCCCGCCGGAAAAGATCCCGGCGAGGTTGGCCTCGCACCAGGCGAAGAAGTCCGGCGAATCGATCAGCCCGTACTTCGCCACCTCGGCGTAGCCGGCGCGCATCTCGCGCAGCGACAGGGTGTCGAGGGAGGCGGTGTCGGCGATCACCAGGCTCGGCTGGTGGAAGGCGCCGACGAGGTTCTTGCCGTGAGGCGAATTGATGCCGGTCTTGCCGCCGACCGAGGAATCGACCTGGGCGAGGAGGGTGGTGGGTGCCTGGACGAAGCGCACGCCCCGGCGTAAGGAGGCCGCCGCGAACCCCGCCAGATCGCCGACGACGCCGCCGCCGAGCGCGAGCACGAGGTCGCCGCGCTCGATCCGGTGGGCGATCAGCCCGTCGCAGACCTGGGCAAAGCCCGCATAGCTCTTCGAGCCCTCGCCCGGCGCCACCGCGATCAGGGTCGTACGTAAGCCCGCCTCGGCCAGCGAGGCGGTGACGGCCTTCCCGTACTCCGCCGCTACGGTCTCGTCGCTCACCACCCCGACGGCCCGGGCCTTGAGCGCGGCGATGCGGGGGCCGATCCCGGCCAGAAGCCCGCGGCCGATCAGGATGTCGTAGGCTCGGCCCCCGTCGAGGGGGACATGAACGGTCTCGGTCTGCACGGTGGTCATCGAAGTCCGTCGGGAATCGTCTTACTGCGCGGCGAGGCCGTGGCCGGCGAATTCGGGCGTGCCGGGCTCGGAGCCGCCCTCGCCGGCAGCGGGCGCCAGGTCGGCGTCATCGCCCTCTTGCGGGCGGTCCCTCTGCAGGGAGCCCATCGCCCCGCCCGCGAACTCTCCCGGCGCTCCCCCCGCCATATGGGCGTCGAGAGCGTCCAGCACGTCCTGCACCACCCGGTCGTGGGAGACGTCGCGGGACAGGACCACCACGTCGGCCCCGCCATAGACGGGATGGCGCAGGTCCATCAGCCGGCGCATCGTGCCCTCGGGATCCTCGTTCTGGAGCAGCGGCCTCCCCGGGCGCTTGCGCACCCGGCGCATCAGCACGTCCAGATCCGCCTTGAGCCAGACCGAGACCCCGGCCTCGGCGATGCGCTGGCGCGTCTCCGGTCGCATGAAGGCGCCGCCGCCGGTGGCGAGCACCATCGGGCCCTCGCGCAGGAGGCGGGCGATCACCCGCTCCTCGCCATCGCGAAAGCTCGGCTCGCCGTAGATGGCGAAGATGTCCGGGATGGTCAGGCCGGCCGCCGCCTCGATCTCGTGATCGGCGTCCTTGAAGATCAGGCCGAGGCGCCCCGCCAGGCGCTTGCCGACGGTGCTCTTGCCCGCGCCCATGAGCCCGACCAGCACGATCGAGCGCAGGCCGAGACCCCGGCGCACGCGCGACTCGATCGTCTGTTCATGAGGGGGACGCTGGTTCATGCGGCGTTCTTTAGCCTGTTTTTCGCGCAGGACGAAACGGCGGATAGCGGGGAAAACCACCGGCTTTCCGCCCTCCCCTCGGGCACCCGCGCAACAGCGGCCGGCATTCCGCCGGGACGGCGCCCGCCGGTCTTGCCTCCCGGGACAACGCGTGGTCGAACCGACGGCCAAGGTGGCCCGCGACCTCAGCGTCCGGACCGCCCGTTGTCACGCGTAGTCCGGGGCCCCGCCGACGTGCCGACCCTCTTCCGTTTCCTGGCCGTGGTGGCGATCCTGGCCGGTCTCGCCTTCGCGGCGATGTTCGCGCTCGCCACCTTCGTCGAGCCGACCCCGCGCGAGATCTCCGTCACCATCCCGAACGCGAAGCTGCAGCCGAAATGAGCGGCGGGCCACAATGAGCGCCGGGCCATGAGCACCATGGGTCCCCAGGGCCTGATGCACGCCTATCTCGACATGCTGGCCGCCGAGCGGGGGGCTGCCGCCAACACCCTCGCCGCCTACCGGCGCGACCTCGACGACTACCTCGCCCATCTGGCGGGCAAGCGCATCGATCCCGGCGCCGTCGAGCCCGCGGGCATCCGGGCCTACCTCGCCGAACTGGAGGCACGCGGCCTCAAGAGCACGTCGGCGGCGCGCCGGCTCTCCTGCGTGCGCGGCTTCCACCGCTTCCTCTACGCCGAAGGCCTCGTCGAGGGCGATCCCACCGCGCCGGTCTCCGGGCCGAAGCGCGGCCGCGGCCTGCCGAAGGTGCTCTCGGTGGCGGAGGTCGACCGGCTGCTCGGCGTCGCCAAGGAGGCCGTCGCCAAGGCGCCGAACCCGGCCGAGGCGGCGCGGGCCGGGCGGATGCACTGCCTGATCGAGCTCCTCTATGCCACGGGCCTGCGCGTCTCCGAGCTGGTCGCCCTGCCCCGCGCCGCGGGCTCCACCAAGGAGCGCTTCCTGGTGGTGAAGGGAAAGGGCGGGCGCGAGCGCCTGGTGCCGCTGACCGAGGTGGCGCGCAGCGCCATGGCGGCCCACCTCGCCACCCTGACCGCCCCCGGCCCCTGGCTGTTTCCCGCCGACAGCGAGACCGGCCACCTCACCCGCCAGGCCTTCGCCCGCGACCTGAAGGCGGTGGCGGCCGCCGCCGGCCTGCGCACCGACAAGATCAGCCCGCACGTGCTGCGCCACGCCTTCGCCAGCCACCTGCTGCAGAACGGCGCCGACCTGCGGGTGGTGCAGGAACTGCTCGGCCACGCCGACATCTCGACGACGCAGATCTACACCCACGTGCTCGACGAGCGTCTGAAGCAGATGGTGCGCGACCTCCACCCCCTGGCGGGCGCCTGACGCTACCGACGCCGCATCACGTCCCGGTCGAGCCCGGAACCTCGCGCGTCGGAGCGTCGTCTCGGCGAAGGTTCCGAGTGCGGCGTCGTGGTGCGGCGGCGTCATGGCGCCGTGCCCCTGCAATCACGGGGGCCGGCCGGATCGGAGGGGTCGAGATCTTGAAGATCGTCTCGCACCGGCGCATGTCTCGTCGCCGGGAGGCCGCCTGATCTACAGCGATGACACAGAAAGAAAAAATCATTTTCGGGCACAAGCCTGACTGGGAGAAAGATATCCGGGCGTGCGTCGGTGCGGATTACGACATCGTGGTCGGCGGTGAGGGATGGTGCGCCCGTAACGACTGGCAGTCGTTCGACCTGATCGTTCCTTTGACAATCCGCGACGGGTGGATGCTGCGGAAAGCCGGCATCCGCCTCGCCGGCAAAGCGCTGTGTCCCAGCGCGCAGGCCGTGGCCTTCTGCCACGACAAGCATGGCTTCAGCAGCGCCCTGTCGCTCACGCGCTTTCACGCCACGATTCCGCGGCTGATCGACAAAGCCGACGGCCTGATGTTTCCCTGCATCCTGAAGCAGAAGATGGACGAGTACGGGACAAACTCGCTCATCCTCCATGGCGAGGCCGATGCCGTCACATGGTCGAGGAGGATCGGATCGCCCGGTTATTTCCTGCAGGAATATATTTCCGGAAGCGAGGAGCGCGCAACCCATCTTCTGCTGCGCAATGGCCGTATCGTTCATGCCTATACCGTCGCCTACGACATGGGAGAGCAGCCATTCGTGAAAGGACAGTGGTGCCAGCACCGGTCGATGACGGGTAGTCACGACGAAAGATTCCTGGACGTCTTCGCCGACATTCTCCGAATCGCCGGATTCACGGACGGCACCTGCTGCTTCGACTACAAGGTCGTCGACGGCATTCCGAAGATCTTCGAGGTCAATCCGCGGTTCGGATGGTCGCTGCTCTACGACCTGGGGAACTATCTGCGGGCCTACGGGATTGCCGCGCGGGCGTGAAACGGACCAGCTTCGGGCGAGGCGGGGCCGCCGCTCCTTGAGGGCTGAGTAGGCCGGGCATGGAAGAACGCCCGGGGAGGAGGTCACATGCCGTTCCTGTCCATGGCCGCGCAGGCCCTGGCGCTGGTGCTGATCGCCGCGACCCTGCTGCCGTTCTGGCGCAGCCGGACCGGGCTGGTACGAACCTTCGATTTCCCGCGCTTCCAGATCGCCGCCGCGATCCCGCCAACCGTGATCCTGCTGGTGGCGATCGGGGACGATCCGGTCTCCCTCGTCCTCGGGGCCGGACTCCTGGGGGCACTCGGGTTGCAGCTCAGGCACATTCTGCCCTTCACCCGCCTGACGACGCCGACCGCCCGCGCGGCCCCGGCGGACGCAGGCCCGGATTCCTGCGTGGCGATCCTGATCGTCAACGTGCTGCAATCGAACCGGGCCTACGACCGCCTGCTCGCGGCGTTGGCGGCGAGCGACCCCGACCTGATCCTGGCTCTCGAGACCGATGCGGGCTGGCGCGACGCGCTCTCCCCCTTGCGCACCCGCTATCCCCACGGGGTGGACCAGGCACAGGACAATACCTACGGGCTGATGCTCTATTCCCGCCTGCCCCTCGACGACGTGCGGTTACGCTTCCTGATCGAGGACGACGTGCCCTCGGTGCGGGCCGGCGTCACGCTGCCCTCGGGCGACCGCTTCGTCTTCCACGGGGTGCATCCGCGCCCGCCGCATCCGGGCAACAGCAGCGCGACGCGGGACGGGGAACTGGTGCTCGTCGCGCGCGAGGTCGCGCGCGAGGGCGGGCCCGCCGTGGTGGCGGGCGACCTCAACGACGTCGCCTGGTCGCGCACCACGCGCCTGTTCCAGGCGATCGGCGGCCTCCTCGATCCGCGGGTCGGCCGCGGCGCCTATCCGACGTTCCACGCCCGGTGGCCGATGCTGCGCTGGCCCCTCGACCACGTCTTCTTCAGCGAGCATTTCTTGCTCGCCCGGCTGGAGCGGCTGCCGAATATCGGCTCCGACCACTTCCCGATCCTGATCACCCTGTGCCGCGACCCGAGGGCCGCGGCGGTGCAGGAACCGCCCGCCGCCGATGCCGAGGACCGGCGCGAGGGCGCCGAGGCGGTGGCGGAGGCGCGGGAGGCTGCGGAGTCATAGAAAGCTCCGGTCGTAAAAGTCAAACAGTATGACTATTCAGCCGGGCGCGGGCGTGGTGTAAGAGGCTGGTCGGCGCCGTCGGGGCGCCTCTCCCGGTCGGTTCGTCACGCGGAATGCGCGCACCCTTCGCCACTTCCCCCGTCACCACGTCTCCCCCGCCTGCGGGCACCGGCCTGGTGGTGATCCCGGCGGGGCGTTCCCGCTCCAACCACGCCGAGGTGGCGCGCAGCCTCGGCACCGCGATCATCGCCGGGCGCTATCCGGCCGGCGCCAAGCTGCCGGGGGACGGCGAGCTGCTCGCCGCCTTCCGGGTGTCGCGGCCGGTCCTGCGCGAGAGCGTCAAGACCCTGGTGGCCAAGGGGCTGCTGACCACCAGGGCGCGGGTCGGCACGGTGGTGCGGGAGCGCGCGGCCTGGAACATGTTCGACGCCGACGTGCTGGCCTGGCACCTCGAGGCCGGCATCGACCGGCGCTTCCTGCGCGACCTCGCGGAGATCCGCCTGGCGGTCGAGCCGGCGGCGGCGGCCTTGGCGGCCGAACGCCGGACCGCCGACGACCTCGCCGCCCTGGAGGCCGGCCTCGCGCGGATGCGCGCCGAGCCGTCCGATTCCATCGGCTTTGCCGAAGGCGACCTCGCGCTCCACGTCGCGGTGGCGGTCGCCTCCAGCAATCCGTTCATGCGCTCGATCGGCGGGGTGATCGAGGTGGCGCTCCGGGCCTCGTTCCAGCTCAGCGCCCCGGTCGAGGCGGCGGAGCGCGAGACGGTGCTGGCCGCCCACGCCGCCATCGTCGCGGCGATCGCGGCCCGCGATCCGGAGGCCGCGGCGGCGGCCCTGCGCGAGGTCATCCATAACGGCCTGCGCCGCCACGGTGCGGCAGCCTGAAAACCCCCCAAGGAGGCAAACGCCGTGTCCAACAACGCCATGTCCAACCAAGAAAAGTCCACTGCTCCCCGCCCCTATCGTGGCGTCTTCCCCGTCGCCCCGACGATTTTTCACGATGACGGCACCCTCGACCTCGACGGCCAGCGCCGGGCGATCGACTTCATGATCGAGGCCGGGTCGCACGGATTGTGCATCCTCGCCAACTTCTCCGAGCAGTTCGTCCTCACCGATGCCGAGCGCGAGGAGGTGATGCAGGCCGTGCTGGAGCACGTCGCCGGCCGGGTGCCGGTGATCGTCACCACCACTCACTTCGCCACCCATATCTGCGCCGAGCGCTCGCGCCGGGCGCAGGACCTGGGGGCCGCCATGGTGATGATCATGCCGCCCTATCACGGGGCGACGATCCGGGTGACCGAAGCCGGCATCGCGCGGTTCTTCCAACAGGTCTCCGACGCGATCTCGATCCCGATCATGATCCAGGATGCGCCGGTCTCCGGCACCACGCTGTCGGCCGCCTTCCTGGCGCGGCTCGCCCGCGAGGTCGAGAACGTGTCCTACTTCAAGATCGAGACCGCGCAGGCGGCGGCGAAGCTCCGCACGCTGCTCGAACTCGGGGGCGACGCGATCGAGGGCCCGTGGGACGGCGAGGAGGCGATCACGCTGCTGGCCGACCTCGATGCCGGCGCGACCGGCGCCATGACCGGCGGCGGCTATCCCGACGGCATCCGCCAGATCATCGACCCCTACCTCGCCGGCCGGCGCGACGAGGCGGTGCAGGCCTATGGCCGCTGGCTGCCGCTCATCAACTACGAGAACCGCCAGACCGGGCTCGCCGCCGCCAAGATCCTGATGAAGGAAGGCGGCGTCATCCGCTCGGATGCGGTGCGGGCGCCGCTGGAGCTGCCGCATCCGGCGACCCGGGCCGGGCTGATCGAGATCGCCCGGAGCCTCGATGCGGCGGTGTTGCGCTGGGGGCGGTGAACGGGCTTCGCCCTCCCGGGAACCTCTGCTTGAGGCTCCCGGAAGGGCGGGACCCGGTGAGCTACAGCCGCGCCCGCACCTCCTCCACGACCCGCTCCGGCGTGAAGCCGAAATGGCGGGCGAGGTCGGCTTCCGCCCCCGAGGCACCGAAGCCGCTCATGCCGACGAAGCCGCCGTCCTCGCCGAGATAGCGGTCCCAGCCGAGGCGCACCGCCGCCTCGACCCCGACCCGGACGGTGCCGGGCCCGAGGGTGGCGCGGCGATAGGCGGCGTCCTGGCGCTCGAACAGCTCCCAGGACGGCATCGAGACCACCGCCGTCGGAACCCCCTCCTCCTCCAGGCGGCGGCGCGCCTCGACGGCGAGCGCCACCTCCGAGCCGGTGGCGAGCAGCGTGACCCGGCGGGGGCCGGTGGCCTCCTCCAGCACGTAGGCGCCGCGGGCGGACAGGTTCTCGGACCCCGCCTCGCGCCGGACTGCCGGCAGGGCCTGGCGGGCGAAGATCAACGAGGACGGGCCGGTGCGGGTCTGAAGTGCGATCTCCCAGCATTCCGCCGCCTCGACGGCGTCGGCCGGACGCAGGACCAGCATGTTGGGAATGGCGCGCAGCGAGGCCAGGTACTCGACCGGCTGGTGGGTCGGCCCGTTGCGGCCGATGCCGATCGAATCGTGGCTGAACACGAACGGCACCGGCAGCCCCATCATGGCGGCGAGCCTTAAGGTCGGGCGCAGGTAGTCGGAGAAGACCAGGTAGGTGACGCCGACCGGCACGACGCCGCCATGGGCGGCCATGCCGTTCATCATCGCCCCCATGGCGTGCTCGCGGATGCCGTAATGGACGTAGCGCCCGCCCTGGTCCTCGGCGGTGAAGGCCTTGAGCTTGCGCTTGTGCTGGGTCGCACCCTCGAGGTCCGGCGCGCCGGAGAGGAGTTCCGGAATGGCATCCGCGAGGCGGTCGACCAGCTCGCCCGAGAGCGCGATGCCGGATTGCGCCTTGCCCGACCGGGCGGCCTCGTCACGGAAGGCGCGCAGGGGCGCGTCCCAGCCCTCCGGCAGCTTGCCCTCGCGCAGGCGGTCGAGCAGGCGGCGGCGCTCCGGCGGCAGGGCGGCGACGCGGCGGGTCCAGGAGTCGAATTCGGGCGCGTTGCGCTCGCCGGCCGCGCGCCAGGCGGCGCGGATCTCGTCCGGGATCTCGAAGGCGGGGTGCGGCCAGTTCAGCGCCTTGCGGGCGGCCTCGCTCAAAGAAGCCGGGATGCGGGCGGAATGGGCCGCCCGGGTACCCTCGACGCCGGGCAGGCCGCGGCCGATCACCGTGGAGCAGCGGATCATCGAGGGGCGCGGATCGGCCTTGGACAGCAGCAGGGCGGCCGAGACCGCCTCGATGTCGTGGCCGTCGACCTCCTGGACGTGCCAGTGGCTCAGGCGGAACCGCGCCGCCATGTCGTCGCTCAGCGCGAGGTCGATCGCGCCGTCGTCGGTCATCCGGTTGTCGTCCCACAGGAAGGTGAGCTTGCCGAGGCCCAGGTGCCCGGCGAGCGAGATCACCTCCTGGCCGACGCCCTCCTGGAGGCAGCCGTCGCCGACCAGCGCATAGGTGCGGTGGTCGATGAGGTCGGGCCCGAGCCAGCGGTTCAGGTAGGCCTCGGCCAGCGCCATGCCGGCGGCGTTGGCGATGCCCTGGCCCAGCGGCCCGGTGGTGGTCTCGATGCCATGGGCGGGGGCGTATTCCGGATGGCCCTCGCAGGGGGAGCCGAGCTCGCGGAAGCGCTTGATGTCGTCGAGCCCGATCCCCGCATAACCTGAGAGATGCAGCAGCGAATAGAGCAGCATCGAGCCGTGGCCGTTCGACAGGACGAAGCGGTCGCGGTCGAACCAAAGCGGCTCGCGGGCCAGGAACTTGAGGTGGCGGGTGAAGAGCGCCGTCACCGTGTCGGCGGCGCCGAGCGGCGTGCCCGGATGCCCCTCGCCCACCCGCTCGATGGCGTCGATGGACAGGAAGCGGATCGCATCCGCGAGCGCGCGCGGCTCGGTGCCGGTCATCTGGATTCCCTCCCGGGGATTGTCGGGTGCTCTTGAGGCACGATCACCCAACAATCGCCCGGGACGGAACTCAAACGAGTTTTATCCGCGCCGGGATGAGCGGGATTCATCTCCCGCTCGATCCCGCGTCAGGCGGCGATCAGCCCGCCCATCCGGGCGACGCGGCCGAGATGGTGGTCGGCATCGCCGAACAGCTGGTCGATCATCGTGACCCGCTTGAAGTAGTGGCCGACGCTGTATTCCATGGTGACGCCGACGCCGCCATGGAGCTGCACCGCGCCCTGGCCGACGATGCGGCCGGAGCGGCCGATCTGCACCTTGGCGCCGGCAATCGCCCGGGCGCGTTCGTCCGCCTCGTCCTCGCCCGCCATCATGGTGGCGAGGAAGGCCATCGAGCGGGCCTGTTCGAGCGCGATGAACATCTCGGCGGCGCGGTGCTGGAGCACCTGGAACGAGCCGATCGTCACCCCGAACTGCTTGCGGGTCTTCAGGTACTCGACCGTCAGGTTGTGCATCCGGTCCATCGCCCCGACCGCCTCGGCGCAGAGCGCCGCGATCGCCTCGTCGGTGACCTGCTCGATCACCGGGAGGGCGCCTGCCGGATCGCCGATCACCGCGTCCGCTCCGACGCGGACCGAGGACAGCGACACCTCGGCTGCCCGCATCCCGTCCTGGGTCGGGTAGCCGCGGCGCGACACGCCCTCGGCGTTCGCCTCGACCAGGAACAGTCCGATCCCGTCGCGGTCGCGGCGCGAGCCCGCGGTCCGGGCGGAGACGATCAGCCGGTCAGCACTGTCCCCGTGCAGGACCAGGGACTTCTCCCCCTCCAGCACCCACCCGTCGCCGTCGCGCCGCGCGGTGACGCCGACATCGTGCAGGTCGTAGCGGGCCTGGCGCTCGCTATGCGCGAAGGCGTAGCGGGTCTCGCCGGCGATGAGGCCGGGCAGCCATTCGGCGCGCTGCTCCGGGCTCGCGGCATGACGCAGCACGCCGCCGGAGAGCACGACCGTCGCGAGGTAGGGCTCCAGCGCCAGCGCGCCGCCGAACGCCTCCATGACGATCATCGTCTCGACCGGCCCGCCGCCGATGCCGCCATCCTCCTCCGAGAACGGCACCGCGAGCAGGCCCTGCTCGGCGTAAGCCACCCACATCGCCTTGGCGAAGCCCTCCGGCTCCTTCCCGTAGCGCTTGCGGGATTCGAAATCGTAGCGGTCGGTCAGCAGCCGCTCGACGCTGTCCTTGAGGAGGCGCTGCTCCTCGCTCAGATCGAAATCCATCGGGTCGTTTCCGTTCTCGCCGGTCTCGAAACGCGGCTTGTTCGATTGATCCCAATCACGACCTCATCCTGAGGTGCGACCGGAGGGAGCCTCGAAGGAGGGCTCCAGAAGTCTCGGTGGTCCCTGGAGCCCTCCTTCGAGGTCAGTCGATCTTCGATCGACTGACACCTCAGGATGAGGTCGAGGGGAGGAAGGGTCGGGTGGCTACTTTCCAGCCCAACCCTCCCCTATCCTCATAGGCCCAAAATCGCCTTCGCGATGATGTTCTTCTGGATCTCGTTCGAGCCGCCGTAGATCGAGATCTTGCGCCAATTGAAGTAGGTCGGCGCGGCCGGCCCCGCCCAGTCGGGGCCGACCGGCGGCTCGTTGCTCAAGTGGTCGTCGCCCTCGTCCTCGGCGGCGTAAGGCAGGGCGTAGGGGCCCACGACCTCGAGCAGCAGCTCGGTCGTCGCCTGCTGGATCTCCGAGCCCTTGATCTTGAGGATCGAGGAGGCCGGGTCGGGCTTCCCCTTCTCGCGGGTGCGCTCGGCCGCCACCACCCGCAGCTGGGTCATCTCCAGCGCCTTCAGCTCGATCTCGAGCGCCGCCAGCTTCTCGCGGAAGCGCGGATTCTCCAGGATCGGCGTGTCGCCGACGCGCTCGATCGCCGCCAGCTCCTTCAGGCGCCGGATGCGCTGCTTCGAGACGCCGACCCGGGCGATGTTGGTACGCTCGTTGCCGAGCAGGAACTTGGCGTAGTCCCAGCCCTTGTTCTCCTGGCCGACCAGATTTTCGACCGGCACCTTCACGTCGTCGAAGAAGACCTCGTTGACCTCGTGCCCGCCGTCGATGGTCTGGATCGGCCGCACGGTGATGCCCGGCGTCTTCATGTCGATGAGGAGGAAGCTGATGCCCTCCTGCTTCTTTACGGTGGCGTCGGTGCGCACCAGGCAGAAGATCCAGTCGGCATACTGGCCGAGCGTGGTCCAGGTCTTCTGGCCGTTGACGATGTAGTGGTCGCCCTCACGCACCGCCTTGGTCTTGAGCGAGGCGAGGTCGGAGCCCGAGCCCGGCTCCGAGAAGCCCTGGCACCACCAGTCGTCGATGTTGGCGATGCGCGGCAGGAAGTGCTTCTTCTGCGCCTCGTTGCCGAACTGCGCGATCACCGGCCCGACCATGTAGACGCCGAATTGCAGCGGCGACGGGGCCGGGAAGCTCTGCAGCTCGTCGAGGAAGATGTACTGGCGCACCGGATCCCAGCCGGTGCCGCCCCACTCGACGGGCCAGTTCGGCACCGCCCAGCCCTTCTTGTTGAGGATCTTCTGCCAGGTGACGATGTCGTCCTTCGACGGATGACGGCCGTCGATCAGCTTCTGGCGGATCTCCTGCGGCAGGTTCTCTTGGAAGAAGGTGCGGACTTCCTGGCGGAAGGCGCGCTCCTCGGGGGTGAAGCGAAGATCCATGGGGTGCCTCCTGGATGATTTGTTGTCTTGAAGAGGTCGGCTCGACGCCGAACCCTCCCCCCTCTGCGGGGGAGGGTGGACCCTGCGTGAGCAGGGGCCGGGAGAGGGGCAGCGCGACGCTGCAAGACTTGGCGCCCTTCAGAACGGTTCAGTCTGATCCGGAAGCGGCGTCCCCCTCTCCCGCCCGGCTCCGCCGAGCACCCTCCCCCGCAGAGGGGGGAGGGTTCATGCTCACGCGCGTCGCGCCTTACAGATCCTTGAAGCCCTTGCCCTCGGCCGCCAGCCGCTCCAGCAACGCCGACGGCTTGAACGCGTCGCCGTACTCGGCCTGGTAGGCGCGCAGGCGCTCCAGGACCTTCGGCAACCCGATCGTGTCGGCCCAGAACATCGGGCCGCCGCGATAGACCGGCCAGCCGTAGCCGTTGATCCACACGATATCGATGTCGGAGGCCCGGATCGCCTTGCCCTCTTCGAGGATCTTCGCGCCCTCGTTGACCATCGGGTAGAGGGTGCGCTCCAGGATCTCCTGGTCGGTGGCATCCCGGCGCTCGACGCCCTGGCGCTCGGCCACCTTCGCGATGATCTCCTCGGTGACCTTCGAGGGCGTCGCCTTGCGCTTGGCGTCGTAGTCGTAGAAGCCGGCGCTCGTCTTCTGGCCGCGGCGATCCTGCTCGCAGAGGAGGTCGCGGACGCTCTGCGACTTGTTGGTCTCCCGGCTCCAGCCGATGTCGAGGCCGGCGAGGTCGCTCATCGTGAACGGGCCCATCGGCAGGCCGAACTCGTAGATCACCCGGTCGACGTCCCAGGGGGTGACGCCCTCGAGGATCAGCCGGTTGGCCTCGCGCTGGCGCTCGGCCAGCATCCGGTTGCCGACGAAGCCGTGGCAGACGCCGACGAGGACCGAGATCTTGCCGATCTTGCGGCCGATCTGCATCGCCGTGGCGACGACGTCCTTGGCGGTCTTCTCACCGCGCACGACTTCCAGCAGGCGCATGACGTTGGCCGGCGAGAAGAAGTGCATGCCGATCACGTCGGCCGGCCGGCTGGTCATCGCCGCGATGGCGTCGATATCGAGATAGGAGGTGTTGGAGGCCAGGATCGCACCGGGCTTGGCGATGGTGTCGAGCTTGGAAAAAATTTCCTTCTTGATGCCCATATCCTCGAACACGGCCTCGATGATGAGGTCGCACTCGGCGAGCTTTTCCAGCTCCAGGGTGTCGGTGAGGAGGCCCATCCGGGTCTCGACGTCCTCCGGCTTCAACCGGCCCTTCTTGGCCGTGTTCTCGTAGTTGGTGCGGATGGTCTTGAGGCCGCGATCCAGCGCCTCGCGCTTCGTCTCGACGATCGTCACCGGGATGCCGGCGTTCAGGAAATTCATCGATATGCCGCCGCCCATCGTGCCGGCGCCGATCACGCCGACGCGGGCGATGGGGCGGGCGGGCGTGTCGTCCGGCACGTCCGGGATCTTGGCGGTCTGGCGCTCGGCGAAGAACACGTAGCGCTGCGCCGCCGACTGGGTGCCGGAGACGAGTTTCTGGAACTCTGCGCGCTCGAAAGCCAGACCCTCGTCGAAGGGCAGCCGGCAGGCGGCCTCGATGCAGGCGATGCAGGCCGCGGGCGCCTCGAAGCCACGGGTCTTGCGGGCATTCTCCTCGCGGAATTCCGCGAACAGGCCGGGATTGTCGCGCCCGTCCGCGATCTTGTCGTCGCGGTCGCGGATCTTCAGGAGCGGCCGGCCTTCCGCCACCACCCGCTCGGCAAAGGCGACCGCGTGGGCGCGAAGCCCGTCCTCCGGGGCCAGTTCGTCGATCAGCCCCATCGCGGCCGCCGCCTTGGCGCCGATCGGCGAGCCGCCGACGATCACCTCGAGCGCCTTGCGCGGGCCCACCACCCGCGGCAGGCGCTGGGTGCCGCCCGCACCCGGCAGGATGCCGAGCTTGACCTCGGGCAGGCCGACCTTGGCGCTCGGCAAAGCCACCCGGTAATGGCAGGCGAGCGCCGTCTCCAAGCCACCGCCCAGCGCGTTGCCGTGGATCGCCGCGACGACGGGTTTGCTCGCCGCCTCGATGCGGTTGAGGAGGTCGGGCAGGCTGATGCCGCTTTGCGGCTTGCCGAACTCGGTGATGTCGGCCCCGGCCGAGAACATCCGGCCACCGCCGATCAGCACGATCGCCTTGACGGCGGGATCGGCCTCCGCGGCGTCCACCGCCGCCAGGATGCCCTGGCGGAGCGCGGTGCCGAGCGCGTTGACCGGGCCGGATTGCAGCGTCAGTACCGCGACCGCGCCCTCGCGGGAGGTCGACACGACGTTGTCGTTGGTCGGCGTACCTTGGGCGTTGGAATCTTGCGCCATATCCCAAAAAATCCCTCTGCCGGCTTCCTCCGGGCGCCTCTTGCCGGGCGCCGTCACGAGCCGGAATGTGGCAGGATCAGTAGATCTCGAACAGGCCCGCGGCGCCCATGCCGCCGCCGACGCACATCGTCACCACCCCGTACTTGGCGCCGCGGCGCCGTCCTTCCAGCAGGATGTGCCCGGTCATCCTTGCCCCCGACATGCCGTAGGGATGCCCGATCGAGATCGCACCGCCATTGACGTTCAGGCGCTCGTCCGGGATGCCGAGTTTATCGCGGCAATAGAGCACCTGGCTGGCGAAGGCCTCGTTCAGCTCCCAGAGATCGATGTCCTCGACCCTCAATCCGTGCTGCTTGAGGAGCTTGGGCACCGCGAAGACCGGGCCGATGCCCATCTCGTCCGGGTTGCAGCCGGCGACCGCCATGCCGCGATAGGCACCGAGCGGCGTCACACCCCGGCGCTCGGCCTCGCGCGCCTCCATCAGCACGACCGCCGCCGCCCCGTCCGAGAGCTGGCTGGCATTGCCGGCGGTGATGAACCGGCCTTCCTTGATCCGCTGGCCGTCCTTGAACACGGGCTTGAGGCCCTGGAGGTCCTCGAGCTTGGTCTGGGGCCGGTTGCCCTCGTCCTGGGAGAGCGTCACGTCCTTGTGCGACACCGCGCCGGTCGCCTTGTCGACGACCGCCATGCGGGCGGCCATCGGCACGATCTCGTCGGCGAACCGATTCTCGGCTTGCGCCCGGGCCGTGCGCTGCTGCGATTGCAGGGCATAAGAATCCTGCGCCTCGCGGCTGATGCCGTAGCGCGCCGCCACGTTCTCGGCGGTCTCGATCATCGTCATGTAGATCGCCGGCACGTGCTCGACGAGCCACGGATCCTGGGCCCGGAACCGGTTGACCTTGTCGTTCTGCACCAGCGAGATCGATTCGAGACCGCCGCCGACCGCGACGTCGAGCCCGTCGGTGATGATTTCCTTGGCCGCCGTGGCGATCGCCATCAGGCCCGACGCGCATTGCCGGTCGAGGCTCATGCCGGCCACCGTCTCGGGCAGCCCGGCACGCAAGGCCGCCTGACGGGCGATGTTGCCGCCGGTCGAGCCCTGCTGGAGGGCTGCGCCCATCACCACGTCGCCGATCTCGGCCGGGTCGATGCCGGCGCGCTTCACGGCATGCGCGATGGCGTGTCCGCCGAGCGCCTGCCCTTGCGTGTCGTTGAAGGCGCCCCGGTAGGCCTTGCCGATGGGGGTGCGCGCGGTGGCGACGATGACGGCTTCCCGCATCTGGTGGTCTCCTCCGATGCCGCCCACCGCTACGGAGGACGGGTTTTGCCGTATTATCGGGGATTGGGTATGGAGCCGCAAGCCCCCGGACTCTGGGCCGGAGCGAGGGAATTGCTCTCGGTTCCGCCCTCGCTACGGCCGCGTTTTCGAAAACACGGCTTGCTTAATCGCCATACGGGGCTAAGCTCGCCGCAAAAGCAAGGCCTGTTTGAGAAGGCCCCGCGGGAGGACGCCCCCATGCAGACGCCGCTCTTCGATCTCACCGGCCGCGTCGCCATCGTCACCGGCTCGTCCCGCGGCATCGGCCGCGCCATCGCCGAGCGCCTGGCCGAGCACGGCGCCAAGGTGGTGATTTCCTCGCGCAAGGCGGAGGCCTGCGCGCCGGTGGCCGAGGCGATCAATGCCCGCCACGGCGCGGAACGGGCTCATGTGATCGCCGCCAGCATCTCGTCGAAGAGCGACCTGGAGCGCCTGGCGAAGGGCACCGAGGACCGCTTCGGCCGCATCGACACGCTGGTCTGCAACGCCGCCTCGAATCCCTATTACGGGCCAATGAGCGGCATCTCGGACGACCAGTTCCGCAAGATCCTCGACAACAACGTGATCGCCAGCCACTGGCTGATCGGGTTCTGCGCCCCCGGCATGATCGAGCGTCGGGACGGGTCGGTCATCCTGGTCTCGTCGGTCGGCGGCCTGAAGGGCTCGGGCGTGATCGGCGCCTACAACGTCTCGAAGGCGGCCGATTTCCAGCTCGCCCGCAACCTCGCGGTGGAGCTCGGACCGCACAACGTGCGGGTCAACTGCATCGCCCCGGGCCTGATCCAGACCGACTTCGCCCGCGCCCTGTGGGAGGACCCCACGTCGCGGGCCGCCTACACGGCGCGCACGCCGCTCGCCCGCATCGGCCAGCCCGACGAGATCGCAGGCGCCGCGGTCTTCCTCGCGAGCCCGGCCGGCGCCTTCATGACCGGCCAGAGCATCGTGATCGACGGCGGCCAGACGATCACCTGACCGGGCGCACAGCCCACCCCGTCACGTCGCCATCCGTCATGCCTTTCCATCCCACCCGCGACCTCATCCTGAGGTGTTGGCGATCAGAGATCGCACTCGATCGGAGATCGACCGATCTCTAAGTAGGGATCCAGAACTCTCCGCGCTCTCTGGAGCCCTCCTTCGAGGCTCACTGCGGTCGAATGCGATCTTCGATCGCCAGCACCTCAGGATGAGGTCGCGGGTGGGAGCAAGAGGCTAAGCAGATTTCGCAAAAGTGGCCGCCGGTTTTGCGGAAAAAATCTGCGATAAAACAAGGATCTAAGCGGACGAAGCGTTGGCCTGCCAACGCAAGTCTGCTTAGAACATCCAAGCCAAACAGGCTCCCAGCGAGCCGCCAGTCACGAGCCCGCCGATGACCGAGCAGACGATTGCCCCGTCCTGGCCCGCCCTCTCGCTTGCCGAGGTGAATGCGCGCCTGACCGCGCCGGGCTCGCCCTTCGCGGTGAGGGAGATCGCGATCCGCGGCGTGCCGACCCGGATCTGGGCCAACGCGCCGCTCACCCTGCGCGACGTGTTCCTCGCCGGACGCGCGCACGGGGACAAGACCTTCCTAGTCTACGAGGACGAGCGGGCGAGCTTCGAGGCGTTCGGCCGCGCCACCCTGGCGCTGGCCGACGACCTGATCCGCGGCGGCGTCCGCCCCGGGGACCGGGTGGCGATCGCGATGCGCAACCTGCCGGAATGGCCGGTGGCGTTCTTCGCGGCGCTCCTCACCGGGGCCATCGCGACGCCGCTGAACGCCTGGTGGACTGGCCCGGAGCTCGATCACGGCTTCATCGATTCCGGTGCCTGCGTCGCCATCGTCGACGAGGAACGCTGGGCCCGCATCATCGAGCGCCGCGACGGCTATCCGGCCCTCAAGCGGGTGCTGATCGCCCGCGCGCCGGCCGCCGTCGGCACCGAGAGCCTGACCGACCTCATCGGCCCGATCGCGGACTGGGCCAAGCTGCCGGAGGGCCGGATCCCCGACCTGCCGATCGGTCCGGAGGACGTCGCCACCCTGTTCTACACCTCCGGCACCACCGGCCGCTCGAAGGGAGCGATCGGCACCCACCGGGCCGGCGCCAGCAACGTGATGGCGCATCCGTTCTCGGCCGCCCGCGCCTTCCTGCGCCGGGGCGAGCCGGTCCCGGCACCGGACCCGTCGGCGCCCCAGAAGGTGGGCCTGCTCTCGATCCCGCTCTTCCACGTCACCGGCTGCTTCGCCACCCTGGTGCCGAACCTCTTCCGCGGCGGGCGCCTGGTGATGATGCGGCGCTGGGACCTCGCCCGCGCGATGGCCTTGATCGAGCGCGAGCGCTGCACCAGCGCCGGCGGCGTGCCGACGATCGCGTTCCAGCTCCTCGACGGGATGGCGGCCGGCACCCACGACCTCTCGTCCCTGGAGACGATCAGCTACGGTGGCGCCCCGGCCCCGGCCGACCTGGTGCGCCGCCTGCGTGCCGCCTTCCCGAACGCCCAGCCGGCGACCGGCTGGGGCATGACCGAGACCACCGCCACCTTCACCCACCACCAGAGCGAGGATTACGTCCACCGCCCCGAGAGCTGCGGCCCGCCCCTGCCGATCTGCGAAGCGGAGGTGAGAGACCCGGAGGAGAACCCGCTGCCGTCCGGCGAGGTCGGGGAATTATGGGTCAAGGGCCCGATCGTGGTCGCCGGCTACTGGAACCGGCCCGACGCCGACGCGACGGTGTTTCGCGACGGCTGGCTGCGCACCGGCGACCTCGCGCGGATCGACGAGGAGGGCTTCATCACCATCGTCGACCGGGCCAAGGACATGCTGATCCGCGGCGGCGAGAACATCTACTGCGCCGAGGTCGAGGGCGTCCTCTACGATCACCCGGCGGTGGTCGACGCCGCCGTCGTCGGCATCCCCCACCCGACGCTGGGCGAGGAGCCCGGCGCCGTGGTGGCGATCGCCCGCGGTGCGGAAGCCAACGAGGCGGACTTGCGCGCCTTCGTGGCCGCGCGGCTGGCCGCCTTCAAGGTACCGGTGCGCATCCTGCTCCACGACGAGATTCTGCCGCGCAACCCGAGCGGCAAGATCTTGAAGGGAGAGTTGAAGAAGTTGTTTTGATCTTGGAAGAAAGTTGCAGATTTTATCTTGTGATCGTTCTCAACGATGCAGGTCCCGTCCGCGTCGTGTCGGCCCGCGGAATCCGCAGCGATCGCCTCTCACAGCCGCGACCTCATCCTGAGGTCGCGGCTGTGAGAGCCCGATAGCCGGCAGACTTCAGACCAGTGTCGTGTACCGCGTTCCCCGGCAAAAAGCCCCGGAAGCCGTGCTCCCCGGGGCTTTCCGTCGACCGAAGTCGGGTCTTACTTCTTCTCGTCCGCTTTCGGCGCGGTCGCCGGAGCGGCCGGGGCCGCCGCAGTCTTCTCGATCTTCGCGCCCTCGCGCAGCTTGGTGATCAGGTCCTGCTGCGTCTTGCGGGTGAGATAGGCCTCGACCTGCTCCTTCATCTCGTCGAAGCTCGGCACCGGCTTGGTGCGCTTCTCCTCGACCTTGATGACGTGCCAGCCGAACTGGGTCTTGACCGGGTCGGAGATCTTGCCGGCCTCCATCTTGAACGCCGCGTCGGCGAAGGGCGCGACCATCCGCTCCTTGGTGAACCAGCCGAGATCGCCGCCCTCGGCTTTCGACCCGGGATCCTTCGAGGTCTCGGCCGCGACCTTGGCGAAGTCCTCGCCGGCCTTCAGGCGCGCGGCGATCTTCTTGGCCTCGGCCTCGTTGTCGACGAGGATGTGGCGGGCATGCACCTCCTCCTCGGGCTTCATCGCCTTGACGGTCTCGTCGTAGAGCGCCCGCTCGGCCTGCGGCGTCACCGCCTTCTTGGCCTCGCGCTCCAGGTACTCGTCGAGGAGGAGCTTGTCGCGGAAGTAGGCGAGCTTGCGGACGAAGTCCGGGTTGTCGGCGATCTTGGCCTTCTCGGCTGCCTGGGCGCCGATCTTCAGGTCGACCATGTAGTCGACGAGGAGACCCTTCTTCTGCGCCTCGTCGACGCCGGGCAGCGACAGGGCCGGATCGTCGGCCGCCACCGCGAGATCGCCGGCGGTGATGGGTGAGCCGTTGACCTTGGCGACGACGGTGTCGGGCGACTGGGCGGGGGCCGGAGCGGCGGCAGGGGCCGCGGCGGGGGCGGGCGCTTGAGCGAGTGCCGCTCCCGGCAGAAGGAGCCCGAGGGCGAGCGCGCCGTTGCGCCAGAGGGGGGAGAGGGTCGGCATGGCGTGATCCTTGGGGCCCGTGCGCGAAGTCGGTCTTGAGACCGGCGGACAGGTGGCAAAGATCGGCAGACAAGACAAGCGGCGCGTGCGCCGCAGCGGCAGGGCCCAGGCACTCACTCCCGCGGCAGGAAACACACCGGCAGGACGCACAGGGGGTCTCCCCGCGGATCCCGTGATCCGCGAGGGAGGCTGGAACTCAGTAGCCGGTCGAGGCGACCTCGACCCGGTTGCCGCGGCGGGCGAAGGCCACCGAGGCGGCGGCACCGTCCTGGGTGCCGGGCACCGAGAAGCTGACGACCTGGTCGGAGGCCAGCGTGGTGATGACCCGCAGCGGGGTCGCGGCACCGGCATCCGCCGGAGCCAGGGTGGCGACGACCCGCAGGCCGTCCTTCTCGACGGTGTAGTAGGCCGAGCCGCGCACCGGACCGAGATCGAGGCTGTGGGCCTGGCGCGGATTCAGCTCGGAGGCGCCGGCCGCGGTCGCGAGGACGAGGCCGAGAGCGGTGAGGGAGAGGAGACGCATCGGTGGTCCAGGAGTTCTGTCCGGCGCGGGAAGCGCATCCGGAAAGCCGGGATCTGCCGGGAGACCGCAGTAGATCATTCACCATGGTGCGACGCAATAGAAACATATTGCATTGCAGCATCGCACGCTTGCACACCCATTCATGCTCGTCATCGGTGACCTCGTGCCGCGACGTCGCGCCCTCCCCCGGTCCGGGCGTCCCGTGACCTTCGGGCCGCCCTGCCCTAACTGACTTGCCCACTGGCCGATCCGCGCCGCCCGCCGTCGCCGACCCGGAGCCTGGACGTTCATGAGCACCTACCGCTTCGACAGGCTCCTCAGCCCGCGCTCCGTGGCGCTGGTGGGCGCGAGCGAGCGGCCGAACGCGTTCGGCGCCGCGATCCTGCGCAACCTGCGCGAGGCCGGCTTCCAGGGCCCGATCTGGCCGGTGAACCCGCGCCACGACCGCGTCGACGGCGTGCAGGCCTTCGCCGATCTCGCCGACCTGCCCGAGCCCGCCGACCTCGTGGTGATCGTCACCCCGCCCGAGACCGTGCCGGAGGTGGTGGCGGCGGCGGGCCGCCGGGGCTGCGGGGCGGCCGTCATCATCACCACAGGCCTCGGCAGCGGACCGGATTCGCTGGCGGAAGCGGCGCGAGCGGCGGCGCGGCGGCATTCCCTTCGCCTCGTCGGGCCCGACAGCATGGGGCTCGCGGTGCCGGGGAGCGCGCTGAATGCCAGCCTGCTCGCCCGGGCGCCGCTCCCCGGCGACCTGGCGCTGATCTCGCAGTCGCGCACGGTGGCGGCGGGTATCGTCGCCTGGGCGCAAGGACGCGGCACCGGCTTCTCGGGCATCGTCTCGCTGGGCAACGCGATCGACGTCGACATCGCCGATTGCCTCGATCATTTCGCCGCCTGCATCCGCACCCGGGCGATCCTGCTCTCCATCGACAGCGTGTCCGACGCGCCGAAATTCATGTCGGCGGCGCGGGCCGCCGCGCGGGCGAAGCCCGTGGTGGTGCTGCGCTCGGGGCGGCACGACACCGCCCGGGCGATCGACGGCCGTGCCGCCACCCATACGGGGATTCTCGCGCGCAAGGACGCGGTCTACGACGCCGCCTTCCGGCGGGCGGGCCTCCTGCGGGTGCAGGACCTCGACGAGATGTTCTCGGCGGTCGAGACGCTCGGGCGCCAGCGTCCCTTCCCGGGGCGGCGCCTCGCGATCCTCGCCAATGGCCGCGGCGTCGGCGCCATCGCGGTCGACCGGCTGATGGATCTCGGCGGTACCCTGGCGGGCCTCTCGGACGAGACCCGGGCGCGGCTGGCGACGGTGGTCCCGGGCACCGATCCGGCCGCTTGGCGCAACCCGGTCGATATCGGAGCCGATGCCGACGGGCCGCGCTACGCCGCCGCCCTGGAGGCGCTGATGGCCGACCGCGACAACGACGCCGTGCTGGTCATCAACGTGCCCACCGCCCTCTCGAGCGGCGGTGCGGTGGCGCGCGCGATCGTCGAGGCGGTGAAGACCGGCCGCAAGGGCAGCTTTCGCGCCCGGCCGGTCTTCGCCGTCACCGTCGGCGACGAGGCGGCCGGCGAGATCCTGAGCCAGGCCGGCCTTCCGCGCTTCGCCACCGATGCCGATGCGGTCGAGGGCTTCACCCATCTGGTGCGCTACCGCGAGGCGCAGGACGATCTCACCACCACCCCGGCGATGCTCCCCGCCGACCTGGTGCCGGATGCCGGCGCCGCCAGGACGATCGTCGATCGTGTGCTCGCCGAGGGACGGACCTGGCTCGACCCGCGCGAGATGGCGGACCTGCTCGCCGCCTACGGCATCCCGGCCCAGAGGGTGACCCTCGCCGCCGATTCCGACGCGGCGGCGGAGGCCGCCTGGCCGATCATCGCGGCGGGGGGCACGGTGGCGTTGAAGCTCGCCTCGCCGGACGTGGTGCACAAGTCCGACATCGGCGGCGTGCGGCTGGGGCTCTCCAGCGAGGCGGCGGTGCGCGAGGCGGCGGCCGAGATGCTGGCCCGGGCGGCGCGGGAGCGGCCCGATGCAAGGGTGACCGGGTTCGTCGTCCAGGCGATGCTGCGGCGGACGCAAGCGCGCGAACTGATCGCCGGGCTCGTCGACGATCCGGTCTTCGGTCCCGTCGTGGTGTTCGGCCGCGGCGGCACCGCCGTCGAGGTGATCGACGACCGGGCGCTGGCGCTCCCGCCCCTCGACCGGCGGCTCGCCGCCGACCTCATCGGCCGCACCCGGGTGGCGCGCCGGCTCAAGGCCTATCGCGATGTCGCGGCCGCCGACGAGGCGGCGGTCGCCCTGGTGCTGGTCAAGCTCGGCCAGCTCGCCGCCGACCTGCCCGAGCTGCGCGAGCTCGACATCAACCCGCTGCTGGCCGACCGCGACGGCGTCATCGCCCTCGACGCCCGCGCGGCGGTCGCGCCGCTGCCGCCGGAGCGGCGGCGCGACGCGGGGGCCGGCCCGAGCCATGCGCGCTTCGCCGTGCGGCCCTATCCGGGCGCCTGGGAGCGCCGCATCACCCTCGACGAGCAGGCGATCCTGGTCCGCCCGGTCCGGGCCGAGGACGAGGGGCTGTTCGAGGCCTTCTTCCGCCAAGTCAGCGCCGAGGACCTGCGCCTGCGCTTCTTCGCGCCGGTGCGCGACTTCAGCCACGCCTTCCTCGCCCGCCTCACCCAGCTCGACTATGCCCGCGCCATCGCCTTCGTGGCGATCGAGGAGGCCAACGGCACGATGATGGGGGCGGTGCGCCTCCATGCGGATGCCAACCACGAGACCGGCGAATACGCGATCCTGGTCCGCTCCGACCTCAAGGGCCTCGGGCTGGGCTGGTCGCTGATGGGGCTGATGCTCGACTGGGCCCGGGCCGAGGGCTTACGCCACGTCGAGGGCCAGGTCTTGCGCGAGAACACCACCATGCTGGCGATGTGCCGCAAGCTCGGCTTTACGGTAAGGACGGACCCCTCCGACCCCGACCTGATGCTGGTGCGGCGCGCCCTGACGGAGGAGAGTGCCGCGCCGTCCCCCTGAGAGTCAGGCTCTCGCAAGATTCCGCTCCCGCATGCGTGACACTCCTCCCCTCGACATCGCCGGTGGCCTGCTGCTCACCGCCGCCGCCGGCTACGTCGACGCCGTCGGCTTCCTGCGGCTCGACGGGCTCTACACCTCGTTCATGAGCGGCAACTCGACCCAGTTCGCGGTCTCGCTGTCCCAGGCGGGCCACCCCGTCGCCTGGGAGATTGCCCTCCTGTTCGTCTGCTTCCTCACCGGGGGCTTCTGCGGCAGCCTGGTCTCGCTGCGCGTGCCCGGGCGCTGGGGGCCGGCGGCGGTGCTCTGCGTCGAGGCCGCGCTCCTGATGGTCGCGCTGTCGCTGGCCTTCAGCCCGGCGCAAGGCCCGGTGGCGCCGCTGCTCGCCGCCGCCATGGGGGCGCAGAACGCGGCCTTGCGCCGGAGCGCGGGCTTTCGCCCCGGCGTCACCTTCGTGACCGGTACCCTGTTCAGCCTCAGCCACACCCTGGCGCAGGCCGCGACGCGGATGGGCCCGATCTTCGGCTGGGTGCCGGATGCCTGCACCTGGCTGGCGCTGGTCGGCGGGGCGGTGGCCGGGGGCCTGGCCTATCGGGGCTACGGGCTCGAGGCGCTGGTGGTCCCGGTCACGGTGGTCGGGCTGGTGCTGGCGCTCGCGGTGGGACGGGCGATGCGGGTGGGTGCGGCGGCGTGACCGGCGGATCGAACCAGGGCCCGCCGGTTCGCGACTTCGTCCATCTCCGGCGCGATGCCGCCAGCGGCATCGAGGCGGTGACGGCGCGGTTCCTCGGCCACGCCTACGACATGCACCACCACGACGAGTGGCTGGTCGGGGTGACCCATGAGGGCATCCAGGATTTCTACTGCCGCGGCGCGCGCCGGCAGAGCGTCGCCGGGCGGGTGATCCTGATCGAGCCCGGCGAGCGCCATGACGGGCAGGCTTTGGAGGAGCCGGGCTTCCGCTACAGCATGCTCTACCTGCCGCAGGACTGGCTGCGACGCGAGATGGGCGGCAGCGATGCGGGAATCGGGTTCCGCCGCACGCTGGCCGACGACCGGCATCTCGGCGGGGCCATCGCCCGGGCATGTCGCGCCGTGTTCGGCGCCGCCTCGCCGCTCGCGACCGACGCGGCCCTGGACGATCTCGCCGGGCACCTGCGCCGCCATCTCGGCGCCGCATCCTCCACCCCGCCGCCCGACGGCGATCCGGTCGTCGCCGAGCGGGCGATGGATTTCATCAGGGCCCACGCCGCGACGGCCTTCGGCCTCGACACGCTCGCCCGGGCCGCCGGGGCGGCGGACCGGTTCCAGCTCGCCCGCGCCTTCCGGCGGCGCTTCGGCACCTCGCCGCATGCCTGCATGGTCGAGATCCGCCTCGCCCGGGCCCGGGCGTTGCTTCGCGCCGGGACGCCGCCGGCCGAGGCCGCCTTCGCCGCCGGCTTCTCCGACCAGAGCCATCTCGGCCGCTGGTTCCGCCGCGCCTACGGCCTCACCCCGGCGGTCTACCGGAGCGGGCGCACGAACGTTCCAGACGGAGCGATCGCCCTCGACTAGCCCTGCGCTCCATCACCCGCAGGGAGAGCCCGATGTTCGACACCAAGGTGGCCATCCTGGTCCGCGACGACCTCGCCGTGTGGCAGAAGCTGAACGTCACCGCGTTCCTGGCGACCGGCATCGCCGGTGCCGTGCCCGAGGCGATGGGCGAACCCTATCTCGACGCGGCGGGCCGCCGCCACGCCCGCCTGCTCGGCCAGCCGATGCTGATCTTCGCCGCTACCACCGAGGTGCTCCAGCGCGCCTGGCAGCAGGCGATCCGGCGCGACCTCGCCCGCAGCGCCTATGTCCGGACGATGTTCGAGACCGGGCACGACGCCGCCAACCGCGAGGTGTTCCGGTCCGAGCCCGCCGACGCGCCGGACCTCGTCGGCCTCGCCCTCCACGGCCCGAGGAAGGACGTCGACAAGGCGACGAAGGGGGCGGCTTTGCATCCATGAAACAGGACCGAGCATGGGTCCGAACCGATGGCAGTCGTCTCCCCGTCACCCCAAAGGCGATCGAGACGATCCCGACCGGCGGCGATCTCCCGCGCCGCCCGAGCCGTGATCGCTAAAATGCGAGAGGATTTCCGAACGGGGTGACCAGTCCTCTCCGGCTAACGTCCCGGCATGTGATCCGGGAGACGCTGACGAATGGCACCCCCAGGCAATCTCCAAGGCAATCTTCTCGCCCGCGCCGAGGCCGTGGTCGCGCGCGCGTTCCGCGTCGCCGCCGAGCACCAGGCGACCCTGGCCCAGGCCCGCAACGCCGTGCAGCCCCTGCGCGACGCGGCGGTACGGCAGAGCGGGGGCGTGCCGCATGCCCCCGACGCGGACAGGCCGCGCAAGGACCGGCCGGCCTGAGCCGATTTGACCCGCTGGCCCGACCCGGCCGGCATGCTAGCCTGCCCTCGTCGCCCGTCCGCGGACGGTGCCAGCGGGAGCCAGGCATGATGAAGGCCGAGCCGGAGAGCGCGCAACGCAAGCCCGCCCAGGAGGGCCGGGCCGATCCGGTGCGCGCCGGGCTCGACCGGCTGGTGCTGCGGGCCGGGCGGGTGACCCTGTGGGAGCAGGCCTGGCCGATCCTGTGGCGCGGCCTCGCGGTTCTGCTGGCCTTCCTCGCCGTCTCGTGGCTCGGGCTGTGGCTCGATGCCGGGCCGGCCTGGCGCATGGCCGGGGTGGCGCTGTTCGGTCTCGCCCTCGCCGCCGCCCTGCTGCCGCTCGTGCGCCTGCGCCGGATCGCACGGACCCAGGCGCTGGCGCGGATCGACCGCGATGCGGGCCTCGGCCACCGCCCGGCCCGGACGCTCGAGGACACGCTGGCGCTGGGCCAGGACGATCCCGGCACAAGGGCGCTCTGGGCCCTGCATCGGAACCGCGCCGCCGCCACGCTGGCGCGGCTGAAGGTCTCCGGCCCGCGGCCCGGGATGACCCGGCGCGATCCCTTCGCCTTGCGCGCCGGCGCGATCCTCGCCGCCGTGGGTGCCGCCTTCGTGGCGGGGCCGGAAGCCGGCGAGCGCCTGCGCGCCGCCTTCGACTGGCGCGGGCCCGTCGCGGCCGCGCCCTCGTTCCGGGTCGACGGCTGGATCGACCCGCCGCTCTATACCCGGACGCCCCCCCTCATCGTCACCCTGGCGGAGGCGGGCCAGCGCCTGCGGGCGCCGGTGAACTCGACGCTGGTGGTGCGCATCGCCGGCGCCAGCGACGCGACGGTGACGCCGGGCGCCGGCCTCAAGGCCCTGCCCGCCACCGCGCCGGCCCGGCCCGACCTGCGCGAGGAGCGCTTCACGCTCACCGGCGGCACCGCCGAGGTCGCGGTGCAGACGGGCTTTGCCAGCACCCATCGGCTGACCATCGAGACCATCCCCGACCGGCCGCCGGAGATCGCCTTCGCGGGCCAGCCGGAGACCAACGGGCGCGGTACCTTCACCCTCGCCTACCGGGCCAAGGACGATTACGGCATCGCCTCCGCGGAAGGGATCGTCGAGCCGCAGACGAAGGGGCGCAGCCTGGTGCCGCCGCCGCGCCTGACCCTGAGCCTGCCGGCCGATGCGCAGGGGACCGGCGACACCCGCACGCTGATCGACCTCACCGACAACCCCTGGGCCGGCGCCAAGGTGTTGCTGACCCTGGTGGCGAAGGACGAGGCGGGCCAGGAGGGGCGCTCCGCCCCCCTCGCCTTCACGTTGCCGGGCCGGTTCTTCACCAAGCCGCTCGCGCGTTCGCTGGCCGAGGAGCGGCGCCGCCTCGTCCTCGACCCGGACGGCAGCCGGGCCCGGGTCGAGACCTCCCTCGACGCGCTCCTGATCGCGCCGGAGCGGTTCACGCCGCAATGGGGCGTCTTCCTCGGCCTGCGGGAGGCGGCGCAGCGCCTGCGCACCGCGAAGACCGACGAGGCGCTCACGGAGGTCGCCGACCTTCTCTGGACCATGGCCTTGCAGATCGAGGAGGGCGACCTCTCGGATGCCGAGAAGGCGCTCCGCGCCGCCCAGGACCGGCTCAAGGACGCGATGGAGCGCGGCGCCTCCGACCAGGAGATCGCCAAGCTCACCGAGGAGCTGCGCCAGGCGATGGACCGCTTCCTGAAGGAATTCGCCCAGCGCCAGCAGCAGAACCCGCAGAATCCCGGGCAGCAGAACCAGCAGGCCGACCGGACGGTGACGCCGGACGACCTCTCCAAGATGCTCGACCAGATGCAGGAGGCGATGAAGCGCGGCGACGTGGCGGAGGCCCAGCGCCTGCTCGACCAGCTCCGCGGCATCCTGGAGAACCTGCAGACCGCCCAGCCCAACTCGCGTATGAGCGACCCCACCGCCCGCGAGATGAACCGCCAGATGCAGGATCTGGAGGCGATGGCCGGCGAGCAGCAGGGCCTGCGCGACGAGACCTTCCGCCAGGGCCAGGAGCGCCGCTTCGGCAATCGCGGCCAGCCGCAGCAGCCCGGCCAGCAGGGCCAGCGCCAGCAAGGCCAGCGCGGGCAGCAGGGCCAGCGCGGCGAACCCCAGGGGCAGGACGGCCAGCAGCCCGGCCAGCAAGGGGGGCAGCAGGGCGAGAAGCAAGGCGGGGTCGGGGATCGCCAGCAGGCCCTGCGCCAGCGCCTGGAGGACTTGCAGCGCCGGATGAAGGAGCTCGGCATGCAGGGCGAGCAGGGCCTGTCCGATGCCGAGCAGGCGATGCGCGAGGCCGAGAACGCCCTCGGCCAGGGCCAGGACGGGTCCGCCGTCGACGCCCAGGGGCGTGCCCTCGAAGGATTGCAGCGCGGCGCGCAGGGCATGGCCCAGCAGATGCAGCAGATGGGCCAGGACGGCGACGGCCAGCAGGCCGACGGGCAGCAGCAGGGCCAGGGCAATCCCACCCAGCCCGGCCGTCAGGGCGCCCGCGACAACGATCCCCTCGGCCGCCCGACCCGCAGCCGCGACTTCTCCGACGGCCGCGTGCGCGTGCCGACCGCCGAGGAATCCGGCGTCGAGCGGGCCCGGCGCATCCTGGAGGAATTGCGCCGCAAGCTCGGCGATCCGAGCCGCCCGGCGGAAGAGCTCGATTACTTCGAGCGCCTGCTGCGGCGGAACTGAGCAGGATTCCGAAGTGAAAGGCGGCGCGGTCCGGGGGGACCGCGCCGCCTTTCGTATGACCGTTCCACGGAGCGGAGGAGCCGCCGCAGCGGCCCCGCGCGCTCAGTTGAACAGGTTGAAGTGGTAGTTGATGCCGACCTTCAGGAGGTGGGTGTCGAGGCCGGTGCGCGCGCCGAACTGCGTGCCGAAGGCGCGGAAGCGGACGTCCCGCCCGAGATCGGCGTAGAGGTATTCGCCCTTCACCGAGAGGCTCGGAGTGATCATGTACTCGAGGCCGGCACCGACGGTGTAGCCGTCGACCGGGACCGAGGCGTTGATGGAGGCCGGCAGCACGAGGCCCGGTCCCGTGGCGATGCCGCGGATGCCGATCTCGGTGAAGGCCCAGCCGCCGGTGGCGTAAGCCAGCAGCGGCCCCCAGGCGTAGCCGACGCGGCCCCGGACGGTGACGAAGTAGGTGTCGGTCTTCAGGCCGCCATTGGCGCTGGCGGCACCGGCCGACGCGCGGAACTCGTTGTGGATGTCGGAGTAGTTCGCGTCGGTCTCGATGCCGACCACGAAGCCGTTATCGGGCGTGAACTGGTAGTTGTAGCCCACGGTGCCGCCCGCCACGAAGCCGGCGGCCGAGGCCTCGGCGCGGGAGGCCGGGAGGGCGGCCGGACGCGGGGAGGTCGTCGAGGCGCGGAAGTCGCCGCCGACGGCGCCGCCCGCGTTCACACCGGCGTAGAACCCGGTCCAGGTGAAGGCCGGCGGAGCCACCGGATAGACCGGCGGCGGCGCGACGCGACGCGGCAGGTCGGCGGCCTGGGCGGCACCCGCCAGCGCGAGCAGGCCCGTGGCGGCGAGCAGGTAGGACTTCACGTGAACAACCCCCATGGATCGTCGGGCCGGCCCGATCATGCGGTCGCCGCCCGGTTCGGATGTCGTGCCGGGCGGACGCAGAGTCGCGCCGGATCGGCTCAGCGGCCGCACACAATCATGATGGGTTGTTCGAGGCTATCGCATTTGCGCAACACCAATGCCCGCGGTCGAAGGTCGAGCGACCCTGCGTCGGCCGCCGTAATCGTGGCGACGATTCTGGAACACGCCGCCAGTGCTGGATCGAGAGCTTGGCGACATCATCTCGCCGACGGCCGGATGGGGTAACGGCGGACAGGTCTCGGCGCCGTCTCGTGCTCCTGCGGCGCGGGGCCGCCTCCCCGGACGGTCCCGATCCGCCCTATCAGGCCGTTCCACCTCGCGAGCCTCACCGCATGTCCGGCAACACCCTCGTTCTCATCCCCTGCCTCGCGGTCGCCGTGGTGCTGCTGTTCGGGCTCGCCAACATGCTGCGCGGCGGCAGCGCCAACCTCTCGCAGCGGCTGATGCGCCTGCGGGTGATGCTCCAGTTCGTCGCCATCCTGGTCATCATGGGGGTCCTGTGGTGGCGCGGCGGCTGACCCAGCGACACTGTGGCGGGGTGGACGCACGGGGTGGAAAACCACGGTGAGACGGATTGTGCGGCGAGACGAGACGCGCGCGCCCTGGCTAAGGTGATCGGCGCCCCAGCAACGGGGCGGTGGACCCGTTCGACAGATGCGCGTAACCCTTCCGAGCCTCGCCGCGGCGTTCGCCGCCACGGTCGTTCTGGCTGCACCGGCCGCCGAGGCCGCGGACCCTACGGCCCTGGTGCCCGTCTACCGGCCCCCGGTTCAGCCCCTCAGCATCGTCTCGGAGTTCCGCATCGGCGGCGCCGCCCAGGATCCGGGCAGCAACGAGAAGAACACCAGCAACATTAACGGCGAGTTGCTGTTCGCCAAGCCGGTGACCGGGCTCGACCGGTTCTGGGCCGCCTTCGTGCCGCGCCCGACCGTCGGCGGCAGCTACAACGTCGACGGCCGCACCAGCTACGCCTATCTCGGCGCGACCTGGACCGCCGACATCACCGACCGGATCTTCGTCGAGGGCTTCTTCGGCGCCGGCTTCCACGACGGCTGGACGGGCCCGAAGGTCTACGTGCCCAAGACCTTCAACTCGCTCGGCTGCAACCCGCTGTTCCGCGAGGCGGCGGCCGTCGGCTTCCGACTCACCGAGCACTGGAGCGTCATGGCGACGATCGAGCACATGTCGAATGCCGGCCTCTGCGTCAACAACCGCGGCCTGACCAATTTCGGCGGCAAGATCGCCTATACTTTCTGACGGCTGCCCTCCCTGTGGGTGGGGCTGGCGCTTCGACGGAGGAGCGCTAGAACTCGCCAGCGAGCGGGCACGCCCCGCCGAAGGGAGCGTGCCGTGGTCGTCCTCAACCGCATCTACACCCGCACCGGCGATTCCGGCACCACCGCGCTCGCCAGCGGCGAGCGACGCTCGAAGGCGGATCTCCGCGTCGAGACCTACGGCACCGTCGACGAGACCAATGCCTGCCTCGGGCTGGCGCGCCTGCACACGACCGGCGACCTCGATGCGATGCTGGGCCGGATGCAGAACGACCTGTTCGATCTCGGCGCCGACCTCGCGACGCCCGAGACCGGCGAACCCTTGCCTTACGAGCCGCTGCGGATCGTCGCCGCCCAGGTCGAGCGGGTCGAGCGCGAGATCGACGCGCTGAATGCCGGGCTCACCCCCTTGCGCTCCTTCGTGCTGCCGGGCGGCTCGCCCGCAGCGGCTTCCCTGCACCTCGCCCGCACGGTGTGCCGCCGGGCCGAGCGCCTGGCGGTGGCCCTGGCGGCAACGCCGGGCGAGACCGTCTCGCCGGTGGCGATCCAGTACCTGAACCGCCTGTCGGATTTCCTGTTCGTCGCCGCGCGGGTCGCCAACGACGGCGGCGCCGCCGACGTGCTGTGGGTTCCAGGAAAAACCCGCGCTCAAGACGCGCGCTGAACGGTGGGGCGGCGGGCTTCCGGGGCGCGTTGACAATTCGGAAAATGGGCCGCTACGGTCCGCGCCACCTTGCTCCATCGGGGATGATCGCGGGCCGGCCACAGGGAGGGCCCGACCACGATCGCCCCTTCATCCTGAAGGATGCGACGATCATGAAGGTCCTGGTGCCCGTCAAGCGGGTAGTCGACTACAACGTGAAGATCCGGGTCAAGCCGGACGGTTCGGGCGTCGAACTCGCCAACGTCAAGATGTCGATGAACCCCTTCGACGAAATCGCCGTCGAGGAGGCGATCCGCCTGAAGGAGAAGGGCAAGGTCACGGAGATCGTCGCCGTCTCGATCGGCCCGCAGCAGGCCCAGGAGACGATCCGCACCGCGCTGGCCATGGGCGCCGACCGCGGCATCCTGGTCAAGACCGACGCCGCCGTCGAGCCGCTCGCCGTGGCCAAGCTCCTCAAGGCGCTGGTGGGACGAGAGAGCCCGGACCTCGTCATCCTCGGCAAGCAGGCGATCGACGACGACTCGAACCAGACCGGCCAGATGCTCGCCGCCCTGCTCGGCTGGCCGCAGGGTACCTTCGCGTTCAAGCTCGAGATCGGCGACGGCGCCCTCGACGTCACGCGCGAGATCGACGGCGGGTTGCAGACCCTGAACCTGAAGCTGCCGGCGATCGTCACGACGGACTTGCGCCTGAACGAGCCGCGCTACGCGTCGCTCCCCAACATCATGAAGGCGAAGAAGAAGCCCCTCGATACGGTCGAGCCGGAAGCGCTCGGCGTCGATATCGCACCGCGCCTGAAGGTGCTCAAGACCGTCGAGCCGGGCGGCCGCAAGGCCGGCGTCAAGGTCGCCAGCGCCGCCGAGCTCGTCAACAAGCTGAAGGTCGAGGCCGGCGTCCTCTGACGAGGACGTGACGGCATCCCTGGAAAGGAAGGAACGACACGCCATGACCACTCTCCTGCTGGTCGAGCATGCCGGCGGCGCCGTGAAGGACGCCAGCACCAAGGCCCTGACGGCGGCCAAGCAGCTCGGCGCCCCGGTCCACGCCCTCGTGGTCGGCGCCGATGCACAAGGCGCGGCGGAAGCCGTCGCCAAGCTCGACGGCGTCGAGAAGGTGCTGGTGGCGGCGGATGCCGCCTTCGACCACCTCCTCGCCGAGCCGACCGCCGCCCTGGTGGCGGAACTCGCCAGCGCCTACGACACCGTGATCGCCGCCGCCTCGACCGAGGGCAAGAACGTGCTGCCGCGCGTCGCCGCCCTCCTCGACGTCGCCCAGGTCTCGGACATCATCAAGGTGGTCGGCCCCGACACGTTCGAGCGGCCGATCTACGCCGGAAACGCGATCCAGACCGTGCAGGCGACCGATGCCAAGCGGGTGATCACGGTCCGCACCGCCGCCTTCCAGGCTACCCCCGAGGGCGGCGCGGCGGCTCCGGTGGAGGCTGCCGCTTCCGCCGCGGCCCCGGAGACGAAGTCGTCGTTCAAGGGCGAGGAGATCGCCAAGTCCGACCGTCCGGAGCTGGCCGGGGCGCGCATCATCGTGTCGGGCGGCCGCTCGCTCGGCTCGGCGGAAAAATTCAAGGAGCTGATCGAGCCTCTGGCCGATTCGCTGGGCGCCGCGGTCGGCGCCTCGCGCGCGGCGGTCGACGCGGGCTATGCACCGAACGACTGGCAGGTCGGCCAGACCGGCAAGGTCGTGGCGCCGGATCTATACGTCGCGGTCGGCATCTCGGGGGCGATCCAGCACCTCGCCGGCATGAAGGACTCGAAGGTCATCGTCGCGATCAACAAGGACGAGGAAGCGCCGATCTTCCAGGTCGCCGATTACGGCCTGGTCGGCGACCTGTTCCAGGTGGTGCCGGACCTGCAGCAGGAAATCGCCAAGGCCAAGGGCTGAGGACCAAGGGCTGAGGGGATGCGCTCCTCGCGCGGGCACCGCGCGGGGGGCGGCACAGGAACCGGGCAGCGTCTTCGGAACCCTTCGCATCTGCGAAGGCGCGGTGATATGAACGCTCGGCGCGGCGTGGCGGAAGGCAGGGGTGTGATGGGCATCGAGATCAAGACGGTCGGCATCATCGGAGCCGGTCAGATGGGCAGCGGCATCGCCCATGTCTGCTCCCTGGCCGGGCTCGACGTGCGGATGAACGACCGCGATCCCGAGCGCCTGAAGAACGGGCTCGCCAACGTCAACGGCAACCTGCAGCGCCAGGTCTCGAAGGGAGCGATCACCGAGAGCCAGCGCCGCGACGCGATCGAGCACATCATCGCGGTCGATTCCTTCGACGATTTCGGCCCTTGCGACCTCGTGATCGAGGCCGCGACCGAGGACGAGGCGATCAAGCGCAGCATCTTCAACGCGCTGTGTCCGTCGCTGCGGCCCGAGACGATGGTGGCGACCAACACCTCGTCGATCTCGATCACGCGGCTCGCGGCCTCGACCGACCGGCCGGAGCAGTTCATCGGCATCCACTTCATGAACCCGGTGCCGGTGATGCAGCTCGTCGAGCTGATCCGCGGCATCGCCACCGGGGATCCGACCTACGAATCGGCCAAGGCCTTCGTGAAGCGCCTCGGCAAGATCGTGACGGTGTCGGAGGATTTCCCGGCCTTCATCGTCAACCGCATCCTGCTGCCGATGATCAACGAGGCGATCTACACCCTCTACGAGGGCGTCGGCTCGGTCGATTCGATCGATACCGCGATGCGGCTCGGTGCCAACCACCCGATGGGCCCGCTCCAGCTCGCCGACTTCATCGGCCTCGATACCTGCCTGTCGATCATGCAGGTGCTCTACGAAGGCCTGGCCGATTCGAAGTACCGCCCCTGCCCGCTCCTGGTGAAATACGTCGAGGCCGGCTGGCTCGGACGCAAGACCAAGCGCGGCTTCTACGATTACCGCGGCGCGGAGCCGGTGCCGACCCGCTGAAGGTTCATTCGCCCCGCCTCGGAGGGTCCCGGTCAGCGGACCCGGATCAGGATGCGGGGCCGCCAGACGCCTAAGACCACGTTCGCCGTCGCGATGGCGAGCAGCACCCACAAGGTCCCCCGCTCGGCGCCGAGCGATTCGGCGAGCGTCGCCGGATCGACCCGGCCGAGGAGTGCCTGGGCGCTGCGCTCGGCCTCCCGCTGCATCGGCCCCTGCACGCCGATGAAGCCGTACTCGAACATCAGCACCCCCGTCGCGAGCTTCACCCAGGCCCATCCGGCCTGGTGAAAGGCTCGGTTGAGCGCGATCGCCAGCAAGCCGGCGACCAGCATCAGGGCCAGCGACGGCAGAAAGATCCAGGTCGCCACCGCCGCCATCGCGCCGCGCATCAGCGCGTAGCCGGATAAGGCGGATGGCGGGGGTGCGAGCCCGAGCAGCACGATCAGGCATGCCATCGCGCCCATCAGGCCGATCGCCCCCATCGTGTGCAGGAACTTCATCAAGCGCCGCATCGCCACGACACGATTTCCCCGTGCAGCCTTCGCGAGCCTGCGGGCGAGAGCGTAAGGGACGGCGTCGAGCCGAGGGGAATCACATTCCCGTGCCGATCGGGTGCCAGCCGAACGGCCGAAGGGCCGCCTCCCGGGTCGAGAGGCGGCCCTTCGCAGGAGCGGCGTGGCGCTTACTTGGTGGTCGTGGTCGAGCCGGTCGACTTCGGCTCGGCCGGGGCCGGATAGGCCGGGTTGCCGGCCGGCACGCCGGCGCTGTTCGCCGACGAGGTGCCGCCGCTGCCATTCGGCGAACCGGTGATCTGCTGGCGCGAGGCGTCCTGGCTCTGGCTGGCATAGTCCTTCGGCGCGTTGGCGCCGTTCCAGCCGAGCAGGGCCACCATGGCGACCGCCAGGAGGGCGAGGCTTCCGAGAAGCACGTAGAGGACGGGGCGTCCCTTCGCGCCCTGGCGGGCCGCGGTCGGGGTCTCGACGGTGCGGTTGTTGTCCATGGGGAACCTCGGGCTTGAAGCACGGCGGGCGTGGCGCCGAGCGATGAACGGTGTGTCGGGCAACGTCACCGATCGGCCGAGGTTCCTGGGTCGGGCTTCCGGCGCGCCCGGATGCCGCGCGCGCCGCTTGGCCCCTCGCTCTACTTGCCGGTCAGCAGCATGATCTTGCCGAGATGGGCGCTCGATTCCATCAGTTCGTGCGCCGCCCGCGCCTCGTCGAGCGGGAAGGTGGCGTGGATCACCGGCTTCACGGTGCCGGATTCCAGCAGCGGCCAGACCTCCTTGCGCAAGCCCTCGGCGATCGCGGCCTTCTGCGCCACGGTGCGGGGGCGCAAGGTCGAGCCGGTGACGGTCAGGCGCCGGATCATGATCGGCGTCAGGTTGAGGTTCTCGGCCTGGAAGCCCTGCAGGAAGGCGATGATGACGAGCCGGCCTTCGAGGGCCAGGGACTTCAGGTTGCGCTCCAGATAGGCGGCGCCGACCATGTCGAGGATCACGTCGACCCCCTTGCCGTCGGTGAGCCGCTTCACCTCCGCGGCGAAATCCGCCTCGCGGTAATTGATCGCGTGGTCGGCGCCGAGCGATTCGCAGAAGGCGCATTTCTCGGCCGAGCCGGCGGTGGCGAAGACCTCGGCGCCGAACCGCTTGGCGAGCTGGATCGCCGTCGAGCCGATGCCGCTCGACCCGCCATGGACCAGGAAGCGCTCGCCCTTGTGCAGGCGGCCGCGCTCGAACACGTTGGTCCAGACCGTCCAGTAATTCTCCGGCAGGCCCGCCGCCTCGACGAGCGAGAGCGGGCCGGGCTTCGGCAGGCAGAGCGCGGCTTCCGCCACGCAATATTCGGCATAGCCGCCGCTGATCGTCAGCGCACAGACCTCCTGGCCCTCGGCAAGACCGGTGACGCCTTCACCGAGCGCGACGACGCGTCCGGCGATCTCCAGCCCCGGCACCTCGGTGGCCCCGGGCGGCGGCGGATACTTGCCGGCACGCTGCTGGCAATCGGGCCGGTTCACGCCCGCCGCCACGACCTCGACCAGCACCTGGTTCGGGCCCGGGCGGGGCACCGGCACGGTCTCGATCCCGATCACCTCCGGACCGCCGGCCCCGTTGAAGCGGACCTGGCGCATGGTGGCGGGGATCGACGGCATGGGGCGGCTCCGCATTGACGGGATGTGCGCCCTTACCTGCCGCGCCGGTACGCCAGCGGCAAGGGGTCAGCGCGTCCCGTACATCCGGTCGCCGGCATCGCCGAGGCCCGGCAAGATGTAGCCGTGCTCGTTGAGGTGGCTGTCGATCGAGGCGGTCCAGACCGGCACGTCGGGATGCGAACCCTGGAACTTGGCCAGCCCCTCCGGCGCGGCGAGCAGGCAGACGAAGCGCAGGTCGCGGGCGCCGCGCTCCTTCAGCCGGTCGACCGCGGCCACCGCCGAGTTCGCCGTCGCCAGCATCGGGTCGAGGACCAGCACGGTGCGGTCGGCGAGGTCGGACGGGGCCTTGAAGTAGTATTCCACCGCCTCCAGCGAATCCGGATCGCGGTAGAGGCCGATATGGGCGACGCGGGCGGAGGGCAGGAGCGACAGCATCCCGTCGAGGAAGCCGACACCGGCGCGCAGGATCGGCGCCAGGACGAGCTTCTTGCCGGCGATCTGCGCGCCCTGCATCGTCACCAGCGGGGTCTCGATCTCGACCGGCTCCAGCGGCAGGTCGCGGGTGACCTCGTAGGCCAGCAGCATCCCGACCTCGTTCAGGAGCTGGCGGAAGCCCTTGGTCGAGCGGGCCTTGTCCCGCATCAGGGTCAGCTTGTGCTGCACCAGCGGGTGATCGACCACCGTGACCGGCGCCACCCCCGTCTCCCCGCGCGCACCCGCACCCTGCATCGCCGTCTCCCCGTTCACGATCACGCTCAAGTCTTTCAGAATACGGTGCCGTCGCTCGCGATGGCGAGAGGCGGCGCACCCTCCGGCCGCAGGGATTTGGCGAGCCGCCGGCCGGTGGCCCAGGTGCCGCCCTCCAGCACCTTGGCGAGCGGCAGGTCGGCCGGGTCCTCGATCTCCAGCCTCTGGCGCACCAGCGGCGCCAGCCGGTCGAGAAGCGCCACGGTGAGCGCCCGCCACTCGACGACGAGGCGCGACTCGACCGGGTGCGCCACCTTCGCCTCCTCGGGCCGGCGCAGGGCCAGCACCCCGGTATCGAGGAACAGGCCGCCATTGCGGTATTCGGGCAGGCCGGTCAGGGCGTCGAGGCCGGTGACGGTCAGGCCCGCCTCCTCCAGCGGCTCCAGCAGCGAATAGGCCAGCCACTGCGACAGCTTGTGGAACGGGACCAGCCCCTCCGTCGGACCGGTGCCGCCGGCGAGCGGGTGCCGCCAGGTGTCGCCGAGGTCGACCCCATCGAGGACGATGCGGCCGGGCCAGATCGGTCCGAGATGGGTCAGCAGCACCTCCAGCACCGCCTCGGCCGAGACGGCGCTATCATGAGCCTTGGCCTTGATCCGGTCGAACAGGAAGCCGGGGCGGGCATCCGGCCCGAAGCCCTCCGGGTCGGCCGCCGCGACCTGGCCGAGGCGGTTGAGGAGCGCGGTGCGGCCGGACAGGCCGACGAGCGGGTTGGTCGGCGAGACCTGGAAGCCGTCGGCGAGCTCCGCCTCGGTCAGGGTCGCGAGCGCGCGGGCATCGGCCCGGAACGGATCCTCGGGCGCTGAGGAGAACAGGCCCGACACGAACATGTCGAAGCTCGCCACCGCCAGCCCCTCGGAGCGGGCATAGGTCTCGCCGGTGCGGCCCTCCTCGTAGCGCCAGGTCGGGCCGGCGCCGGCATCCAGCAGCACGCTCACCACCACGAGGTCGAAGGCGGCCCGGGCCTGCTCGGCCGGGTCCTCGAAGGGGGCTGCGTGGACGAGGGAGCCCCAGCGCTCGAATCCGCCGACCGAGAAATGGCGCCAGCGGGCGTGATACGGGATGGCGAGGTCGGGATAGGCCTCGCGGATGGTCTCGACCACCGCGTCGGCGCAAGCCCCCAGGCGATCGAGATCGACGACGAAATGGTCGAGCTGCCCGTCGAGTCCGGCCTTGAGCAGGGTCTCGGCGCGGGCGCGCACTGCGCGAGCCGAGAGCAGGCTGCGGGCGGTCGAAAACTCAGGCACGGGCATCTCCAGGGGTGTTTGGCGGCGCCATCGGGCGATGTCAGAAACGCTCGAGGTCGCGGCCCTTCACGGCGTCGAGGGAGTCGGTGACGCCGTCCGGCGCGTAGTAGCCCGCCGCCTTCTTGGCTTCCATCTCCACCGAGGCGTCCGGCGGGATCAGCTCCGGCGGGATCGGCACCCGCTCGCCGACCTCGATGCCCGATCCGGTGATCGCGTCGAACTTCATGTTCGACATCGACATCAGCCGGTCGATGCGGCGGATGCCGAGCCAGTGCAGCACGTCGGGCATCAATTGCTGGAAGCGGGCATCCTGGACGCCTGCGACGCATTCGGTGCGCTCGAAATAGGTGGCGGCGGAATCGCCGCCCTCCTGGCGCTTGCGGGCGTTGTAGACCAGGAACTTGGTCACCTCGCCGAGCGCGCGGCCTTCCTTGCGGTTGTAGACGATGACGCCGGTGCCGCCGGCCTGCGCCTCGCGCACGCATTCCTCGATGCCGTGGGTGAGGTAGGGCCGGCAGGTGCAGATGTCGGAGCCGAACACGTCCGAGCCGTTGCACTCGTCGTGGACCCGGCAGGCGATGCGCCGGCGCGGATCGGTGAGGCCCGCCACCTCGCCCATCACGTAGACGGTGCAGCCGCCGATCGGCGGCAGGAAGACCTGGAGGTCCGGCCGTGTGACGAGTTCCGGGAACATGCCGCCGGTCTGCTCGAACAGCGTGCGGCGTAAGTTCGTCTCGCTGGTGCCGAAGCGGGCGGCGACGCCCGGCAGGTACCAGACCGGATCGACCGCGATCTTGGTGACCGAGATGTCGCCGGTGGAATGCAGCACCGTGCCGTCGGCGGCGAGGCGATGGGCGCCCATCGCCGCCAGGATCTCCGGCAGGCTCAACCGCGCCTTGGTGACCGCGATGGTCGGCCTGATGTCCGTGCCGGTGCCGATCGCATCGCGAAAGACCTCGCCGGGCATGTGCCCCCAGGGATCGAGCGAGACGATCTTGTCCGGGTCGGCCCATTGCGGGTGCGGCCCGATCGCCACCACCGGATGGGTGTTGGTGAGGTCCGGCCGCGCCAGCGGGTTCATCGCCCGGCCGGCGATGGCAAGCGCCCGGTAGAGCGAATAGGCGCCGCCATTGGCCCCGACCACGTTGCGGTCGGCCGGGTTTGTGACGGTGCCGATGATCGGGCCCCGCTCGCGCGGGTCGGCGGCGCCCCAGCGGATCGGCCAGCGGGCGGCGCCGGGCTCCGGATGCGAGGTGAGCCGGATATGCGTCGAGCGGTTGGAACTGGTCATGCGGACGCGCCGTCCTTCAACGGAGAAGGCTCCCCGCGGGGGCCGCGAGGAGCCTGTCGAGTGCTTGACCTGAGAGAGGGTGGCCCAGCCGATTCGGCGCGTCAAGCTCAAGCCTGCGGCACCCGCGGGACTTGGCGGGGCGGGCGGCGCTGATCGATGGTCGAGCGTCCTGCCCGCTGCCTGCCCCGGAATTCCCGGTCCGCCTTCGCCCGAGCCTTGACAGCGCTTGCCCCGCCGCCACATCGCCGCATCGTGGCCTCCCCCTCTCCCCTTCTGCCGGCCGGCACCACGGCCTGGCTGATCACCGACGGCAAGGCCGGCGACCTCGCGCCCTGCCGTGGCCTCGCCGCGGCGTTGGGCGTGGTGGCGCAGGAGCGGGTTGTCGCGCCGCGCCCGCCCTTCTCCTGGCTCGCGCCCCGCGGCCCAGCGGATCCGCGCGAGCGGGCGCTGACGCCGCCCTTGCCCGATCTCGCCATCGCCACCGGCCGCCGGGCGGTGCCGGCGCTCCGCGCGGTCAAGCGTCGTTCGAGGAACGAAACCTTCACGGTCTTCCTGCGCGATCCGCGCATCGGCCCCCGGGCCGCCGACCTGATCTGGGTGCCGGCACACGATTCCTTGCGCGGTGCGAACGTGATCGTGACCGAGACCGGCCCGCACCCGGTCTCGCCCGACCGCCTCGCCGCCGCGCGACACCATCCCGATCCGCGGCTCGCCGCCCTCCCCCGCCCCCGCGCCGCGGTGCTGGTCGGCGGTGACAGCCGGCACGGGCGCTTCTCTAACGAGGACGCGCGAAACCTTCTCGCCGGGCTGGAGCGCCTGGCCGGCGAGGCGAGCCTGATGATCACCACGTCGCGGCGCACGCCGGACCGCTTACGGGCGGCGCTTGCGGATCTCGCCCGCCGGCATGGCGGCTTCTTCTGGGACGGCAGCGGCGAGAACCCCTATCTCGCCCTCCTGGCCCTCGCCGACACGATCGTGGCGACGGCCGACTCGGCCAACATGGTGACGGAGGCCTGTGCCGCCGGCGTCCCGGTCCGGTTGTTCGAGCCGCACAACCTCTATCAACGCCATCACACGCTGTACGACGCGCTGAAACGGCACGGACCTGTGCATCCTTTCACGGGACGGGTTGAACCGTTACGGTCCAAGCCCTTAGACATGACACTCGCGATCGCGCAGGCTGTGGCGAATGCCTATATCGGGCATCGCGACGCGCTCGCCCGCCGGACGGCCTCCTGAGGCCCGCTCGGCGGCAGCCCCGGAGATCCTTATGTCCACGACCAAGCAGGCTCCCCAGCACGAGAAGCTCGTGATCGTCGGCTCCGGCCCGGCCGGATACACCGCCGCGATCTACGCCGCCCGCGCCATGGTCGAGCCGCTGCTGATCTCGGGCTTCCAGCCCGGCGGCCAGCTGATGATCACCACCGACGTCGAGAACTATCCGGGCTTCGCCGAGGCGATCCAGGGCCCGTGGCTGATGGAGCAGATGCGCCTCCAGGCCGAGCATGTCGGCACGCGGATCGTCTCGGAATACATCGCCAAGGTCGATCTCTCGCAAAGGCCGTTCCGGCTCGAGGCGGATTCGGGTGCCGTCTTCACCTGCGACGCGCTCATCATCGCCACCGGCGCCCAGGCGAAGTGGCTCGGCCTGCCCTCCGAGGCGAAGTTCCAGGGCTTCGGCGTCTCGGCCTGCGCCACCTGCGACGGGTTCTTCTTCCGGGGCAAGGAGGTCGTGGTCGTCGGCGGCGGCAACACCGCGGTCGAGGAAGCGCTCTACCTCGCCAATCTCGCCTCCAAGGTCACGGTGGTCCACCGCCGCGACACGTTCAGGGCCGAACGCATCCTGCAGGAGCGCCTGTTCAAGCATCCGAACGTCGAGGTGGTGTGGAATCACGCGATCGAGGAGATCTGCGGCCAGGACAAGCCGGCCCCCTCGGTCACCCATGTCCGTCTGCGCGACACGGTCGGCGGCGCGATCACCGAGCGCAAGGCCGACGGCGTGTTCGTCGCCATCGGCCACCAGCCGGCCACGGCCGTGTTCGAGGGGCAGTTGCCCTTCCGGGCCGGCGGCTACCTGGAAGTCACGCCCGGCACCGCCATGACGGCGATCCCCGGGGTGTTCGCCGCCGGCGACGTGACCGACGACGTCTACCGGCAGGCGATCACCGCCGCCGGGATGGGCTGCATGGCCGCTCTCGAGGCGGAGAAGTACCTGGCCAACCTGGCGATCGGCGAAGCGCCGCGCCAGGCCGCGGCCGAGTAGGAGAATTGTACCGGGGCCGGGGATGAGCCCCGGTTCCGGCCTTGTGGCGTTCGCTCTGAACTCACCGGCTCGAAACCAGCCGGCCGGGGCTCTGGCGAGGGGTTTGACGGCCGTGGACTGGGACAAGATCCGGATTTTCCTCAACGTCGCCGAAGCCGGCAGCTTCACCAAGGCGGGCGACGATATCGGGCTCAGCCAGTCGGCGGTCAGCCGCCAGATCAGCGCCCTCGAACGGGAACTGAAGGCGCCGCTGTTCCACCGCCACGCCCGCGGGCTGATCCTGACCGAGCAGGGCGATCTCCTGTTCCGGGCCGCCCGGGACATGAAGATGCGGCTGGAGACCACGCGGGCGCGCCTCGTCGAGACCAGCGAGCGCCCCTCGGGCGACCTCAAGGTGACGACGACGGTGGGCTTGGGCACCGCCTGGCTCGCCCAGCGGGTCGCCGAATTCCTCGACCTGCACCCGGATGTGCGCGTCGAGCTGATCCTCACCAACGAGGAACTGGACCTCGCGATGCGCGAGGCCGACGTGGCGATCCGCCTGCGCCGCCCGGCCCAGCCCGACCTGATCCAGCGTCGGCTTTTCACCGTACATTACCATGTCTTCGCTTCGCTCGAATACGTGAAGCGGTTCGGCGAGCCGAAGACGATCGACGATCTCGACAAGCACCGCCTGGTCTCGTTCGGCGGCGATCAGCCCTCCTACCTGATGGCGACCCACTGGCTCGCCACCGTCGGCCGCGAGGGGCGCGAGCACCGCACCATCCACTTCACGGTCAACAACATCTCGGCTTTGCAGCTCGCGGTCGAGACCGGCGCCGGGATCGGCATCCTGCCGGACTACGTGGCGGATGGAAACGAGCAGCTGGTTCAGGTGCTGCGCGACTACGAGATGCCGAACCTCGAGAGCTACCTCGTCTATGCCGAGGAGATGCGGACGGTCGCCCGCGTCCAGGCTTTTCGGGATTTCCTCGTCGCGAAGGCGCAGCGCTGGACGTATTGAGCGGGCAACGGCCTTCCCGCTTTGGGCAGGGCTGTCCGGGCAAAAGAAATGGGGCGGGACATCTCCTCTCCCCGCGGGCGGGGAGAGGGCCGTGTCGACGTTCAGGAGACACGGCAAGCGGAGGCGAAGCCGGAGCGAGGGTGAGGGGGTGTTTCCGGATGAGGCTCTTCCGGAAACACCCCCTCACCTTCGCCCTGCGGGCTCGCTGCTGACCCTACAAGGGGTCAGCAGCCCTCTCCCCGCCCGCGGGGAGAGGGGAATCCAGCGCCATTTCTCGATCCGGGACAGCCTTGCGCCTCGCGCGATCGCCCCGAATTCATGAGGCGGAGGAGCACCCGCTGCCGTACCGACAGGCAAGTGCTCGGGCGCACATATCAATCGTGAACCGGGGCGATGCCCTTACGTTGTCCTTACGAGAGACCCGGAGGCGATTTCCGGGCACTTCGGACTTTCGAAGGAGGCCTCCATGCGTCAGTCGCATCTCGTCGCCGCCCTGCTGACGGTGTCCCTCGCCCCCTTGCCGCTGCTGGCGCAGGCCGAGGCGCGCGTGCGCGATCCGGCCGTCACCGGCTCCATCGCCCCGCGCGAGACCACCGGCGTCGGCCAGACCAAGCCGCCGGGCGCGGCGCTGGGCCCCGATGCCGGCCTGACCCCGGAACTGCGCGAGCGCGACCGCGCGATCCAGCGCCACATCGACACCGGCATCTGCACCGGTTGCACCGAGTAGAGGGGCGCGTCACCGTTACGTCGACCCGGGCGCATTAATCCGGTCTGCATTAGACGGAATGAGCGGTTGCGGGCGCGGCGAGCCGGCGCCTAAACCGGCTGCAACCAACCGGTCCTCGACCGGGCAGGGCATACAGGGGAGGAGCGCCATGAACCAGCGGGTCGTCGAGGTCAGCCAGGATGCGCGGGCGCGGGCGCATATCGACGAGGCCAAGTATCAGGCCTGGTACGAGGCCTCGATCCGTGATCCGGAGGCGTTCTGGCGCGAGCACGGCAAGCGGATCCACTGGTTCACCCCCTATGCCAAGGTGAAGGAGACGACGTTCGGCCCCGGCGACGTCTCGATCAAGTGGTTCTCCGACGGCGTCACCAACGCCGCCTACAATTGCATCGACCGCCACCTCGAGACCCGCGGCGACCAGGTCGCGATCATCTGGGAGGGCGACGATCCGTCGGAATCGCGCCATATCACCTACCGCGAGTTGCATGCGGAGGTGTGCCGGATGGCCAACGTCCTGCGCAACCGCGGCGTCTCCAAGGGCGACCGGGTCACCATCTACCTGCCGATGATCCCGGAAGCCGCCTACGCCATGCTGGCCTGCGCCCGGCTCGGCGCGATCCACTCGGTGGTGTTCGGCGGCTTCTCGCCGGATTCGCTGGCCGGCCGCATCCAGGGCTGCGACTCGAAGCTCGTCATCACCGCCGACGAGGGCCTGCGCGGCGGCCGCAAGGTGCCGCTGAAGGCCAATGTCGACGCGGCGATCCAGCGCCTTCCGGCCGACAGCGTCGACCACGTGATCGTGGTGCGCCGCACCGGCGGCGCCGTCGAGATGGACCCGGTCCGCGACGTCTATTACGACGCAGCCGCCGCCCAGGTCACCGACGAATGCCCGGTCGCCCATGTCGAGGCCGAGCACCCGCTGTTCCTGCTCTACACCTCGGGTTCGACCGGCCAGCCGAAGGGCGTCGTCCACACCACCGGCGGCTACCTCGTCTACGCGTCGATGACGCATCAATACGTCTTCGACTACCACGAGGGCGACATCTACTGGTGCACCGCCGATGTCGGCTGGGTCACCGGGCATTCCTACATCCTGTACGGGCCGCTGGCGAACGGCGCCACCACCCTGATGTTCGAGGGCATCCCGACCTACCCGTCGATCTCGCGGTTCTGGGAGGTGGTCGACAAGCACAAGGTCAATATCTTCTACACCGCCCCGACGGCGATCCGCTCGCTGATGGGCGCCGGCGAGGAGCCGGTGAAGACAACCTCGCGGAAGACCTTGCGCGTGCTCGGCTCGGTCGGCGAGCCGATCAACCCCGAGGCCTGGGAATGGTACTATCGGGTCGTCGGCGACGAGCGCTGCCCGATCGTCGATACCTGGTGGCAGACCGAGACCGGCGGCATCCTCATCACCCCCCTCCCCGGCGCCACCCCGCTCAAGCCCGGCTCGGCGACCCGGCCGTTCTTCGGCGTCAAGCCGGTGGTGGTCGACGGCGACAACGTGGTCCAGGAAGGCGCCTGCGAGGGCAACCTCTGCATCGACGATTCGTGGCCCGGCCAGATGCGCACCGTGTGGGGCGACCACGAGCGCTTCGTCCAGACCTATTTCTCGACCTTCCCGGGCCGCTACTTCTCGGGCGACGGCTGCCGGCGCGATTCGGATGGCTATTACTGGATCACCGGCCGGGTCGACGACGTCATCAACGTCTCGGGCCATCGGATGGGCACGGCGGAGGTCGAATCCTCTCTCGTCGCCCACCCGAAGGTCTCCGAGGCCGCGGTGGTCGGCTATCCCCACGACATCAAGGGCCAGGGCATCTACGCCTACGTGACCCTGATGCAGGGCGAGGAGCCGTCCGACGCGCTCCGCAAGGAGCTGGTCGCCTGGGTGCGCAAGGATATCGGGCCGATCGCCTCGCCCGACCTGATCCAGTTCGCCCCCGGCCTGCCCAAGACACGCTCCGGCAAGATCATGCGCCGCATCCTGCGCAAGATCGCCGAGAACGAGTTCTCGTCGCTCGGCGACACCTCGACGCTCGCCGAGCCCGCGGTGGTCGACGACCTGATCGAGAACCGGCAGAACCGCGCGAAGTGATCGTGAGGCCGGGGCCCCGCTCGGGGCCCCGGCCTTTTTAATCCCGCACGAGACGGCCGCGCTTATCAGACCTTCGTCGCATCGCGGATGTTTTCAGTCCCTTTGCGCTGGCATTCGCTAGAGAATCGCGTCATCGGGATTATTGCGCCGCAGCACGGACAGTCGGCGCAAGCTCAAGCCTGTCGAGACCAGGCAACAGACGGATCGACGCACCGGTTTCATCGTGCCGTGCCGCTCGCGGCGCGCGGCGGAGCCGTGTCCGGCTACAGAAGAGAAACATAGGGGAGGCCCGCCGATGGCAGAGGCAGACACCGCACGGGTTCTGGTGAACCCGACATTCCGCCAGTTGGTGCACGAGCGCACCCGCTTCGCCTGGATCCTCTCCGGGTTGATGCTGGCGATCTACCTCGTCTTCATCCTGCTCATCGCCTTCGCGCACGGCCTGATGTCGACGAAGGTTTTCGGTGGCACCGCCTCGCTCGGCCTGGTGCTCGGCGTGGGCGTGATCCTCGCCGCCTTCCTGCTCACCGGGATCTACGTCTTCCGCGCCAATGGCCGCTTCGACGACCTGACCCGCGACCTGAACCGGGACCTCGCCCGATGAAAAGCCTCGCCTTCAGCGCCCTGGCGCTCCTCGCCCCCACGGCCGCCCTCGCGGCGGGTCCCGACCTCGGCGCCGTGCAGCAGCAGGCGACGAACTGGCCGGCGATCGGCATGTTCCTGTTCTTCGTGCTGTTCACCCTCGGCATCACCTACAAGGCGGCCAAGGGCTCGAAATCGGCCGCCGACTTCTACGCCGCCGGCGGCGGCATCTCGGCCGGCACCAATGCGCTGGCGATCGCCGGCGACTACATGTCGGCGGCCTCGTTCCTCGGCATCTCCGGCATGGTCTACAGCTTCGGCTTCGACGGGCTGATCTACTCGACCGGGTTCCTCGTCGGCTGGCCGATCGTGCTGTTCCTGATCGCCGAGCGCCTGCGCAATCTCGGCAAGTTCACCTTCGCCGACGTGGCGAGCTTCCGCCTCGACCAGACCCGGATCCGCATCCTGTCGGCGACCGGCACGCTCGTGGTGGTGGCGTTCTACCTGATCGCCCAGATGGTCGGGGCCGGCAAGCTGATCCAGCTGCTGTTCGGCCTGCCCTACCTCTACGCCGTCATCATCGTCGGCCTGCTGATGATCGTCTACGTCGCCTTCGGCGGCATGAAGGCGACGACCTGGGTCCAGGTGATCAAGGCCTGCCTGCTGCTGTTCGGCGCGACCTTCATGGCCGGCGCCGTGCTCTACAAGTACGGCTTCAGCCCCGAGAAGCTGTTTGCCGCCGCCACCAGCGTCCACCCCAACGGCGACGCGATCATGGGCCCGAGCGGAAATCCGAAAAGCCCGGTGGCGAACCCGATCGACACCATCTCGCTCGGCATCGGCCTGATGTTCGGCACCGCCGGCCTGCCGCACATCCTGATGCGCTTCTTCACCGTCTCGGACGCGCAGGCGGCCCGCAAGTCGGTGTTCTACGCCACCGGCCTGATCGGCTATTTCTACATCCTCACCTTCATCATCGGCTTCGGCGGCATCGCCCTGCTGATGTCGGATCCGAGCTACTTCAAGCTCGCCGCGGACGGCACCTACGACAAGCTCGCCGGCATGAACGGCTCGACCAACATGGTGGCGGTGAACCTCGCCAACGCGGTGGCCGGCCCGTACTTCCTCGGCTTCATCTCGGCGGTGGCCTTCGCGACGATCCTGGCGGTGGTGGCCGGCCTGACGCTGGCCGGCGCCTCGGCGGTGAGCCACGACCTCTACGCCCAGGTCTTCGCCCGCGGCCGCACCACCGAGCGCACCGAGGTCAACCTGTCCAAGGGCGCGGCCGTGGTGATCGGCCTGGTGGCGATCTATCTCGGCTACGTGTTCGAGAACCAGAACGTCGCCTTCATGGTCGGCCTCGCCTTCTCGGTGGCGGCGAGCTGCAACTTCCCGGTCCTCGCGATGTCGATCCTGTGGAAGGGCACCACGACGCTCGGCGCCCTCGTCGGCGGCCTCGCCGGCCTCGTCGCGGCGGTCGTGATGGTGGTGCTGTCGAAGGCGGTGTGGGTCACCACCTTCGGCCATCCCGCGGCGCTCTTCCCCTACGACAACCCGGCCCTGTTCTCGATGCCGATCGCGTTCCTGGGGATTTGGATCGTGTCGAAGATCGACAACAGCGCCCGGGCCAAGCGCGAGCGGGCGGCCTTCGAGGCGCAGTTCGTGCGCTCCGAGACCGGCATCGGGGCGGCCGGCGCGCACGCGCATTGATGGGATGAGGGGGGCGGCAGCCATTGGGCGCCGCCCCTCAGGCGATCCGGATTGTATTGCAGAATGCATGACGCTCCCTTACCTTCTCGTGGAGGAGAGGTGTCATGCCCGCCAATGCCCGGAAGGATCACCCGATCTCGATGCGCCTGCCGGAGTCTGACCTGGCATTGATCGACCGGGCCGCGAGATTGCGCGGCAGGTCCCGCACCGACTTCGTCCGCGAGGCCGCCGTTCTCACGGCTGAAGAAGTGCTGATGGACCAGCGGCTGATTCGCCTCGATCCCGAAGCATTCGCGGAATTTATGAGCATCATTTCGGCGCCCGCCACTGTGGTGCCTGAAATCGTCGAGATCGCCAGACACCGCGCGCCTTGGGACAACCGAGACGACGAAGGCTGATACGTGGGCCTGTCCGCGCCCGAACCGCTCTGCGCGTCGCACGAGACAGCGGCGTTCTCGTGCGGCAAGCTGGTTCTCGATCGGTGGCTCAAGACACGAGCCCTGTCCAACCAGGAGAAAGGCTTCACGGCAGTGATGGTCGTGCACGAGGCCTGCCGGGTGGTCGGTTATTATGGACTGGCGCCAACGGCCGTCGTTCCGAACATTCTGCCGCGCGCGATCCGAACCGGGCAGCCACCCGATCCGGTGCCGTGCCTGCTGCTAGGCCAGCTTGCGACAGATGTCGGTTGGGCAGGGCGCGGAATCGGTAAAGGCTTGCTCAATCACGCGCTGACCCGCTGTGTGAAGGCGGCGGCGCTCGTCGGCGGACGTGCGGTCATGGTTCATGCGGTGGACGAAGAGGCCGTGGCATTCTGGCAGCGATGGGGATTCGTCGCCACGCGGAACAGCGAATACGAACTCGTCCGTTCGATCGCCGATATCGCCGCTTCGTTCACTGCCTCTCGGAGGTGATGCACGCCGGCGTGGGCATCGGCCGGTTTCCTCAATGCCCCCCCGGCTCCGCATGCGCCCGCCGGATCCGCCGCACCGTCCACCACACCCCCACCAGCACCAGCGGCACCGATATCGCCGTCCCGACCGTCGCATCGACCGGGACACCGGCATGGTGGACGCCCTCCAGCACATGGTGGACGAGGCTGGCGACGTAGTAGGTGATCGCCGCGACCGAGAGGCCCTCGACGGTCTGCTGCAGCCGCAATTGCAGCCGCACCCGGTCGTTCATCGATTGGAGCTGGGCCTGGTTCTGGCGCTCCAGGTCGATATCGACCCGGGTCCGCAGCATCTGCGCCGCCCGGGCGAGCTTGCGCGAGAGCAGGTCCTGCCGCTCGGCGATCGTCGTGCAGGTGCGGATCGCCGGGTTGTAGCGCCGGGCGAGGAAGACCGACCAGCTCGTCTGCCCCGGCAGCGCGTGCTCGCCCGCGGAGGAGAGGCGCAGACGCACCAGTTCGTCATAGGCCCGCGTCGCCCCGAACCGGTACATCGCCCGGGACGCGCCGGCCTCCAGCTCCGCCGCGAGCCCGATCAGCTCGTCGAGGAGGGCGTGGTTCTCCGAAAACCCCTCGCTGGAGCGCATCGCCTCCATCAGGGGCGGCAGGGCGGTCTCGATCCGCCGGATCGTCGGCCCGAGGCCTTGCGCCTCCGGCAGGCCGAGGAGGGCGAGCGTCCGGTAGGTCTCGATCTCGAGCAGGCGCTGCACCAGGGTGCCGGCGCCGAGGCGGCTCAGGCGCCGGTCGGCGACCACGATGCGGACATAGCCGTGCGGATCGGGCTGGAAGTCGGTGGCGATCACCGCCGCGCCCCCTTCCGCCTCCGCCATGGCCAGGGAGGCGGCGTTGAATCCCGAGACCGCGTCGGACGGCAAGCCGTCATTGACCGCCGGCACGAGGTGCAGGTCGACCGCGACGAGGAGCGGGCCGGGCTGGGCCACCTCCCCCATCGCGCCGTCGAGAGCGTCGGGCTGAGGCTGGAAGGCGTGGCCCTGGGGGTCGCCGAACTCCCAAGTATAGGTGGTGAACTCGCTGTGGCTCTCCCAGCGCAGGATCGCGCCGGAAAACACCACCCGGTGCTGCTTGGCCCCCGGCGCCGGGCCCGGATGCCCTAAGCCCGTGCAATAGGCCTCCAGCGCGTCGCGATCGGCCGCCGCGGCGTCGCCGTCGGTCAGGAAGGCGTAGTGCAGGAAGCGGCGGGGCGTCTTGACCGGGGTGAACGGCCGGGCATGGACCTCCGCCAGCACCCGCGCCCGCAGGGGGTGTTCGTCCAGCCGCATCGCGTCCGCCTCTCCTCACGTCGCCGTGAGGCTTGGCCGAGGCCGGCCCGTCGGTCAACGGGCCGGTTGGCCGAGGCCGGCCCGTCGGTCAACGGGCCGACCGGGGTTCCTCAGTGCCGGAAGTGGCGGTGGCCGGTCAGCACCATGGCCAAGCCCGCCTCGTCGGCGGCACGGATCACGTCGTCGTCGCGCATCGAGCCGCCGGGCTGGATCACCGCCGTAGCGCCCGCCTCGGCCGCCGCCAAGAGGCCGTCGGCGAAGGGGAAGAACGCGTCGGAGGCCACCACCGCCCCGCGGGCGAGGCTCTCGGGCAGGCCGGCGGCCTTGGCGGCTTCCGCCGCCTTCCAGGCGGCGATGCGCGAGGAATCGACCCGCGACATCTGCCCGGCGCCGATGCCGACCGTGGCGCCGTCCTTGGCATAGACGATGGCGTTCGACTTCACGTGCTTGGCGACCCGGAAGGCGAAGCGCAAATCCGACAATTCGGCCTCGGTCGGCGCGCGCTTGGTGACGACCTTGAGCGGCATGTCGTCGACGACGGCGTTGTCGCGGTCCTGCACCAGGAAGCCGCCGGCCACCGTGCGCCAGGCCTGGCCGGGGCTACGGGGATCGGCGACGCCGCCGGTGGTGAGGAGGCGCAGGTTCTTCTTGGCGGCGACGATCGCGACCGCCTCCTCGGTGGCGTCGGGCGCGATGATCACCTCGGTGAAGACCTCGACGATCTTCTTCGCGGCTTCCGCGTCCAGCGTGCGGTTGAGCGCGACGATGCCGCCGAAGGCCGAGACCGGATCGCAGCGAAGCGCCCGCTCGTAGGCCTCGATCAGGTCGGCGCCTTCCGCGACGCCGCAGGGATTGGCGTGCTTGACGATGACCACCGCGGCGGTCCGGGTGGGATCGAACTCGCTCACCGCCTCGAAGGCGGCATCGGTGTCGTTGATGTTGTTGTAGGAGAGTTCCTTGCCCTGGAGCTGGCGCGCGGTCGCCACGCCCGGGCGCGGGGCGCCGGCGGTGCGGTAGAACGCGGCCTTCATGTGCGGATTCTCGCCGTAGCGCAGGCCTTGCGCCAGCGTGCCGCCCAGCGCCCGGAAGGTCTGGGCCTCCGGCGCGGCCGCGATCTCGCCGGCGAGCCAGGTCGAGATCGCGGCGTCGTAGGAGGCGGTGCGCGCATAGGCCTTCTGGGCGAGGCGCCGGCGGGTCGCGAACGTGACCGCGCCGTCATGGGCGTCGAGGTCGGCGAGCACCGCGGCGTAATCCGCTACGTCGACCACGACCGCGACGTCCTTGTGGTTCTTCGCCGCCGCGCGGATCATCGCCGGGCCGCCGATGTCGATGTTCTCGATGCACTCGGAAGCAGGCTTGCCCGCGGCCAACGTCGCCTCGAAGGGATAGAGGTTGACGACGAGGAGATCGATCGCCGCGATGCCGTGGGCCAGCATGGCGGCCTGGTGCTCCGGGTTGTCGCGGACCGCGAGCAGCCCGCCATGCACGCCCGGATGCAGGGTCTTGACCCGCCCGTCCATCATCTCCGGGAAGCCGGTCAGGTCGGAGACTTCCGTGACGGTCAGCCCGGCATCGGTGAGGGCCCGGTGGGTGCCGCCGGTGGAGACCAGCGTGACGCCGCGGGCGGCGAGCGCACGGGCGAACTCGACCAGCCCGGTCTTGTCCGAGACGGAGAGGAGCGCGCGGGAGATGCGGGACAGGTCGCTCGCCATGATGACACCGGGTCTTTCGGTCGTAGGCGCCGGCCCGCGGAAAACCCCGAGCCGGCACAGGAATTTCCGGCGCGCCTAGCAGAAACCGCGGGTCGAGGCCAGATGTTGCGCCGCAAAACGGTGTGATGCGCTGTCCGGAAGCCTTCTTCCGGACAGCGCATCACAAGCCGGCGCGGCACTTGAGCGAAGCTGCTTGCCGTATCGCGAAGCGATGGATCGGCAAGCGTACGAGGCGCCGCGCATCTTACTCGGCGGCATCGGCCGTGGAGGAGCGCGCGCCCGGGCCGTCTGACGGATAGGCTCCGGGGGACAGACTTGCTATGAGGGGGCCGGCCGCGTCCGACCCCGGACGCGGCCGGTCGCGCCACGGGAGGCGGTGATTTTCTCCGACAGTCCCTGGGGAACGGGCCTCGGCCTGTTCGCCATCGTGTTCCTGGTCTTCGCGAACGGGTTCTTCGTCGCGGCCGAGTTCGCCCTGGTGGCGGTCCGGCGCAGCCGGGTCCAGGAGCTCGTAGCCGAGAAGCGGGCCAATGCGGGTGCCCTGCAGCGGGCGGTCGACAGCCTGGATTCTCATCTGGCGGCCACGCAGCTCGGCATCACCATCTCGTCGCTGGCGCTGGGCTGGGTCGGCGAGCCCGCCCTGGCCCATCTGATCGAGCCGCTGCTCGCCTTCCTGCCGCAGGGCACGAGCACCGCCGGCGCCCACGCCATCGCGGTGGTGTTCTCCTTCGTGGTCATCACCTCGCTGCACATCGTGCTGGGCGAGCTGGCCCCTAAGAGCCTGGCGCTCCAGCGCAGCGAGCGCACGGCGCTCGCCATCGTGCGGCCGCTGCGGGTGTTCCTGCTCGTCTTCCGCCCGGCGATCTCGTTCCTCAACGGGCTCGGCAACGGCGTGCTGCGTCTGTGCGGGCTGCAGCCGGGCTCCGGCGAGGGCTCGCTGCACTCTACCGCCGAGTTGTCGCTGCTGGTGGCGGCGAGCCAGGAGGCCGGCCTGATCCAGGAATCGCAGCAGGCGGCGGTGCAGCGCATCTTCGGCATCGGCGAGCGCCGGGTGCGGGACATCATGACCCCGCGCCACGAGGTCGACTGGATCGACGTCGAGGACCCGCGCGAGGCGGTGCTGGAGACGATCCGCGCCTGCCGCCACGAGCAGCTGGTGGCGAGCCGGGGCGAGATCCACGAGATCGTCGGCGTGCTGCGCAAGCAGGACGTTCTCAACCAGCTCCTCGACGGGGCGCCGATCACGCTGGACGCGATCATTCGCGAGCCGATCGTCGTCCACGAGGGCATGCCGATCCTGCGGGTGCTCGAGACCTTCAAGGCCAAGCCCGTCCGGATGGCGATCGTCGTCGACGAGTACGGCGACCTCGAGGGCATCGTCACCCAGACCGACCTCCTCGAGGCGATCGCCGGCGACATCCCGGAGACCGACGACGACGAGCCGATGGTGGTCGAGCGCCAGGACGGCTCGCTGCTCATCGACGGCATGATGCCGGCGGTCGAGGCCTTCGAGCGCCTCGGCCTCACCGAGCGGCCCGACAGCGACGACTTCTCGACGCTCGCCGGCTTCGTGATCTTCCAGCTCGGCCGCATTCCCACCGCCGGCGACGGGTTCGAGCGCAACGGCTGGCGCTTCGAGGTCGTCGACATGGACGGACGCCGGGTCGACAAGATCCTGGCCGAAAAGATGCAGGCCTGAACCTTCCCCAGGGTGAATCGGGGTTGCAAACCGTCGCCGTGCGGTTAGGTATCCGATTGCCAGATTATCCTGGGCGCCTCCGCAGACGAGGCAGGCGCCCGGCTTTCAACTCAGGAGTTCTACACTCATGACCCTCAACCGGACGCTTCTGCTCGCCGCCCTCCTGGCCGCGCCGCTCGCCCTGCCCGTCTCGGCCGAGGCCAAGCCGAAGACCGACCGCACCATCGCGGCCGTCGACACCGATTCGGACGGCACGATCGACCTCGCCGAGGCCAAGGCCGCCGCCGGCGCGGTGTTCGACAAGCTCGAGAAGGATGCCGACGGCACCCTCGACACCAAGGAGCTGCAGGGCCGCGTCAGCCGCAAGGACATGAAGCAGGCCGATCCGGACAATGACGGCACCCTGGACAAGAACGAGTACCTCGCCCTGGTCGAGGCCCGCTTCAAGCTGGCCGACCCGGACAACGACGGCACCCTCGACGCCAAGGAAATGCGCACCCCGGCCGGCAAGGCCCTGGCGCGCCTGCTGAAGTAAGGACTGTGAGGCGGGGCGGCCCCTGGCGGGCCGCCCCACACTTCCCTGATCAGTCGCAGCGCTCGCTGTGCACGGTCTTGCTGTCGCCGTACTCGTTGGTCTTCTTCACGGTCTTGGTCTCGCAGCCGCCGACGGAGCCGGTGGACTCGACCGAGCGCTTCTCGATCACGGTGCTGCGCTCCACCGGCGCGGAATCGCGGCGGATCACCGTCACGTCCTCGGCAAGGGCCGGAACCGTGACGAGGGCGCCGAGGGCCGCGAGGGTGACGAGGCGGAAGGACATGCCGATCTCCAGGCTTGAGCGTCGAATCGTGCTGCAAACGCCATAGTCAAGCCGACGGTTCCTTAGTTTTCACACAGTCTCACGAAGCGTCGGGCGGCGATCCGGGCGATGTGCCGGCCTTGGGCGTTTTGCGCCTTGCGGATGCCCTCAAAACGGCGTGAATCGCGGTTGAATTGCCGCAGAGCCGCGGGCCGGACCGCTGGGCCCCGCGCCAGGAGACCACCACCGTGCCCGCAGCCGGCCCCGTCGACCGCAGCTCATCGGGAGAGGCGGAGCAAGCCGGCCTTCCGGCACGCCTGGCGCAGGCCTGGCGCGTGGCCGGGCTGCCGATCCCGCAGCATGCCTGGTTCTGGATCGGCATCCTGCTGCTCAGCGCCGGGGCCGGCCTGCTCTACGACGCATTGTTCCAGAACGGCATCCCGTTGGTGGCGGCGATCCACGGCTTCTTCATCGGCGCCTGCGCGCTGCTGATGGAGCGCGGCACCCTGCTGCCGCGGCTGCAGGCGCGGCTTCGCCGCCTTCCGACCTTCCTCTACGTGCCGATCGCCGAGCTCGCCTATGTCGGCATGATCACGCTGGGTCATGCCACGGGCGGCGTGATCGTCTGGGTCACCGGGCTGACGCCCGAGCCCTTCGCGGTGGCGGTGGTGCCCTCGCTCCGGGTCCTGGTCTACGCGCTCGCCGTCTCGGCGCTCCTCGTCTTCGTGGTGCGGATGCGCGACCTCATCGGCGCCGAGGTCTTCGTCAACCTGCTGGTCGGGCGCTATCACCGGCCGGTGGAAGAGGAGCGGATCTTCCTGTTCGTCGACGTCGTCGGCTCGACGGCCTACGCGGAGACCCACGGCGCCCTCAAGACCCAGGCCTTCCTCGGCGCGGTCTTCGCGACTTTGGCCGAGCCGGTGCGGCGCTGCCAGGGCTCGACCGACGACTTCATCGGCGACATGGCGATGATCACCTGGCCGATGGCCCGCGGCCTGCAGGATGCGCGCTGCGTCGCCTGCGTGCTGGCGATCCAGGAGAGCCTGACCCGGGACGCGGCGGCCTGGGAGGAGCGGTTCGGTGCCGTGCCGCGCATCCGGGCCGCCCTGCATGGCGGGCCGGTCGTCACCGCCGAGGTCGGGGTCGACCGGCACAAGATCGCGTATTTCGGCGATGCGGTGAACGTCACGGCCCGGCTCGAGGCCCTGTGCCGGACCCTCGACGCGCCGGTGCTGATCTCCGGCGACCTCCTGGGCAAGCTGCCCCGCCTGCCCGACGGGGTGCGGGCCCGGCCGCTCGGCGAGCACGCCGTGCGCGGGCGCGACCAGGTCCTGGCGGTCGCCGCCCTGGAGCCCGCCCCGCGCCCTGTCCGCGCGGCCGCCTGAACGCGGGAGGCACGGCCGGACGGCGAGACGCAAAGACCGTACGCGCCTCCGATATGGCGGCACCATGCCGGGTTTCGCCACGGTCGCGATCCGGTCCGCTCCCGTCCAGCATAAGTCGGCCGGCCCTGTCGCAGCCATGGGCGATCGTCTGTCCGGAAGGCGTCCACGTCCGGTTGCCCTCGGACATCGATTCCAACATTTGTTTATCGAAGACCGGGCCGGCGGATCGCGACCGCGTGTTCGACCCGGGCGCGGCGCCCGATTCACGGCTGATCTGTTCGCGCGTGATGGAATTGCGTTGATGTCGATCAACGGTTAACACTTATTGAACCTGCCGGCATCCCACGGTTGCTGCGGTCGCGGCGCCCCCTTCTGCCGGGCACCATCAACGACCAATATGTGTTCTTCCTTTCATCCGAAAGGTGCTGTCCCGGCTCCTCGGACATAAGCCGAAGAGGATAGAGCCGGTGTCCCACCCTCCGCCGAGTTGGATGGCAGGACGCCAACGGTGAACGCAGCACAACCTTACCCTGCAACCGGCTTCAACAAGAATTTCGGCGAACGCTTGACCGAAGGCGAGAGCCGCTTCTTTTTCCTCTTGCGATTGCCGTCATGCCATCATAGTTGCACGGGTAAGCAAAGACAGACCTGCCCCGCGGCATCGGGGGACTGAGGGCGGAATGTCTAAGCGTCTTGCAGGATCTACCCTGAGAAGAGGGCCGACGTGATGAGTGAGAGTGAGGCGTCGACGAACCATATCGGGCTCGCGGCGGATATCGTGGCGGCTTTCGTGAGCAACAATTCGGTCCCGGCCGCCGATCTGCCGAGCCTGATCGTTTCGGTTCATTCCGCCCTGGGCGGCCTCGGTCGCGGCGTCGCGGCCGAACAGGCCGAGCCCCTGACCCCGGCGGTTCCGATCAAGAAGTCGATCATGCCGGATTATCTCGTCTGTTTGGAAGACGGCAAGAAGTTCAAGTCGCTGAAACGCCACCTGCGCACGCGATACGGCCTGTCGCCCGAGGATTACCGGGCACGCTGGAATCTTTCGCCCGACTATCCGATGGTGGCACCGAACTATGCGGCGGCTCGTTCGGAACTGGCGAAGACCATGGGCCTTGGGCAGCAGCGGCGCAAGTCCCTGCGCGGCGGCACGGGTAACGGGCACGACCTGGACGTCGAGGACTGACCGGCCCGGCGGCCGTACCCGCCCGATCTAAACACGCTCAGGTTGCAAATCCCGGGCGCCCTAATCCCAGTCGGGATTGGGACGTTCGCCGATGAGGCAGTTGGCCCTGGGCTCGCCCTGGGCCGGCCGCACGAGCGGCCCGGCCGTCTCCCGGCCCGCCACCTCGCGGATGATCTTGGTGCGGATCGCCGCCGCGAACTGGTCGCGCTCGCGGACAGGCACCATGAAGCTGCCGCTGCCGCCGATGACGCAGTCGCGATAATAGAGGTCGAGGTCCTTGATGTCCCAGGGACCGCTGGGCTCGCGGATCATCAGCGGCAAGCCGTTGATGACGATGCCCTGCCCGACGGCGTCGTCCCGCGCCTTGGTGACGGAGCGGCCCTGGTTGTTCGGGCCGTCGCCCGAGACGTCGATCACCCGCCGCGTCGCCTCGAAGCCGCTGCCGGCCAGGAGGCCGGCGGAGAAGTCGATGGCGCTGGCGATCGAGGTCCAGGTCGAGCGCCGGGGCGGGCTCTGGCCCAGCCGGTCGGCGAAGCCGGCCGCCTCCTCGGGCCCGGCGATCAGCGTCCAGGGCACCACGACCCGCTGGTTGCCGACACCGGCCCACTCGACATAGGTGACGGCGATGCGCCCGACCATGCCCTGGCGGATCGCCTGGTGGACCGCCGGATTGCGGAACGCCTCGACGTAGCCCTCCCGCTGCACCGCCTGCTCGTCGCCGGTCATCGACAGGGAGACGTCGACGGCGAGCACCAGGGCGACATCGACCTCGACCGGGTCGCCCCCCGCCCGGACCGGGGGCCCGGCCGCGCCGGCCACGAGCAGGCAGGCGAGAAGCGCGACGACGCGTGATCTCATCCGGGGACTCCCCTGCGCCGGCCCGTGCGAGGCTCCGGCGAAGGGCCAGGATCGGATGCCCGCCGGCCCGAATGCAAGCGCCGCGAAGGCCTTGGCCTGACACGCTCGCGTGAGGCCGCATCTCCCGAGCCGCCTGCCGCCGCCGCGGAGCGCGACGCGTTCTGCTGTGGATGAAGCCGGGGAAAGGTGGCGTCTTAGGCTGGGGACAACGCCGTCCCGCCGACAATCCGGACCGATCCGGCCCCGCCGCGCGGCGCCGGATTCGTTCACGAGAGACCCGCCGATGCGCCGCACCTCCAGCCTCGCCGACCGCCTGTTCTGGCCCATCGTGGCCGGGGGTGCGGCGAGCCTGTGGTTCGGCCCGAAGGCTCTCGCCGTCGCCGGCCTGGTGGCGCTGGCGCTGGTCGTGCATCGGCTCGGGCGCGGCGGCCGCTTCCGGCGCCGGGTCCGGGCGATCGCCCGGCGGCACCGCGAGACCCTGGCCCTGCGCCGGCGGCAGGAAAGCTACGTCGACCCCTACGGCAACGAGATCCTGGACGGCTGGCTGCGTGAGCGCCGCTACTTCGCGGAGCGCACATTGCTGCCGCGGCTGGAGGCCGAGGGCTACGGCGACCTGATCGAGCCGCGCTGGGACGAAATCCTGGACATCGTCGAGGCGGCCTCGTTGAGCGTCGCGGCGCCGGACGAGGCCGAGGATCTGCCGGAGGACGGGATCGCCTACGAGCGCTACTGCGCCGCCCTGCTCGAACAGGCCGGCTGGGAGGCGCGCACGACGAAGGCCGCCGGCGACCAGGGTGCCGACGTGGTGGCGGAGCGGGACGGGGTGCGGCTGGTGGTGCAGTGCAAGCGCTACGCGAAGCCGGTCGGCAACGGCGCGGTGCAGGAGGTGGTGGCGGCCCGCAGCTACTGGGGCGCCGACCGCGCCGCCGTGGTCTCGAATGCCGGCTTCACGCCGGCGGCCCGCAAGCTGGCGGCGGCGACCGACGTGCTGCTGCTGCATCACGACGCGCTCGCCGCCCTGGGCGCGCGGCCGGGACGGCCGCGCTGAACCGGCATGGCCCGGCGAGGCCGCGTGCCCGACCCGGCTCTATTGCATCAACGTGCAGAGATTCCAGATCCGCTTGAATTCCTGCTGGGCGCGCTCGCGCTGATCCTCGAGCGCCACGACGGCAGGGCGATCGGCGGCCTCGGCTCCCTCGACCGGGTTGGGCGCAGCGAGCGCATCCTGCTTCGCGCCATCGACCATGGCATGCGACCGGGCCATGGTCAGAGGCTGAATCGGGGCCAGCGTCATGATCATTTCCTCCTCGTTGCTCTTGTTGTGCTTATTCTTGCGCCGGCCACTGCCGCGTTGCAATGCCCTTCGCACGAGAAATGGTCACGGCTAAGCGTTTATCGCGACCTGTCCCCACGCGAACACAGTAGGTCCGTCCGATGAGCACCGGATTCATGCCATGCCGCACGGCATGCCTGCCACACGGAGCCGGAGGCCGAGGGCGGGGAGAGCGGCGGCCGTGACCGGGCTGCACCGCTTGGCCGGGCTGCCCGGCCTCGCGCTCCGCGGCGTCGTCGGGCTGGTCTATCCGCCGAGTTGCATCGCCTGCGGGGCCGCCACGGCGGTGCCGCACGCCCTCTGCGCGGCCTGCTGGAACGAGATGCGCTTCATCGAGCGGCCCTATTGCGAACGGCTCGGCACGCCGTTCGCGGTCGATCTCGGTTCACCCGGCCTGCTCTCGCCGGCCGCCCTCTCCGACCCGCCGGTCTATCAGCGCGCCCGGGCGGTGGCGCGCTACGATGCGACCGCGCGGCGGCTGGTGCAGCGCCTGAAATACGAGGACCGCCTCGATCTCGCGGGCGCCCTCGGGGCGATGATGGCGCGGGCGGGGGCCGAGTTGCTGGCGGAGGCCGACGTGGCGGTGCCGATGCCGCTCTGGCGCTGGCGGCTGTGGTGGCGGCGCTTCAACCAGGCCGCCCTGCTCGCCCGGACGGCCACGCGCGGCAGCGACGTTCCCGTCGCACCCAAGCTGCTCGCCCGGGTGCGGCGCACCCGCCAGCAGGTCGGCCTGAGCCGCGCCGCCCGGGCGGAGAACCTGCAGGGCGCCTTCCGGGTGCCGGAGGCGGCGCGGCCGCTTCTCCTGGGCAAGCGGGTCCTCCTCGTCGACGACGTGCTGACCACGGGCGCGACGGCGAACGCCGCCGCCCGGGCGCTCCTGCGCGGCGGGGCGGCGGCGGTCGACGTGCTGGTCTTCGCCCGCGTGGTGAGCGACGGGCGCGACGTGATCTAGAGCACTTCACGATCGCGCTGCAAACGCGAAGCTCTCTGGGCCTTTGATTTTGCCGCATTTTCTACGGCGAACCGGCATCCACTTCGTCGGAAAATGCTCCGGCTCAGGCGCGCTGCACGCCGCCGATGGGGGTCTCCTGCTGGGCCGGCGCCTCGGCTCCGGCCTGGGCCAGCACCTTGCCGCGCGGACCCACCCAGACGCCGACCCACTTGCGCGACCACAGGGCGAGGCAACCGAGCACGACCGCCGTGAAGGCGGCGTAGAACAGGAAGCCCGCCGCGAAGCCGCCGGTATACTGCTTCGACAGGCCCATGGCGTTGGGCAGGATGGCGCCGCCGAGCGCCCCGACCTCGCCGATCATCGAGCCCGCCACCGCGGTGTTGGTCGGCCAGCGCAAGGGGACGAGCTGGAACAGGGCGCCGTTGCCGGCGCCGAGCGCCGCGAAGCAGAACATGAACAGCAGCGTGGTGACGAACAAGGTCGGCGCGGCGGTGAGCATCAGGAACGAGCCGACGGCGGCGAGCAGAACCACGGTCAGCACCAGGATGCCGCCGATCCGGTCGGCGAAGTAGCCGCCGAGGACGCGGATGCCCGATCCCATCAGGGCGGCCAGCATGGTCAGCCGCCCGGCCTCGATCTTGGTGACGGCGAACTGCTCGTAGAAGAAGGTCGGCAGGAAGTTCGACAGGCCGATGAAGCCGCCGAAGGTGATGACGTAGACCAGGTTGAAGGCCCAGCCGTCCTTCTCGAACAGGCACGAGACGTGCTGCTTGAAGCTCTGGTGCTCGCGGTCCGGCGGCTCCTCGGCGAAGACGATCATCACCGCGAGCGGGATCAGCATGAACAATCCGGCAAAGCCGTAGACCGCCTGCCAGCCATAGGCCTGGGCGAGCGGCGGCGCGAACAGCACCGCCAGCACGGTGCCCGAATTGCCGGCGCCGGCGATGCCCATCGCCAGGCCCTTGTGCTCCGCCGGGAACCAGCCCGAGCCGAGGGAGAGCGCCACGCCGAACGAGGCGCCGGCGATGCCGAGCAGCACGCCCATGGCGAGCACGTCGGTGAAGTTGTGCACCAGGAAGAAGCCGTAGGCCATCGCCAGGACGATCAGCGACATCTCGGTGATGGCGGCGTTCTTGCGCCCGATATACTGGGCGAGCACGCCGAGGGGAAAGCGCATGATCGCGCCGGCGAGGATCGGCAGCGAGATCATGAAGCCGGTCTCGGCCGGCGAGAGCTTGTAATGCTCGGTGATGAACGGCCCCATGGCGCCGTTGAGCACCCAGATCGCGAAGCAGAAATCGAAATACAGGAACGCGGCGAACAGGGTCGGGGGATGACCCGACTTCATGACGGTCTTGAAACTGGCCATATTCGGAGCCTCACGCACAGCCCCCGCGGGGGGTCTTCGACGCGCTTCAGGGTGAGGATCGCGGCCCGGGGCATCCCGGTCACGCTCTCCCGTCTGTCGGACTTCCGTGTCCAAGGCTCGGGCGTCTTTGCCCCGCGGGCCGTGAGGCCAGCCTGCTGGTGGATTTGCAGATCTCGTGCCAGCTGCGCATGAAGGCCTGCCGGAACTTCCGACCGACCGCCTGCCTCAAGGGCAGGCAGAATCTGGCGCGCGGGACGGCACGACGAGGATCGTCTGGTTGAGGGCGGGCGGGACCGCGTCGCGGCCGACCTTGGCCTGCGCCAGGTCGAAGGCCGCCGCCGCCGTCACGTCCCGCACCCGGTAGCCCCCCGAGATCCGGGCTCATCAGGCCTGGCACTGGCGTGCCGGGGCCGGCCTCCCGGTCATGGATCAGGCCCTGCACGGACGGAGGAGGCGCAATGGCCGACGCCCGCGATCGCGACCCGCACGCTCGTCCGGCCCACCGGCGATACGCCCTCGAACGGAAGCTCTCCCGGGCTGAGCAGAACACTCCTCAGGAGTACTGATCCCCGATCGACCGTGGCCGTGCCGGCGAACCGGTCGTAAGGTGCGCGGGCAAGATGATGGCGGGGAACGGGGGAGACCGCATGGAGATTTTCGACGGGCCGGAGGCCCTGAAGGCGGCGATCGGGCAGGAGATCGGCGTCGGCGAGTGGGTCACCGTCGACCAGGCGATGATCGACCGCTTCGCCGAGGCCACGGACGATCACCAGTGGATCCACGTCGATCCCGAGCGGGCGGCGCGCGAATCGCCCTACGGCGCCACGGTGGCGCATGGCTACCTGACCCTGTCGCTCGTGCCGCGCTTCATCGCCGGGGTCCGCCGGCTGGAGGGCCTGCGGCTGAGCCTGAATTACGGCCTCGACCGGGTGCGCTTCCCCGCCCCCGTGGTGGTGAATGCGCGCCTGCGCGGCCGGGTACGGGTGGCCGCGGCCCTCGACGTGCCGCCCCGGGGCCTGCGCACCACCTACGGGGTGACGGTCGAGATCGAGGGCGCCGAGAAGCCGGCCTGCCTCGCCGACGCGGTGGTGCTGCACCACTGGTGACCGGGGCCGATGGTGAACCTTGCGCCTCCTGACGGATTGTCGGGGACAAGCAGCGAGGCCGTAAGGATGACCTACGAGACGGAGCGGCGGGCGTTGCAGCGGGTGGTGGCGGTGGCGGGGCTCGTGCCGGTTCTGGGCGGGCTCTACGGCGTGCTGTTCGGCCAGGCCGGCCTCGGCGGGGGCGCCTTCGACGTCTCGACAGACAGCCACTTCCGCTACCTGTCGGGTCTTCTGCTCGGGATCGGCCTTTTGTTCTGGTCGACGATTCCGGGTATCGAGACCAAGACGTCTCTGTTCCGCTTCCTGACGATGGTCGTGGTCCTGGGCGGGTTGAGCCGGCTCCTCGGCCTGTGGCTCACCGGGGTGCCCTCGCTCACCATGCTGGCGGCGCTGGGCATGGAACTGGTGGTCACGCCGCTGCTCTGCCTGTGGCAGATCCGGGTAGCGAGCCGGGCGGGGGCGGAGGTGCTGTGAGAGCGACGCCCTGACCCTTCCCCCCTCTGCGCAGGGCTGTCCGGGGAAAAGAAAAGGCGCGGGCTTCCCCTCTCCCCGCGGGCGGGGAGAGGGCCGACGACACCTTGTCGCGTCGTCGGCAAGCGGAGGCGAAAGCCGGAGCGAGGGTGAGGGGGGCTCGACGCGTAAGGCTCCTCCGGCAGCGCCCCCTCATCCTCGCCCTGCGGGCTCACTTCATCGACGGCAAGGTCGATGAAGTCCTCTCCCCGCCCGCGGGGAGAGGGGGAAACCCGCGCTCTTCTCGTCTCGAAAGTTTCCCCGCACAGCCCTGCCGCAGAGGAGGGTTGAGGGGTCGGCGCGTCTCTCAATCCACCCGCGTCCACATCTGCTTCTTGCAGATCAGCCCGCCGAGCACGCAGCCCGACAGTTCGAGTACGTTCGGTCCCTTCATAGCGAGCTTGCCCGAATAGGTCTTCCCATCGCGAAAATTGTAGAGCGAGCCCTCCCAGCCCTCCCCGGCCGGCCGCATGTCGCGGGTAAGAGCGACGCCGATGAGGCTGCGACCGCGCAAGGAAGCATCGGGATTGTTCACGTCCTTGGTCTCGCCGGCCATCACCTTGGCGATGGTGCCGCAATAGCCGGCGCCGCAGCGGCTGATGCGGATCTGCGAATCTCCCCCGGGGGTGAGCCAGGTGCCGGCGGGCTGGGGGCCCGCCTGCGCATGGGCGAGCGCCGGTGCGCAGGCGAGGAACAGGGCGGCGAGAACGGTCGGACGCAACGGCGGGGGCTCCCGGTGAGCGAATCGGCGAGCCCCCGGCCTAGCGCCTTCGCGCTCGCGCCGCCATGCATTCAGGCGACGAGGTCCGGGAACGGCACGATGGTGGATTTCACCGTCTTCATCGCCATCGCGTCTTTCACCGCCTGCGACACGCCCTCCTGGGTGAAGGGATAGACCGTCTGCATCTCCAGCCACGGATATTTGTGCCGGGCGCGGTAGAGCATGTCGACGCCGAGCGGCAGGTCGTTGCCGGTGAAGGCCCAGGAGCCCAGCACGTTCAGGTCCTTGGAGCAGATCCGGTGCCAGGAGGTCTCGATCTTCCCCGCATCGGTGAACTGGCCCATCTCGACATAGGTGCCGCCGTCGCGCAGGAACTCGATCCCCTCTGGCCCCGCACTCGGGTGGCCCGAGCAGTCCATCACCAGGTCGGCGCCGAAGCCGCCGACGATCTCGCGCACCGCGGCGATGCGGGCCTCGGGGCTCGTGACCTTGGTGATGTCGATCGTGGCCTCGGCGCCGAACCTGCGGGCGAGGGCGAGACGCGGCTCCTCCGGCGCACCGACGCAGATCACCCGGCCCGCCCCCATCTCCTGGGCGGCGGCCACCGCCAGGATGCCGATCGGCCCGGAGCCCTGGATCACCACCGTGTCGCCCCACTTGAAACCGCCGGCCCGGGTCGCCCGGTTGAAGGCGCGGATGCAGGAGGTGAGCGGCTCGGACAGAGCACCGAGGCGCAGCGACATGTCGTCGGGAAGCTTGTAGACCTTGGTGCCCGGCAGCATCTCGAGATCGACATAGACGTATTCGGCCCAGCCGCCCCACAGGTGCGGCGCCTTGTCGAAGCCGAGATAGCGCCCGTAATAGACCGGGGTCAGGCACTTGTTGGCCTGCTCCGGATAATGGACGCAGTAATAGCAGTGCCCGCACGGCATCAGCGGCGGGATCATCACCTTCGATCCGACCTGGAGCGGCTTCTCCATGAAGTCGGCGGTGAACTCGTCGCCCTTCTCGACGATGACGCCGCCGATCTCGTGGCCGAGGGTGAACGGCCACGGCAGGGGCTTCGGCCAATGGCCCTTGAGGATGTGCTGGTCGGTGCCGCAGACGCCGCAGGCGCCGACCTTGATTAGCGCGGCCTTGCGCGGAACCTTCGGCCAGGGCACCGATTGGATGACGGGTTCCGCCCCGGGGCCCGCGAACGTGGCGACGCGGATCTCTGGCTTGCTCATCGGCGCTTCCTCGGCTGGCTGTTCTGGCGCGGCGCGCGGCCGCGAGCCGGTTCTCTGCCCGGCCACCCCTAGCCTACCATCGAATTCGAATCGTGCATCCCAATCGGGCGCGATCGATCTCCGGGGGCAGCATGGCTGAGGCGATGCGGGACCGCGGCTGGATCGACGCCGTCCTCGACCGGATCGAGCCGCCGCCCGTCTCCGCCTGGGCCTATGCCCTGCGGATCTGGCTCGCCATGATGCTGGCGCTGTATGCAGGGTTCTGGCTCCAGCTCGAAAGCGCCTCCTCGGCCGCCGTCACGGTGGCGATCCTGGCCCAGCCCCGGCGCGGGCAGGCCCTGTCGAAGGCGGCCTACCGCTTCCTCGGCACGGTGATCGGCTTCGCGGTGGCGATCCTGTTCACGGCTCTCTTCGGACAGGACCGGGTCGAGTTGCTGGTCGCCTTCGCGACCTGGATGGGATGTTGCGTCTTCGTCGCCAACTACCTCCAGGGCACCAAGGCCTACGGCGCCATGCTGTCGGGCTACACGGTGGCGATCATCGCCATCAACAACATCGACGCGCCGCAATCGGTGTTCGAATCGGGCATTGCCCGCGTCGCCGCGATCATGCTCGGCATCGTATCGATCACCTTCATCAACGACGCGCTCGGCGCGCCCTATGTGTTCCCCGATCTCAGCGCCGGCATGGGAAAGGCCCGCGACACGGTGCGCGACTTCGTCCGCCGGGCGATCCGGGACGGCGATCCGGGCCCGGAGGACGCCGCCGACGCGATGCGCCTGGTGGCCGCCCCCCGCGATGCGATCGGCGTCGTCGCGACCGAGTTCCACGACGGCGAGAACCGGGCGGCCGGCGCTCGCAGCGCGGTGGCGGCCCTGTTCGCCTCGGTGGCGGCGGCCCGCTCCTTCGCGCTGGCGGTCTCGCGCTCCGACGACCCGCAAGATTTGCGCGCCCGCGTGCTGGCCGGCCTCGACGGCGACCGCGAGGCCCTGCCCGACCTGGTGGCCCGCCTCGATGCGCTCGCGGCAAGCGGCGGGGCCGATCCCGATGCGGTGCTGCGGCACCGGCGTGCCATCGACATCCTGCGTCAGGATCGCCTCGCCGAGGACGGGATCGCGGCTTTGGAGACCGGCTGCGAACCTCTGCGCGACATGCGCCTGCCGGTGCACCGCGATTTTCCGGATGCCCTGCGCAACGCCGCCCGGGTCGTCATCACGGTGGCGATCAGCGCCGCGCTCTTCGTGCTGAGCGGCTGGCCGGCGACCTCCGCGGCCCTGCTCCAGGTCTCGGCCTTCGCGGCGCTCGCTTCCATCAACCCCAACCCCGTCGCCTTCGCGACGGGCGCGCTCTGGGGCATGCCGCTGGCCGCAATCTGCGCCGGATTGGTCGAGTTCATCCTGCTCGACGGAGGCCAGGGCTTCCCGCTGCTCGCCATCGCGATGGCGCCGGTGATCGTCACCGCCTGCCTGCTTAGCCTGCGGCCGGCGACCGCGAGCCTCGGCTTCATCCTGCTGGTGTTCTTCCCCGTCGTGCTGTCGCCGGCCAACCCCCAGCCCTACAACCCGGAATCCTACATCAACGCGAGCGTGCTGTTCTGCGTCTCCGGGCTGATCCTGTTCCTGGTGATCCGGATCGTGTTGCCGACCACCAACGCCCAGCGCCGACGCTGGTCGCTCCGGGCCGCCCGGGCCGACGTGATCGAGGCGCTGTCGGGCGAGCCGCAGGAGGCCGACGAGCGGGTCAATCTTGACGCCGACCGGGTGGTGCAGTTCGCCGGCTGGGCCGGTACCGCGGGCGCGGTGCGCCGGGCCACCCTGCAGCACGCCTTCGCGCTCGCCGCCCTCGACACCGCCGCCGCGGGCGCGCAAAGCGGGCTGAACCGGCTCGCCGGGATACCGGCCTATGACGGCGGGGTGCGGGAAGCGAGGAGCGCGCTGCGGCGGGCCGAAGCCGGGCCCTTGCGAGAGGCGGGCGCCGCCCTCCTCGCTGCGGCCCGCGAGGCCCCGGCGGAATCGCGCCGCATCGCAACGCGGATCGTGGCCGACCTCGCTACCGCGTCCTATGTCGTCGAGGGGCAGGGCCGGGTGCTGCGGCGCCTCAAGCTGTGGGGGACCCGCTAGGCCATGTTCCACGAGCTGACGATCGGCGGGGTCCTGGTCTCCCCCTTCGTCGTCTACGCGGCCCTCGCGCTGGCGATCCTGCTGGCCGTGCGGCCGCTCCTGCGCCTGATGCGGTTCGAGCGCGTCTTCGCGAACCCGCCGCTCGCCGAGGCGGGGATCTACCTGTGCATCCTGGCGCTGCTGATCGTGCTGGTCTGAGGAGAGTGGGGTGGCGGTGAAGCGGACGACCCGGGGCCGGCGGCTGATGCGGATCCTGGCGACCCTCGTGGTGCTGGCGCTCGCCGCATTCGCCGCGCTCATCGTCTGGCAATATTACGTCACCGCGCCATGGACGCGGGACGGGCGGGTGCGGGTGCAGGTGGCGCGCATCGCCCCCCAGGTCTCGGGCCAGATCACCGAATTGCGGGTGATCGACAACCAGCTCGTCCGCAAGGGCGACGTGCTCTACGTGATCGATCCGTTCGACTTCAAGGTCGCGCTCGATTCGGCGAAAGCCGAGGTCGAGAACCGCGCCGCCGACCTCCAGGTCAAGCGGGCGCAGGCCGCGCGGCGCGAGGCGCTGACCACGGTCTCGACCTCGATCGAGGAGAAGCAGCAATTCGCCGGCACCGCCAAGCAGGCGGAGGCCGCCTTCGCCTCGGCCCAGGCCCAGGTCGCCCAGGCTGAGATCAACCTGAAGCGCACGGAGGTACGGAGCCCGGTCAACGGCTACGTCACCAACCTGCTCCTGCGGGTCGGCGACTACGCCGCGTCCGGCACCTCCAACATCTCGGTCATCGACGCCGATTCGTACTGGATCGACGGCTACTTCGAAGAGACCAAGATGGATCATATCCGGGTCGGCGACCCGGCGACCGCCGCCCTGATGGGTTATGCCGCGCCGATCCGCGGCCGGGTCGACAGCATCACCCGGGGCATCAGCACGCCGAACGCCGCGGCGAGCACGCAGGGGCTCCCCAGCGTCGATCCGGTCTATACCTGGGTCCGCCTCGCCCAGCGCGTGCCCGTGCGCATCCGCATCGACGCGGTGCCGCCCGGCATCGCCCTCGTCGCCGGGATGACCGCCACGGTCTCGGTCGGCGCCTATGCCGAGCCCGGCGACCGCCTGCGCGACGTGTTCAGCGCCTTCGTCGACCGCCTCGGCCCTCGGCGGCCGGACGGCGCCGCCGTGTCGCCGGCGGGAATCACCACCACCGTCAAGGGTCCGCACGAGGTCTCGACCCTGCCGGCGCCCGACCCGAAGGCGGGCCCGAGCGCCGACGAGATCGCCCCGGGCATCGCACCCGGCATCAACGCGGCACCGGAGAGTGCCAAGGACGGTCAGGGCAGGGACGGTCAGGGCAAGGAGCAGCGCGGCTCCCACCGCAATCCGGGCACCGGCCGCACCGCACGGGATTGACACGCTCCCGCTTCGCACGGCACAGGAGAGGGGCTTCACCGCGCGCGGGCGTGGCGGAATTGGTAGACGCAGCGGACTCAAAATCCGCCGTCCTCACGGATATGTCGGTTCGAGTCCGACCGCCCGCACCACCCTGTTGCTCGGCTCCTCTACCGGCGCGGCCAGCGCCCGCTCCAGCACCGGCATCACCCGCGCATCCCCCATCTGCGCCACGTTGAAGCGCATGCGCGATCCCGCCGTGCGCGAGACGCTGAACACGTCGCCCGGCGCCAGCACCACGCCCTCGCGGAGCGCGGCCCGGGCCACATCGGCGGCGTCGCGCCCCTCCGGCAGGCTGCACCAGAGATAGAACCCGCCCCGCGGCATCAGCCAGGGCCGGATGCCGAGCGGAGCCAGCCGGTCGGCGGCCTCGCGCCGGGCCCGGTCGAGGCGGCGGCGCAAGGAGTCGAGGTGCTTGCGGTACTGCCCGTCGCCGAGCACGCCCGCCACCAGCTCCGCCGCGACCGGGCTGACCCCGCCGAAGCTCGTCGCGACCTGGAGGTCGATCAACGCCTCGATCCACTCCGCCTTCGCCACGACGTAGCCGCAGCGGATCGAGGCCGAGAGGGTCTTGGAGAAGCTGCCGATCCGGATCACCCGCGAGAGCCCGTCGAGGGCGGCCAGCCGCGGCGACGGCTCGGGCTCGAAGGGCGCGAAGATGTCGTCCTCCACGATCGTGATGTCGTGGGCGGCGGCGGCATTCAGGAGCCGGTGGGCAATTGCGGGCGAGAGCGTCGCGCCGGTCGGGTTGTGGAGCGCCGCATTGGTGACGTAGAGCCGCGGCCGGTGCGCGGCGGCGGCCTGCGCGAAACGCTCCGGATCCGGTCCCGCCTCGATCATGGGGACGCCGACCACATCGGCCCGGTGGGCGCGCAGCAGCGCCTGGAAGTTGAAGTAGCAGGGATCGTCGACCAGCACCGTGTCACCGGGGCGCACCAGCAGGCGGCAGATCAGGTCGATCGCCTGCGTGCCCGAGCCGGTGAGCAGGACCTGGTCGGGACCGATCGCCAGTCCCTCCCCGGCGCATTGCCGCGCCAACAGGCGGCGCAACGGGAGCGGTCCCCGCGTGGCGCCGTAATCGGTGAGCACCGCATCCTCGGCCCGCGCGAGGCCGCGGGCGGCGCGACGGAGCGCCGCCACCGGCATCCAGGCCGGCGGCAGCCAGCCGCAGCCGGGCTTCGGGATTTCCGGCTCGGCGTCGAGGGATTGTCGCGAGACCCAGAGCGGGTCCACCGCCCGGTCGAGGCGCGGGCCGGTCTCGGCGAACGCCGGCAGCGGGCCCGGCGCCGCGGCGTAGAAACCGGAGCCGGGCCGCGAGCGCACCGCCCCCTCCGCGGCCAGGCGCTCATAGGCCTCGACCACCGTCGAGGGCGAGACCCCCATGGCGGCGGCGAGCCCGCGGATCGACGGCAGCCGCTCGCCCGGCGCCAGCCCCCGCGCGGCGATCCGCCCCCGGATCGCCGCCATCACCGCCGCCGTGCGGCCGCCTTCCGCCATCGCCTCATCCCCGACAGTGTGGGTGGGGTCACCCGTACAGTTCGACAATGCCGTATGGGACCGTGCCTTCGGGGGATAGCCCGTGCCGCGGTATCTCTCCCGCCGGATGCACGGAGCGTCCCGCTGCGAAAAGAGACGTGAGCGATGCGACGGTCGGCGGACGGATGGGGCAGCGGTCTCCTCGGGGTGGTCATCTTCAGCGGCTCGCTGCCGGCGACGCGGGTGGCGGTGGGGGGCTTCTCGCCGCTCTTCCTCACCTCGGCCCGGGCGGTGATCGCAGCCGCCCTCGCGGCGGCTCTCCTATGGGGATTGCGGCAGGCGCGACCGGCGCGGTCGGACCTGATGTCGCTCGCCATCGTGGCGTTCGGCGTGGTGCTGGGCTTCCCGCTCCTGACCGCGCTCGCGCTCCAGCACGTCACCTCGGCCCATTCGATCGTGTTCATCGGCCTCTTGCCGCTCGCCACCGCCCTGTTCGGGGTGCTGCGCGGGGGTGAGCGGCCACGGCCGGCATTCTGGCTGTTCTCGCTGATCGGCAGTGCGGCGGTGGCGGGCTTCGCCCTCGTCCAGGGTGGGGCGGGGTCGTTCGCCGGCGACCTCCTGATGCTCGCCGCCATCCTGCTCTGCGGACTCGGCTACGCGGAAGGAGCGGCCCTGTCGCGCCGGTTGGGCGGCTGGCAGGTGATCTCCTGGGCCCTGGTTCTGGCCCTGCCGGCGATGCTGGTCCTCGCGCTCGCGACCCGGCCGGCGGGCGTGGCGCAGGTCGGCGGGCCGGCCTGGCTCGGCCTCGCCTATGTCTCGGTGTTCAGCATGCTGGTCGGCTTCGTGTTCTGGTATCGCGGCCTGGCCCGGGGCGGCATCGCCGGGGTGGGCCAGCTGCAACTGCTCCAGCCCTTCCTCGGCCTGGCGCTCGCCGGCCTGCTGCTCGGCGAGCCGGTCGCCCCGTCGATGATCGCCGTGACGGGGCTGGTCGTCCTGTGCGTGGCGGGGGCCAAAAGGTTCGCGTGAGCGAACCGTCCCACCAAGAATGTGGTTCGCATAAGCGGACCGTCGCAACAAGCATGTGGTTCGCGTGAGCGGACCGCCCCATCCTGGGCCAGACGCTAACGGCCGAGGTTGACGCGGTGTTTACGGCATCGTGCGCATTCTCCGCACCATGCGTAATGGCATCGTAGCGTTCTCAGCCTTCACGCTTTTCGGCCTGGGGCTTACCGGATGCGCGCTCAATCGGTTTGAGCAGCGCGAACCCTGGCGGAATCAGGCCGAAGAGGTCTGCCTCGCCCAGAAACTCGTTCGTCCGAGCGAGGATATCCAGCCCGTCAAGGAGATCGACGGGCCGGGCGTGTGCGGGATGGTGCATCCGTTCCGGGTCACGCGGCTCGCCGGCGGCACCGTGGCGCTCAAGCAGCGCATGACGCTCGCCTGCCCGATCATCCCGGAGGTCGAGGCCTGGCTCGCCGGAACGGTGCAGCCGGCCGCCGAGATCTATTTCGGCCAGCCGGTGGTCGAGATCAATTCCGGCTCGTATTCCTGCCGCGGCCGCAACAACCAGGTCGGCGCCAAGCTGTCGGAGCACTCGTTCGGCAACGCCGTCGACGTGATGTCCTTCCGCTTCGCCGACGGCTACGTGGTGACGGTGAAGGGCGGCTGGCGCGGCACGGAAGCCGAGCAGGGCTTCCTGCGCGAGGTGTTCCTGGGGGCGTGCAACCACTTCACGACCGTGCTGGCGCCGGGGTCGAACGTCTACCACTACGACCACATCCATCTCGATCTGGCGCGGCACGACCCCCGGGGCTTGCGCCGGATCTGCAAGCCGCTGATCAAGTACGAATCGCGGCTGCCGCCGCCCGGCACGCCGCTCTCCCCGATCCGCAAGAAGCCGCCGGCCTGGCAGCCTGCCCCCGATCCGGCGCCGATCGACGTCGAGCAGGACGATCCCTACGGCCTGTCGCCGACGAGCGCCCGGGAGACCGGGACCAGGGTCGCGAGATCGCCCTCCCCTTCGCCGAACCTTGCGCCGAACCTCGCGCCGGTCCACGCCTACGCCCCGCCGCCTTCGCGGCCGGCCCTCGCCGCCGAGCCGCGAGCCCTGCCGGAGCCGCTGCCGCTCTCGAGCCCGACCTGGTCGTCGGGGCCGATCTACTGACGACGCCTCACGCCGACGCGCCGCCGAGATCCGCCACCACGGCACGGCGCGCCGCGGCATCCTCGGCCAGGCGGTGGACGTGCATCTCGGTCGCGCCGCGAGCCCGGGCGCGGGTGAGCCAGCCGCGGGCGAGGCGCTCGCGCGGGGTCTCGCCGGCCGCGGCCACCGCCACCAGTTCCGCGGTACCGTCGCCGCCCCGGCGCACCGCGATCACCACCGCATCGCCGACCGCCGCCGGATCGTCGTCGAGGGCATGGATCCCCACCACGTAGCGGCGGCCGGAACGGCCGCGCCAGGCGCTCAGCGGCAGGGCCGGGGTGCCGCGCAGACCCGTGGTCGTTCTCAGGCGCTCCTCACGCACGTCCATTCTCCTCGCGCGGTCGTTCTGGATGTCCCGCATCGCCACCGACCAGGACAGGGCTCGCTTGTTCGCCATTTGTTCCAGCCTAGTTCCGATTCCAGACGTCCGTCAAGCGCGAACGATCGCAGTGCACGAGATCTGGCGAGGGCTGAGCGGGGTTCAAGGGCCGGGTCCGTCCCGCGGCAGGAGAACGGGGTGCGGCGGCCGAGAACCCGGCCGCCGCACGCTCATTCACCAGCGGTGGTGCCAGCCGTGATGGCCCCAGCCGCCACCCCAACCGGCACGGTGCCAGCCGCCGCCATAGCCCCAGGGACGGTGCCAGCCGGCCCGGTGCCAGCCGCCATAGCCCCAAGGCCGGTAGCCCCAAGGCCGATGCCAGCCGGCACGGCGCCAGCCGTAGCCCCAGCGCGGGCCGACGACGACCGTCCGGTAGCCGACGACCGGGGCGTAATAGACCCGGGGGCCCCAGACGTTCGGGCGGCACCAGCCGCGCCAGTTCCGATGGAATCCGGGACCGCAGCCGTCCCGCGCTTCCGCGGTCGTCGCCGTGCCCGCCAGGGCGCCGAGAGACAGGATCGCGGCGCCTGCAGCCATTGTCCAACGCATCATGGCCTCCTGTTCGTGAGGCCCATGAAATGCACGAGATGGGGAAATCGTTTCGAGGTTACGAAGAGTTCATGTTCGGTGCGCACAGCCCGTCTACGGCTGTGCTTGCGCTTCGTTCGATACCGCACGGAGGCTGGAGAGACCGGCCCGTATGGTCGCCGGCTTCACCCTCGGAAGACCGGCCTCATCCGAGCAACGACGCCGTGTCCCCTAGCGCCGGACCGCGTCGCGCGCCGCACCGGCCCCCTCCGCCTCACGCACCAGGGCGTCCGAGGCGGTCTCGATCCGCTCCTGCAACTCGGCATGGAACGCGTCCCGCGGCAGGCCCGGCGGGATCACGGGAAGGAACTCGATCACCGCCGTGCCGGGCCGGTAGGTCAGGCGGCGCCGGCCCCAGAACACCCCGGTATTGAGGGCCACCGGCAGGCACGGCACGCCGAGACGGTCGTACATGTGCACGACCCCGTACTTGTAGGCCGGGGGGGCGCCGACCGCCCGGCGCGTGCCTTCGGGGAAGATGATCAGGCGGCGGCCGTCGGCCATGGCGGCGGCGGCCTCCTCGTTCATCAGCGCCAGCGCCCGCGAGCCCTTCGAGCGGTCGATCGCCACCATCTCGCTGCGGGCGAGGTACCAGCCGAAGAGCGGCAGCCACATCAGCTCGCGCTTGAGGATGTAGGTGAAGTCGTCGAGCACCGTGACGAGGGCCAGGGTCTCGAGGGCGGACTGGTGCTTGGCGGCGACCAGCACCCCGCCGGCCGGCCGATGCTCCAGCCCGCGGAACTCGACCCGCAGGCCGACGATGGCCTCGAGCAGCGCGAGGGTCACGCGGCCCCAGGTCTGGGCGAGCCACACCACGCTGCGCCGGCTTGCCAGGGTCGGCAGGCCGCCGATCAGGAAGGCCGTGGTGACGAGATAGAAGGCGACGGTGAACAGGATCGAGCGGACGAGCGGCATGACGGGGGAAAAGCGAACCTTCCGGGCCGGCGCCGATCCCGCGAGAAGATCGCGCGCCGCCCGCGTGACGGGGAGGTGCCCTCCTTAGAGCATTTCGGCGCCCGCGTAACGGCGATTGCCAGCGGCGCGCACCGGGTCAACGGTGCGGCCGGACAAACGGCGCGGCGGGGTCCGCGCGGCGGATGTCGGAGCGCAAAAAACGTGCTTTAAGCCACGACGGACCCGCGCGAGAGATGCGGGAAAACTGCCGGCCCGGACGACCGGGCCTTCCACGGAGGAAGCCATGACCACGCTCACGCGCCGCCGCGCGCTCCATCTCGCCGTCGCCGGCGCCGTCGCGGGCCCGGCGGTGCTGCGCATCACCCGGGCGCACGCGGCCGAGTTCAGCCTGAAGGCCGCCAACAACACCCCGATCAGCCACCCCCTCACGGTCTACATGACCAAGGCCGCGGACGGGATCCGCGAGGAGACCGGCGGCAAGGTCGACATCAAGCTGTTTCCCAACAACCAGCTCGGCGGCGACACCGACATGCTGAGCCAGCTGCGCTCCGGCGCGCTGGAATTCTTCACCCTCTCGCCCCTGATCCTCGCCACCCTGGTTCCGGCGGCCTCGATCAGCGGCGTCGGCTTCGCCTGGAATTCCTACGACAAGCTGTGGCCGGCGATGGACGGCGATCTCGGCGCCCATGTGCGGGCGCAGATCGAGAAGTCGGGCCTCTACGCCTTCGACCGCATCTGGGAGAACGGCTTCCGCCAGACCACCTCGTCGACCCGGCCGATCCTGAAGCCGGAGGACTTCAAGGGCTTCAAGATCCGGGTCCCGCCGAGCCCGATGTGGACATCGATGTTCAAGGCCTTCGACGCCGCCCCGATGACGATCAACTTCGCGGAGGTATATTCGGCGCTGCAGACCAAGATCGCCGAGGGCCAGGAGAACCCGCTGACGCTGATCGACACCGCCAAGCTCTACGAGGTGCAGAAGTACCTCTCGAAGACCAACCACATGTGGGACGGCTTCTGGCTCCTGTCGAACGGCAAGATCTGGCGCGGCCTGCCGCAGGACGTGAAGACCGTGATCGCCAAGCACTTCAACACGCAAGCCGTGGCGCAGCGTGCGGACATGGCCCAGCGCGCGGGCACGACCGAGCAGGACCTGAAGACCCGCGGCCTCGACATCCGCGACGTCGACACCAAGGCGTTCCAGGCCAAGCTGCAATCGGCCGGCTTCTACAAGGAATGGAAGGGCAAGTTCGGCGACGACGCCTGGGCGCTGCTCGAGAAGCATACCGGCCAGATCGCCTGATCCAAGGGCACGTTCGATATGAGCGGCGCCCGGCGACTCACGCCGCCGGGGCCGTGATGATGGCGCGGCCGAACAGGTAGCCCTGCCCTTCCGTAAACCCCTCCTCGTGCACCACGGCGAGCTGGGCCGGCGTCTCGATGCCCTCCGCCACCGTCTCGATCCCGAGGCGCCGGCCGAGCTCGGCCACGACGCCGACGATCGCCCGGCAATCCGGCCGCTCGACGGCGTCGCGCACGAACGAGGCGTCGAGCTTGATGCGATCGAACGGAAACGCGCGCAGGCGGCTGAGGGACGAGGAGCCGACGCCGAAATCGTCCAGCGAGATGCGCACGCCCATGGCGTGCAGGAGCTGCAGGTCGTCGACGATGCCTTCGGCGGTGTTGCTCAGCACCGTCTCGGTGATCTCGAGTTCGAGGCGCCGGGGAACCAGGCCGGTCCGCGCCAGGATTTCCTGCACCGCCCGCGGCAGGCTGCCGTCGCCGAGCTGGCGCACCGAGACGTTGACGCAGATCCGGGCCTGGTCGGGCCAGGCGGCAGCGTCGCGGCAGGCGCGGTCGAGCACCCACAGGCCGAGCGTCCGGATCAGGTCCGACTTCTCGGCGAGCGGGATGAACTTTCGCGGCGGGACCGGGCCGCGACCCGGATGGGTCCAGCGCAGCAACGCCTCCCGGGCGGTGACCGCGCCGTGCGCGAGGCCGATGAGCGGCTGATAGGCGACGCCGAGCTGGCCGGCCGCAATGGCATGCCGCAGGTCCTGCTCGAGACGCTCCTCGTCGCTGCGCTCGGTCTCCAGCTCCGGAGTGAAGGGGCGCCAGGCGGCCTTGCCGGCGCCCTTGGCGGCGTAGAGCGCACAATCGGCCTGATGCAGGATCGCATCGGGGGTGGTCGCGTCCTCCGCGAAGGCGATGCCGATGCTGGCCGTGACGTGGCGCGGCCGCTGGCCCTCGATCGCGTAGGGCCGGGCGAGCTCGATCAGGAGCCCCTCGGCGAGGGACACCGCAAGTTGGCCGGCCGCCCCCGGAAGCAGCAGGGCGAACTCGTCGCCGCCGAACCGGGCGGCGAGTCCGGCCTGCGGCATGGCCCGGCGCAGGCGCTCGGCCACCTGCTGGAGGAGCGCGTCGCCCGCCTGGTGCCCGAGATCATCGTTGACGGCCTTGAAGCCGTCGAGGTCGAGGAACAGCAGCGCGGTGCCGGCCGGCAGCGATTCGCCCTCGGCACTCTCGCGCAGGCACCGCCACAGCATCGCCCGGTTGGCCAGACCGGTGAGCGCGTCGTGGTGGGCGAGCCGGCTGATCTCCAGCTCGGCCTCGCGCTGGCGTGTGACGTCCTCGAAGGTGACGACGAATGCCCCGCCCGGGACGCCCCGGCGCACGACCGCGATCGCGCGGCCGTCCGGCGTCGGCACCACGACCGTCTCGCCGCGGGCGAGCGAGGCCTCGTGCCCGGCGAGCAGGGCGACGCCCGCGCCCTCCCCGGCATCCGGCCTCGCGAAGGCGAGGGCCCACAATGCCTCGATCGGCATCCCGACGAGGTCGCGCCCGCCTGCCACGGCGAACATCGTGAAGAAGCGCTGGTTGAGGAGCCGCACCTTGCCGTCGGCGTCGAACAGGCACAGGCCCTGCGACATGGTCGAGAGGGCGAGGTCGAGGATCAGGGCCACCGCCTCGAACTGGCCGCCCTCCTCCCCCTGCGGAGTCGCGTCGCGGATGACCTGGGCGAAGCCGACGAGGGTGTCGCCGTCGCGCACCGCCGCGATGACGGTGCGGGCGCGGAACCGGCTGCCGTCGCGCCGCGGCCACCATCCTTCCGTCTCGTAGCGTCCGGCCTCGAGCGCCGCCGTGCGGGCGGCGGCCGATTCCTCGGGCGTCTCGCCATACGCGAAGGCGCGGCCGATCACCTCGGCTCCGGGCAAGCCGGTCAGGCGCTCGGCGCCCGGATTCCAGGCCACGACCCGCCCGGCCGGATCGAGGAGGCAGAAGGCCAGGTCGGTCGCGGTCCAGACGAGGCGGCAACAGGCATCGTGAAGGGCGGAGCCCGCATCAGGTTCCTCCGCGCGGACCGCGATCGCTTCACTCCGCATCACCACAAAGCCCCATCGCGCCGCGGGCCGCTTCCGCGTGCGCGCCTCGTTCGAGGCGTACGCTATGCGATTTGTTGCCGGAGGTTGAGTCGCATTCTCGGCCTATGCCCCGGCGCGGGGTTCGGTGTGGCGTCAGCCCCTCTGATTCGGTTTCCGAACGAATCGTTCGGAAACCGATCTACTCCCACTCGATCGTGCCGGGAGGCTTGGAGGTGATGTCGTAGGTGACCCGGTTGATGCCCTTGACCTCGTTGATGATCCGGGTCGCGACCCGGCCCAGGAACGCCATGTCGAAGGGGTAGAAATCCGCGGTCATGCCGTCGACCGAGGTGACGGCGCGAAGCGCACAGACGTGGTCGTAGGTGCGCCCGTCGCCCATCACGCCGACGGTCTTGACCGGCAGGATCACCGCGAAGGCCTGCCAGATCGTGTCGTAGAGCCCGGCCTTGCGGATTTCTTCGAGATAGATCGCGTCGGCCTTGCGCAGGGCATCGAGCTTCTCGGCCGTGATCTCGCCGGGGCAGCGGATGGCGAGGCCCGGCCCCGGGAAGGGGTGGCGGCCGACGAAGGCCTCGGGCAGGCCGAGCTCGCGGCCGAGCACCCGGACCTCGTCCTTGAACAGCTCGCGCAGGGGCTCGACGAGCTTCATGTTCATGCGGGCGGGCAAGCCGCCGACATTGTGGTGGCTCTTGATCGTGACCGACGGACCGCCGGTGAAGGATACGCTCTCGATCACGTCGGGATAGAGGGTTCCTTGCGCCAGGAAGTCGGCCCCGCCGATCTTCTTCGCCTCGGCCTCGAACACGTCGATGAACAGGCGGCCGATCGTCTTGCGCTTGACCTCCGGGTCGGTGACCCCGGAAAGCTCGCCGAGGAACAGGTCGGAGGCTTCGACGTGGACCAGCGGGATGTTGTAGTGGTCGCGGAACAGCCGCACCACCTCCTCGGCCTCGCCCTGGCGCAGGAGGCCGTGATCGACGAAGACGCAGGTCAGCTGCTCGCCGATCGCCTCGTGGATCAGCACCGCGGCCACCGCCGAATCGACGCCGCCGGAGAGGCCGCACAGCACCTTCGCGCCGCCGACCTGGGCGCGGATCCGCTCGATCGCCTCCTCGCGGAAGGCGGCCATCGACCAGTCGCCGGTGCAGCCGGCGATGTCGCGCACGAAGTTGCGAATCAGCAGCGCGCCGTGGGGGGTGTGGGCCACCTCGGGGTGGAACTGCACCGCGTAGAATTTCCGATCCTCGTCCGCCACCGCCGCGAAGGGGGCGTTGGGCGAGATCGCCACGGTGGTGAAGCCGTCGGGCAGCTTCGTCACCCGGTCGCCGTGGCTCATCCAGACGGGATACTTCTCGCCGACATGCCAGACGCCGCGGAACAGCGCGCTGTCGGCGATGATCTCGACCTCGGCCCGGCCGAACTCGGCATGGTGGCCGCCCTCGACCTCGCCGCCGAGCTGCGCCGCCATGGTCTGCTCGCCGTAGCAGATGCCGAGCACCGGCACGCCGGCCTCGAACACCGCTTGCGGCGCCCGCGGCGAGGAATCGACCGTGACCGATTCCGGCCCGCCCGACAGGATCACCGCCCGCGGCTTCATCGCCGCGAAGGCCGCCTCGGCCGCCTGGAACGGGACAATCTCGGAATAGACGCCCTCCTCACGCACCCTCCGGGCGATGAGCTGGGTCACCTGGCTGCCGAAATCGATGATGAGGATCTTGTCGTGCTCGGTCGTCATGGAACGATGAGTTAGACGAGGCTCAAGCTCCGCGCAACGCGCCGCAGCCGCAAGGCCATGGTGCGTCCACGGCATTAACCGGATGTTCAGGCGCTAACGGCGAGTGAGGCGCCCCCAACCCACCAGACAGGGAACCTCGCCATGCGAGCCATCGTCCTCGGGATCGCCGCCACCCTCGCCACGGGCCTCAGCCTCGCGCCGGCCTCGGCCATGCCGGTCGCCCCCGGCCACGGCGTCGCGCCCGTCGCCTCGATCGAGCAGGCGCAGTACGTCACCCGCCGGGTGGTCCGCCGCGGCCCGCGCTGCACGGTCCAGGTGACCCGCACCCGCGGGCCCTTCGGCCGGGTGGTGGTGCGCAAGGTGCGCCGCTGCTACTGAGCCACGCCTGAGATTGCGGAAGGGCGGCCCCGCGGGGCCGCCCTCTTCTTCAGTTCGGCCAGAGCGCCAGAAGCGTCCGGAGCGCCGCCACGAAGGCGAGCGGCTGGTCGACCATCACGTGGTGATAGGCCTCCGGCAGGTCGATCCGGGGCGAGCCCGGCGGCAGCAGGCCCTGCACGTAGGCCGCATCGGCCGGCCGCATCAGGTCCGAGCGGGCACCGGTGACGAGCGCCAGCGGACAGCGGGCTCCTTTCACCATCGCGGCCCGGTCCGGCAGGGCGAGGCGGGCCCAGAGCGACGGGTCGAAGCGCCAGGTCCAGCCGCCCGCCACCTCTTTCAGCGATTCCCGGGCGATCAGATCGGCGATGTAGAGCGCGTCGCAGGGCTGCATCGGCGCGAAGCGGAACCGCGCCAAAGCCGCCTCCAGGGTCGGGTAGATCCGATGGGCTGCGTAGCGCCCGTCCTCGCGCCGGCGGCCGGTGCGGCGCTCGGGGGAGAAGATCGGCGGATCGACGATCACCGCGCCGCGCCAGCGTCCGGATTCCCGTCCCGCCTCGGTCAGCATCGGGAAGCAGCCGAAGGAATGCCCCACCATCACCGGCATCCCGGCGTCGAACAGCCTGGTGCCTTTCGCCACCGCCTCGATCTCGTCGGCGAAGGTGTCGAGGTCGTACGTCTCGCGCCAGTCCGAGCCGCCCATGCCCGACCAGGACAGGGCCGCGACCCGGTAGCCGTCCGCGAGATAAGGCGCGATGAAGCGCCACCAGCCCGCATGGGCCCCGTTGCCGTGCAGCAGCATCAGCCCCGGTCGCCCGCGTTCCCCCCATGCGAAGGTCTCGAGGCGCGCGCCCTTCACCGTCACGCGGCCGATCTCGGGGGCGGCGGCGACGGCGTCCCGGAACCAGTCGGGGGCCGGCGGAGACTCGCCCTCCAGGTGGCCGAGGGGGGCGGAGAGGTTCGGGTCGGGGGGCAGCTGGTCGGTCACGGCCGCGATGATGCGGCGCGGCCGGACGCCGTGTCAATCGGGATTGGAAGAACCAGTATGGACCTTGGTTGGTCTGATGGACGCTTCCATTCGAAAATCCGGTGTCTCACAGCCGGATGAACCCGCGCCGCCTCGCCCAGGTCGCGAACAGGCCCGGCCAGGCCGCCGCGGGCGACCCCGGCACGCCGAGGTTGAAGCCGTGGCCGCCGCGCTCGAACAGGTGCATCTCCACCGGCACCTCGACGGCCCGCAAAGCCGAGAACATCAGGAGGGAGTTGTCGACGACCGCGATCGGATCGTCGGCGGCCTGGGCCAGGAAGGTCGGCGGGGTCTCGGGCGGCACGCGGGTCTCGACCGAGTAGGTCTCGGTGGCGATCCGGGTCGGGCTGTCGCCGACGAGGACGCGGCGGCTCGAGGTACGGTCGAACGGGGGTTTGAGGGTGATGACCGGGTAGATCAGCGCCGCGACGTCGGGCCGGGCGGAGACCGCATCGTCCTCGTCCACGGGCTTGTAGAGCGGCGCGGTGAAGCGGGTGCTGGCCGCGCCCATGAGGTGGCCGCCGGCGGAGAAGCCCATCACCCCGACGCGGTTCGGCTCGTAGCCGTAGCGCCGGGCCCGCGCCCGCACCAGCCGCGTCGCCCGCAGGGCGTCCTGGATCGGCGCGTCGGCCCCTGCCGCCCAGCCCTCGCCGGGCAGGCGGTAGACCAGCGCGAAGGCGGTGACGCCGAGGCTGTTGAGCCAGCGCCCGACCGGCACCGCCTCGTGGCCGAGATCGATGCGACGGTAGCCGCCGCCGGCGGCGATCACCATCGCGCTCCCGGTCGACCGCGCCGGGCGCATCACCAGCAGGCAGGGCTCGGCGACGCCGGTGACCACGCCCTCGCGGCTCTCGTCGAAGCGCGGCCCGTCCGGACCGGGCCCGCCGCCCCCCGGCGGCCTGCCGGGCCAGAGCGGCATCACCTCCAGGGTGGCGCCGGGCGCGGTCTCCGGCGGTGCGTCGTGCCCCAAGGGTGTCTCCCGGGGTTTGTCCTGGCCCGCAGGCCGCTCCTGCGCGGCGGCGGGCGCGAGGGCGAGGGCGGCCGTTCCCGTGAGCAACGTCCTGCGATGCAGCGCCATGCCGACCGTCCGATACGCCCGAAGGACCCGACCCCTATCCCGAAGACCCATGCCCCAAAGCGCGCGAGGCCAAGGCTCGCCGGCCGCGGGACGACCCCTCGTCCACCCTGCATAAGCCAAGCTGCCGATAATGCACGGCGGAAAAGTACCGGGCCGAAAAGTACCGGGCACGCCCTGGGACACGATCCCTGGCGATGCGACGCGCCCGTCTCAGGGATGATCCGGCCCGTGCGCGTCTCAAGGGTGAGCGCCGGTGCGCTCCAGGAGCGCGACGTAGAAGCCGTCGGTGCCGGTCCGCTCCGGGCTCATCTGGATGCCGTGGGCGGTGCGGCGGACCTTGGCGGCGACCGCGTCGGGCAGGTCGAGGGGCCGGGGCGCGATGTCGTCGCGCCGGCCTGCGAGCCCGGCCACGGCCGCGTCGTTCTCCTCCGGCAGGAGCGAGCAGGTGATGTACACGATCCGCCCGCCCGGCCGCACCAGCCGCGCGGCGCGGTCGAGGACCGCTTCCTGCTCGGCGACCCGCGTCGCGAGGCTGCCGGGGCGCAGGCGCCACTTGGCATCCGGGTTGCGCCGCCAGGTGCCCGAGCCGGTGCAGGGCGCATCGACGAGGACGAGGTCGGCGGTGCCGTCGAGGTCGGTCAGCACGTCCGGGCGCCCTTTTCCGCCGCGCGGCGTGCGTATCTCGGCCGTGGCGCCGGCCCGGCGCAGGCGCTCGTGGATCGGCGCGAGGCGGCGCGGATCGCCGTCGGTGGCGATCAGCCGGCCCGCGTTGTTCATCAGGGCGGCGAGCGCCAGGGTCTTTCCGCCGCCGCCGGCGCAGAGGTCGATCACGGTCATGCCGGCATCCGCCCCGGAGAGGCGGGCGGCGAGCTGCGAGCCCTCGTCCTGGATCTCGAACCAGCCGTCCAGGAATTCCGGCTCGACGTGGAGCGCCGGCCCGCGGCCGTCCTCGCCCAGCGGCACCCGCAGGCCGTCCGGCGAGAGCGGCGTCGGCTCGGGCGCGAGATGGGCCAGCGCCTCGGCGGTGCCCTGGCGGGTCGCCTTCAGGGTGTTGACCCGGATGTCGAGGGGTGCACGGCGGGCGAGCGCTCGCAATTCGGGCAGGAGATCGTCGCCGAGCGCTGCCGCCAGCGACGGCACCACCCATTCGGGCACGTCGCCGGCGACGTGGACCGGAGCGTCATTGAGCGTCCCGGTCTCGAGCCTCGTCCGCTCGGCCTCGGTGAGGGGGGCGGGCGCGAAGCGCTCGCCGGTGAACAGACCGGCGACCGTCTGGGCCGCGAGGCCGCGCTGGAGCCGCAGCGAGCCGATCAGCGCGGCGCGGGGCGTCTCCTCGCCCATGATCCAGGCGGCGGAGGCGCGCCGGCGCAAGGCATCGTAGACCAGGGTGGCGATGGTGGCCCGGTCGCCGGAGCCGGCGAAGCGGTGGGCGAGGCCCCAATCCTTCAGGGCATCGGCCACCGGGCGGCGGCGCTCGGCGATATCGGCCAGGACCTCGATGGCGGCGGAGAGACGGGCGCCGGGGGTCATCGCGAAACCGCCACGCTTGTGCCGCGGGACCGGCTCATCCCGGCCAAGCTTTCGGCTAGGCGCGTCCCGACACCTTGACCGTTCCACCCGCAGAGCCGGAGTTCCGCTCGCATGATCCGTCGTCCCATCCCGTCCGCCCTCGCCGTGAGTCTCGCCGGCCTGATCGCCCTGGCGGCCGGCGCCTGCGCCACCGCCCCGGCGGCGCCCGCCGTCGACCTCACCCCGCCGCCGCCCCGGCCCTACGATGCCAAGACGCAGCTCGAATACGGCAGCCCGCCGCCGCGGGCCCCGCGCTACTGAGTGCCCTCGCGAAACTCCCGCCGCGCCGACGCCGCCTCGGCGCGCGACGACGGTGATCGGGAGTTTCGTGAAAGACACGGATGGCCCCCTTACCCTCCTCGCGCCGGGATGGCGAGAAGCCGGCTTCAAGCGACGAGAATCCTGACGGCGAAGATCCCCCACATCGCCATCAGGACGATCGCCCCGGCCAAAAACGCCTGGAAGCGCCGGATCACCACGTTGCCGGTGACGTAGATCCCCGCATGGACGATCCGGGTCAGCACGAACAGCCAGGCGAGGCCGACGAAGAGGTGATCGGCCTTGCCCGTCGCGAGCGCGAACCCGGTCAGGACGTAGAACAGCACCGGCAATTCGAACTGGTTGGCGAAGGCGTTCGAGACCTGCTGCACCGGCGCCGGCCAGGTGCGCTCGCCGAGCGAGATGTCCTTAAGCGTCACGGCGCCGGCCCGCGCCGCGGCAAAGCGTGCCCGCCCGGTCCAGAGCAGCAGGAGAAGGGTCAGCAGGACCTGGACGAAGACGGGGGCGAGAACGGCTTTCGGGCTCATGGGGTCCTGTGGGATTTGTTGAGCGTTTGCGATCTTTGTTCGAGAGGCCTGCGTCGGATCGCGTGGTAAAGACACCCCGACTTGCGACCTCATCCTCAGGTGCGACCGGAGGGAGCCTCGAAGGAGGGCTCCAGGGATCTCTGAGGTGTCTGGAGCCCTCCTCCGAGGCCGCTGCGCGGCATCTCAGGATGAGGTCGCGGGTGGGACATTCTCGACGCCGCGGCCGTGCGGGATGCACCCGCTTCTCCGCTTCAGCCCTCGGCCCCAAATCCCCCCATCCGCCCCCTTTCGCAACCGCCCCGGCGACGCTACATGGGGTCGGCGGGGCTGCGGTTCTCGTCAGGAGACAATATCCCCGGGGCCTTATCGACTCCCTCGGGAGCTGTCACTGCCCTGGTCCGTGGACCGGGGCATAACGGCGCCCACCTACTTCGTAGGTTTCCCGGGATCGATTCTCCAACGGCTCTCGTGGCTCCGCGCTGGACTGACATGACGACGGACGTTTCCCCCGCCTCCCCGGACAAGGCCGCGTTGCGGAACGCCGCCCTCGCGCGGCGGGACGGGCTGGCGGTCGAGGCCCGCGAGGACGCCTCCCGCCGCATCGCCGAGACGGTCCTGTCCCTCCCCGAGATCGCGCAGGCCGACGTGGTCTCGGCCTATTGGCCGATCCGCAGCGAGGTCGACGTGCGGCCGCTGATCGCGCGTTTGCGCGCCCGCGGACAGGCCGTGGCCCTGCCGCAAGTCACGCCCGACGGGCTGGTGTTCCGCCTCACGGCCGAGGGCGACGCGCTTAGCCCCGGCGGTTTCGGCCTGAGCGAGCCCGGGCCCGATGCGCGGATCGTCGATCCCCGCGTGCTGCTGGTGCCGCTCGCGGCCTTCGACCGGCGCGGACACCGCATCGGCTACGGCAAGGGCTATTACGACCGGGCGCTGGCCCGCCTCGACGTGCCGGTCCGTGCGCTCGCCATCGGCATCGCGTTTTCCGCCCAGGAAACCCCCTTCGTGCCGGACGGCCCGCACGACCGGCCCCTCGACGCCATCGTGACCGAGGCGGGCCTGATCCACCCCACCGGAGACTGAACCCCGCCATGCGCCTCCTCTTTCTCGGCGACATCGTCGGCAGGCCGGGCCGCCTGGCGGTGAGCGAGCGCCTGCCGGCCTTGCGCGAGCGCTGGCGCCTCGATTGCGTGGTGATCAACGGCGAGAACGCCGCCGGCGGCTTCGGCATCACCGAGAGCATCTGCGACGAATTGATCAATGCCGGCGCCGACGCGGTGACGCTCGGCAACCACTCCTTCGACCAGCGCGAGGCGATGGTGTTCATCGCCCGCCAGCCCCGGCTGGTGCGCCCGGCGAACTACCCGCCCGGCACGCCGGGCCGCGGCGCCACGGTGGTCGAGACGCGGGCGGGCGCCCGGGTCCTCGTCGTCAACGTGATGGGCCGGATCTTCCTCGATCCGCTCGACGATCCCTTCGCGGCGGCCGAGCGCGAATTGTCGGCCTGCCCGTTGCGCGACGCCGCCGACGCGGTGATCGTCGACGTCCATGCCGAGGCGACGAGCGAGAAGGAAGCCTTCGGCTGGTTCCTCGACGGGCGTGCGAGCCTCGTCGTCGGCACCCACACCCACGTCCCGACCGCCGACCACCGCATCCTGCCGGGCGGCACCGCCTACATGTCGGATGTCGGCATGTGCGGCGACTACGATTCGGTCCTCGGCATGCAGAAGGACGAGCCGGTCCGCCGCTTCCTGCAGAAGACCCCGGGCAGCCGGCTCGAAGCCGCGACCGGCGAGGGCACGCTCTGCGGCATCGCGGTCGAGACCGACGATGCCACCGGCCTCGCCCGGCGGGTGAGCCCGGTGCGCCTCGGGCCGCATCTCGAGGAAACCTGGCCGCGGCACTGGGATTGAAAACCCCCGGGACGCCGGCTCGGGCCGGCTTGATCGGCCAAGCCGCACCCGGCACAGTGCCGGCGGCCCCCGCCACGCGAGGCAGGGGATGGCCCCGCGACAGTGAGTACGGCCCGCGATGGCGGCGAGCGCAGCGTCCCCTCCCCTGACATCGCCGCGGATCTACCTCATCCGCATGGCGGTGTTCCTGACGCTGGCCGGCTTCCTGGCCTTCGTGCTCTATCGCCAGATCGTGCCGGCCTTCATGGCCAATCCGGGCCTCAACGGCCTGATCCTCGGCGCGACCTCGATCGCCATCATCATGGCGTTCGGGCAGGTGCAGCGCCTCTTCCGCGAGGTGCGCTTCGCCAACCGGACCGCCACCGGCGCCGCCGATCCCGGCAGCCCCCGGGTGCTCGGCGCCCTGGTGCCGGCGCTCCAGGAGGCGCGGGCCGGCCGGCCGCACCCGCAAGGGCAGTTCCAGCCGCTCCTCGACAGCGTGGCGTCGCGGCTCGACGAGGGGCGCGAGATCCTGCGCTACATCGGCGGCCTCCTGATCCTGCTCGGCCTCTTGGGCACCTTCTGGGGCCTGATCGACACGCTCTCGGCGGTCGGCGGCGTGATCCGCTCGATGCGGGCGGGCGGCGGCGACGCGGCGGTGATGTTCGACGAATTGAAGAGCGGCCTCGCGGTGCCGTTGTCGGGAATAGGCCTCGCCTTCTCGGCCTCGCTGTTCGGCCTCGCCGGCTCCCTCGTGATCGGCTTCCTCGACCTCCAGGCGGGGCAGGCCCACAACCGGTTCTACAACGAACTCGAAGACTGGCTCGTCACCGCCGCGGGCCCGGCGCCGGCGCCCGTTCCGGTCCCCGTCACGGTGCCGGCATCGGCCGCGCTCGCTAGCGCCCCGCCGCGCCCACCCGAGCCCGCCCCGAAGGGCGACGCGGTGCTGAAGGACATCGCCGACGCGATGACGCGGCTCGGCACCCTGGTCGGCGACAGCACGGCGCATGGCCGCGCCAGCACCCAGGCGATGGCGAACCTCGCCGAGGGCATCCAGGGCCTCGTCCAGCACATGCGGGCCGAGCAGCAGATGATCCGCGACTGGGTCGAGGCGCAGGCCAACCGCGAGCGCGAGCTGAAGCAGGTGCTCGACCGCCTCGCCCGGGAGAAGGTCGAGTGAGAGACGAAGGTGGAGTGAGACCCTGATGGCCGGCCGCCTCGTCCGGCGCGACCGCGCCCTCAATGTCTGGCCCGGCTACGTCGATGCGCTGACGACGCTGCTGCTCTCGGTCGTCTTCCTGCTCACCATCTTCGTCACCGGCCAGTTCTTCCTGTCGCAGGAATTGTCGGGCCGCGACACGGTGCTGGAACGGCTGAACCGCCAGATCTCCGAGCTGACCGACCTCCTGGCGCTGGAGCGCTCCGGCAAGCGTGCGCTGGAGGACAGCGCCGCGGGACTTCGGGCGAACCTGCAAGGGTCGGAAGCCGAGCGCCGACGGCTGCAGGATCTGCTCGCCGGCGGCCAGGGCGCGGAAGGCAAGGCGGCGGAACTCGGCCGCCAGCTCGATGCCGAGAAGGGCGCCACCACCCGCGCCCTCAGCCAGGTCGATCTCCTGAACCAGCAGATCTCCGCGATGCGCCAGCAGCTCGCAGCGTTGGAGGATGCGCTCGCGGCGTCCGAGACCCGCGACCGCGAGAGCCAGGCCCGCATCGCCGATCTCGGCAGCCGCCTCAACGTGGCTTTGGCGCAGCGCGTGCAGGAACTGGCGCGCTACCGCTCGGACTTCTTCGGGCGCCTGCGCCAGATCCTCGGCAACCGCCCCGACATCCGCATCGTCGGCGACCGCTTCGTGCTGCAATCCGAGGTGCTGTTCTCCGCCGGCCAGGCGGTGCTCAAGCCCGAGGCCGGGCCGGAGATCGACCGGATCGCCAGCGCCATCCTGGAGCTCAACCGCCAGATCCCGGCCGACATCCCGTGGGTGCTGCGGGTCGACGGCCATACCGATGCGCGGCCGATCAACTCCTCGCAATTCCCGTCGAACTGGGCGCTGTCGGCGGCCCGCGCCATCGCGGTGGTGCAGTACCTCGTGGGCAAGGGCATCCCGCCCCAGCGCCTGCTCGCCGGCGCCTTCGGCGAGTTCCAGCCCCTCGACACCGGGACGAGCGAGGAGGCCTATGCCCGCAACCGTCGGATCGAGATGAAGCTGACGGAGCGGTGACAGGATTATCCCGACGGTCGTTGAAAACGACCATTGGTCCCGTTCTCGGATTTTCGCCAAGCCTCCGGCTTGGTGTCGAAGATTCGAGATGGGCCAAACGCCCGAGGCGTCAGCATCTCGGGCCGTTGGTATTACGGCTCACGCTGCAACGCGATCTGCATCCTCCTCCCATCCGCGGCCTCATCCTGAGGTGCGACTGAAAGGAGCCTCGAAGGAGGGATCCAGAAGTCTCAGGGCTAACTGGAGCCCCCTTCGAGATCAGTCCATCTCCGATGGAGCGCGATCTCCGGTCGCCAACACCTCAGGATCAGGTCGAGGGATGGGGGAAGGACCTACCGGAACGGGCGAGGCGCCTCGCATACGGCTTCCGATCGATCGCTTCGCGATGCGGAAACCGGCTTCGCTCAGGCGTGTGAAGCCTACGGCTTCACCGCGCGGGCCTGGTGATACGGCGTCCGGAAGGAATCTTCGGAAGCCGTATCATACGATTTCCGACTGATCGCTTCGCGATGCGGAAATCGGCTTCGCTCACGCGCCGCGCGGGCTGGTGATACGAAATCCGGAAGTGTTCTTCCGGATTTCGTATCACACCTCCGCCACCTGCCGCTCCCCCGCCAGGTCGACCCCGGCACCGAACTGCAATGCCGCCAGCTGGGCGTAGAGCCCGCCACGCGCCAGTAGCGCGTCGTGGGTGCCCTCCTCGGCGATGCGGCCGTCCTCCAGCACCAGGATGCGGTCGGCGGCCCGGATGGTGGCGAGGCGATGGGCGATGACCAGGGTGGTGCGGCCCTTCATCAGCACGTCGAGGGCGGCCTGGACCGCCCGCTCGCTCTCGGCGTCGAGCGCCGAGGTCGCCTCGTCGAGGAGCAGGACCGGGGCATCCTTGAGGATCGCCCGGGCGATGGCGATGCGCTGCCGCTGGCCGCCCGAGAGCGTGACGCCGCGCTCGCCGACATGGGTCGCGTAACCCTGCGGCAGGGCGCGGATGAAACCGTCGGCATGGGCCTGGGTCGCTGCGCGCTCCACCTCGGCCTGGTCCGCCTCGGGCCGGCCGTAGCGGATGTTGTCGAGGATGCTGCCGCTGAACACGACCGGGTCCTGCGGCACCAGGGCCATGCGGGCGCGCAAGGCCTCGGGCTCGACCGCGTCGACCGGCACGCCGTCGATCCGCACCTCGCCGGATTCCGGATCGTAGAAGCGCAGGAGCAGTTGCAGCACCGTGCTTTTGCCGGCGCCCGACGGCCCGACGAGGGCCACGCGCTCGCCCGGCGCCGCCGTGAAGCTGAGATCGTGGAGCGCCGCGTGCTCGGGCCGGGTCGGGTAATGGAAGCGCACATGCTCGAAGGCGATCTCGCCGCGCGGCGGCACCGGCAGGGCGCGGGGCCGGTCCGGCGCGGCGATGACCGGCACGGTGTCGAGGATCTCGCCCAGGCGTTCGGCGGCACCGGCGGCGAGCGTCAACTCGCCGTAGACCTCCGAGAGCTGGCCGAGCGCACTCGCGCCGAACACCGCGTAGAGCACGAATTGCGACAATTGCCCGGCCGAGATCGTGCCGGCGGCCACCCCTTGCGCGCCGTACCACAGCACGCCGACGACGCTGGCCGAGATCAGGAAGATCGCCACGCCCGTGAGCAGCGCCCGCGCCCGGGCCGAGCCGCGCGAGGCCAGGAACGCCTCCTCGGACGCCGCGGCGAAGCGGGCGGCGGTGGCCGGCGCCATGCCGAAGGCCTGCATGGTGCGCACCGCCCCCACCGCCTCGGTGGCGAAGGCCGAGGCGTCGGCGAGCCGGTCCTGCGCGGCCCGCGAGCGGCGTCGCACGCCGCGGCCCGACAGGATCAGCGGGAAGACGATGAGCGGGATCGCCGCCAGCACCAGCACCGAGAGCCGGGGGCTGGTCCAGACCATCATCCCGACCGCGCCGGCGAACAGGAACAGGTTGCGCAGCAGGATCGAGAGCGAGACCCCGAAGACCGACTTCACCTGGGCGGCGTCCGCGGTCAGGCGCGAGACCAGCTCGCCGCTGCGCGCCCGGTCGAAGAAGGCGGGATCGAGGGTGGTGAGGCGGGAGAACACGGCGGCGCGCAAATCCGCCACCACCCGCTCGCCGAGCGTCACGACGCAGTAGTAGCGGGCGGCGCTGGCGACGGCGAGGACCGCCACCACCCCGATCAGGCCGCCGAAATAGGCGTCGATCATCCCGACCTCGCCGTGAGCGAAGCCGAGATCGACCACCCGGCGCACCGCCACCGGCACCGTCAGGGTCGCGCCCGAGGCGGCGACGAGCGCCACGATCGCGGCGCCGATCCGGCCCTTGTAGCGCGCCGCGAAGGGAATGAGGGGCTTCAGGGCCCCGAGGGAGGCGCGGGGACGGGCGGTGTCGTTACGTGCCATCTGAACTGTCGTGCTGTCCGGGGTGCCGGCGCTTGTTTGGCGCACGGAGGTGAGGTATAGGCCGCCGCTCATCCGATTACGCGCGATCAATGGCCGCGGCCCGAAGCGGAGCGTTCGGCGCGGGTCGCACTCTAGGAATTCGTCATGGCAAAGCAAGCAGCCCCCGCCGCCAAGCAGGCGGTCCCCGCCGGCAAGTCGGTCGCGACCCCCAAGGTGGCCCGCACGGCGACCGAGCACCCGGACTACCACTTCATCAAGGTGGTGCTGACCGACGGCAGCTCGTTCATGACGCGCTCCACCTACGGTAAGGAGGGCGACACCCTCAACCTCGACATCGACCCGAACACGCACCCGGCTTGGACCGGCGGCGAGCAGAAGCTGCTGGACCGCGGCGGTCGCCTGTCCCGCTTCAACTCGCGCTTCGCCGGTATCTCGTTCACCAAGAAGTAAGCAGCGGCATCGTTCGCACGAAAAAAGCCCCGGCCTCGCGGTCGGGGCTTTTTTCGTGCCCGGATCTCCCGGGTTTTTCGCCGCACCGGGCACCGGGGAGGGGCGCGCCCTCCCCCCTGCACCGGCCTTCAGCCGAAGGCCACGCGCAGCATGTCGTGCTGGGCGAAGACCGGGCTCACCCGAGGCTCCGGGGTCGGGCGGTCGTCGGAGATCAAGCGATCGAGGTGGACGATGCGGGCATGCAGGCGCTTCGACTGCGCGATCAGGGCCTGAAGCGACAGCGGCAGTTCGGCGATCAGGACCGGGCCGCTCTCGTTCGGCTCGGTGGTGGAAAGGCGAACCCGGGTCTTCTCCTCGGCGGCCTCGCTCAGGCTCAGCTCGCCCTCGGACACGGCGCGCTGCACCAGGAGCCAGGACGCGATCTGCATCAGCCGGGTTGTGAGCCGCATGCTCTCGCTGGCATAGGTCAGGGCGGCGTGGCGGGCGAGCAGGCGCGATTCGTCGCGGCCGGGACCGTCGAGATAGGCCGCCGTCTCCTCCACCAGGGTCATTCCCTCGCGAAACAGCATCTTGAAGCTCTCGGAGGCCACGAAGGTCTCGCCGAACCGCACGGTGGGCTGCTCGTCCCGAAACATCACGTCCATCACGCCCATGATCCCTCCTGTGCCACCGCGACGCCGGTCCCGCTTCGTTACGGGACATTCACGGTGCGCTCGGGCTGTCTGGCGCAACGATAGCGCCATGACGCGGATCGCGCGCCGTCAACGATTGATTAACCTTAACGTCAACGCGGGCAGGGGATGGACGATCCCGGGGAAAGCGGGAAAATCGCGGAGAACGGCGGCAAGGGAGCGGAAAAAAGAAAGCCGCCCACGGGGGGCGGCTGAAAGAGTCGTACAGGGAGGCATCAAACAGAGTGGACAGAGACCACTCGACATCCAGAAAGCTGGACCGCCTTGGTTATCGCCTGGAAGGCTTAAAAAATGGTTAACGCTGGCGGGGCGAGACCGGAAAAGCGGTGCCGGCGCAGGCGGCTGGAGCCTTTCCCGACGACGTGGAGACCGGTTCGTCGCGGGCGATGCGGCAACCTCAAGGGCCTCGAGGAGCGCCCGAATCCGGCCTGCTGCGACAGGAGCGAGGCTCGGCGGGACAAGAACGAGGCGCCGCACATCCTCTCTCCCCGCGGGCGGCAGAGCTGTCCGGGTCGAATTTCGGTCCGGATGCATGCCCTGCCGCGCCGGCGGTGATTCCGGAGCAGTTCGGCGGTCGAGACACGATCTCGAGTCAGCACCGCCTCGTCCTGCGCGTCCGCAGCCAGGAGCGGATGCGTTCCCGCCGCCGACCCCTTCCATCCGTCCCTCCCGTTCCGGGAAAAGGACGAACGACGCCCGGCGCGGCAAACCGGCCGAAGCCTGGGTGGCCCTTGGCCGCCCGCAGGGGGAAGGGAGCCCGCGTCCCGGACAAGCCTAGATTTGTGGTCGACGGCGATGAAACGTGCTGCGGCGCGTCCTACAACCGCCGCAACGCCACGCTCTCGATGCGATGGCTCGCGCCCTTGGCGAGGATCAGGCTGGCGCGCTGGCGCGTCGGCACGATGTTGTCGCGCAGGTTCAGGAGGTTGATGCGGTTCCACAACCCGTCGGCGATGACCAGCGCCTCCTCCTCGCTGATCTCCGCATACTTGCGGAAATACGACAGCGGATCGCGGAAGGCGGTATGGCGCAGGCGCAGGAAGCGGTTGACGTACCAGCGGTGCAGGTCTTCCTCGTGGGCGTCGAGATAGACCGAGAAGTCGAAGAAGTCCGAGACGAACGGGATCGCGGTGCCGTCGCGCGGCAGGCGCGCGGGCTGCAGCACGTTCAGCCCCTCGACGATCAGGATGTCGGGCCGGTCGACCACCGTGGTCTCCCCCGGCACCACGTCGTAGACGAGGTGGGAATAGAGCGGCGCGGCGACGTGGCGCTTGCCGGCCTTGATGTCGGCGAGGAAGCGCAACAGCTTCGGGGAGTCGTAGCTCTCCGGAAAGCCCTTGCGCTCCATCAGGCCGAGGCGGTTCAGCTCGGCATTGGGCAGCAGGAACCCGTCGGTGGTGACGAGGTCGACCTTCGGGGTGTTGGGCCAGCGGGCGAGCAAAGCCTTCAGCACCCGGGCGGTGGTCGACTTGCCGACCGCGACCGAGCCGGCGACCCCGATGATGTAGGGCACCTTCACCTCGCGCTCGGCGAGGAGGAAGCGCTGGGTCGCCTTGAACAGCCCCTGCGTCGCCGCGACGTAGAGCGAGAGCAGCCGCGACAGCGGCAGGTAGATCGCGATGACCTCTTCCAGCGAGATCGGGTCGTTGAGCGATTGCAGCCGCATCACGTCGTCGGCCGTGAGGGTGAGCGGCGTGTCGGCACGTAAATGCGCCCATTCCTCGCGGGCGAAGACCCGGTAGGGCGAGAGGTGGTCGGTCGCCTCGTCGAGGCTCGCCGCCAGTTCCGCCGCGCCGAGGGTCGGGGGCATGCTGGCTCCGTCGATGCCGGCCTCGTTCATGCCGGCCTCCTTGCCGCCTTCTCGGCGATGCCGCTCTGGGCCGTGCGCCGCTCCAGTTCCGCCATCACCGCCTCCAGCGGCACCTCGGCGGCCCTGAGAACCACCAGCAGGTGGTAGAGCACGTCCGCCGCCTCCGCCGTCAGCCCGTCGCGGTCGCCCTGCACCGCGGCGATCGCGGCCTCGACCGCCTCCTCGCCGAGCTTCTTCGCCGGCCGGGCCGGCCCGCCGGCGACGAGCTTGGCGGTGTAGGATTCCTCCGGCGCGGCCGCGGCGCGCTCGCGGACGATGCGGTCGAGGTCGGCGAGGGTGAAGGCGGTCATGCGGCTGCCATAGATGTCTCCGGGTGAACCCTGGGGCCGGCCGTGCCGGATGGTCAAGCGGCTTGCCCGACGAAGTCCCGCGATGATTGCCGACGATCAGGGCGTCGGATCGAGCCGCATGGCGAGGCCGGCCGCCGCCATGTGGGCCTTGGCCTCCGCCACGGTGTGCTGGCCGAAATGGAAGATCGAGGCGGCGAGCACCGCGCTCGCCCCGCCGTCGCGCACGCCGGCCACGAGGTCGTCGAGGCCGCCGACGCCGCCCGACGCGATCACCGGCACGTTCACCGCGTCGCTGATCGCCCGGGTGAGCCCGATATCGTAGCCGGAGCGCATCCCGTCCCGGTCCATCGAGGTGACGAGCAATTCGCCCGCCCCCTTCCCGGCCACGAGCCGGGCGAAGTCGATCGCGTCGATCCCGGTGGGCTTGCGCCCGCCATGGGTGAAGATCTCCCAGCGGGCGGGCTCACCCTCGCCGGAGACGCGCTTGGCGTCGATCGCCACCACGATGCATTGCGCGCCGAACTTTTCCGCCGCGCGTGCCACGAGGTCCGGGTCGTTCACCGCCGCGGTGTTGATCGAGACCTTGTCGGCCCCGGCGAGCAGCAGGGTGCGGATGTCCTCGACCTTGCGCACCCCGCCGCCGACGGTGAGCGGCATGAAGCAGGCCTCCGCCGTGCGGCTCACCGCGTCGAGCAGGATGCCGCGGGCCTCGTGACTCGCCGTGATGTCGAGGAAGCAGAGCTCGTCGGCGCCTGCGCGGTCATAGGCCTTGGCGGCCTCGACCGGATCGCCGGCATCGCGCAGTTCGAGGAACTGGACGCCCTTGACGACGCGGCCGTCCTTGACATCGAGGCAGGGGATGATGCGGGTCTTGAGCACGGGCGCCGTTTCAGGAGTTCGAGTCGATGGGGAAGTCGCGCGTGAGCATCTCGGCGCGCGTGTAGGGACATGTCTCGGGAAAGGTCCGCAGCGGGAGACCGGTCTCCCGCGCGGCATCGACCCGCGCGCCGCGATAGGCGCGGGCCATCGCGTCGTCGAGCCGGCTTTTCAGGCCGGGGCTGTCGGCGAGAATGTCGGCCGCCTCGTCGCGCTGGTCGCGGATCGACAGTGCCCAGCTTCTCGTCTGCCGCGCCGGCTGGTGGTCGAATTTCAGCATATGCAGCAATACGACCCGCCAGGCGCTGACGAGGCTCCTCAGTTCGGAGCGCCCCAAGCTCTCGATCTCCTCCGCCAGATGCTCGCGGTCGAGAGCGGAGAGGTCACCGGCGCGCAAGGCTGCGGCCTGCTCCATCGCCCAGCCGTAGATGTCGTCGGCATAAGCCGTTGCCGGGCACAAGGTCGATCGCGCCGGCTCCGGCTTGGATTTACGGGTCACGGCTGTCACGTCGTCACACGCCTTTCGGAAAGCCGTCGCCATCCTATCACGCGGCAAACTCGTCCGCCTCAACCTGCCCGGGCGCCTGCCGTCCGCGCGATGGCGATCGGCGCCTGCATCGAGTCGATCCGGCCGTCCTTGACGTCGAGGCAGGGGATGATGCGGGTCTTGCGCACGGGATGCTGGCTCTACTCGTAGAGGAAGGGGAGTGACATCGCCTCGTCGCGCGTGAAGGGACAGTCGATCGGAAATATTGCCGGAGCGAAGCCGGTCTCACGGATCGCATCGTGCCGCGCCTGCAGATAGGCGCGCTCGAATGCTTCGTCGAGACGCGACTTCAAGCTCGGGTTGTCGGCGATCGTCAGGCTCACATGCTTGCGATGTGTCGAGATCGAGACGGCCCAACTCGCGCAGCGATGGCTCGGCTGATGGTGCCACTTGAGCATGTGAAGCTGGACCAGCGCGTAGAAGCTGACGAGGCGATTGAACTCAGAGCGGCCCAAGCTCTCGATCTCCTCGGCCAGGTTCTCACGGTCGAGCACTGACAGGTTGCCGGTGCGCAGAGCGGCGGCCTGCTCCATCGCCCAGCCGTAGATATCGTCGGCATAGGCGGTCATCGGCAGCGGGGGAGCTGGCCGAGCAGGAGCCGGCTTGGGTTTACGGGTCGCGGCGGTCACGTCGTCTCACGCCTCTGGATAAGCCGTCCCGATCCTATCACGAGCCGGCTCCATCCGCCTCACGCAGCCGGCAGGCTCTTTGTCCTCAAGCGCCTTTGCCCTGCGCCGCCTTCGCCCGCGCGATGGCAGCCAGTGCCTCCTTCGGGTCGATCCGGCCGTCATAGAGGGCGCGGCCCGTGATGGCGCCGGCGAGCCCCGCGCAATCGGGCTCCAGGATGCGGTGCACGTCCTCGATCGAGGCCAGCCCGCCCGAGGCGATGACCGGGATCTTCACCGCTTGCGCCAGCGCCAGCGTCATCGGGATGTTGAGGCCCTTGAGGATGCCGTCGCGGGCGATGTCGGTGTAGATGATCGCGGCGACGCCGGCATCCTCGAAGCGGCGGCCCAGCTCCTCCGCCGTCACCGTCGAGGTCTTGGCCCAGCCCTCGACCGCGACACGCCCGTCCTTGGCGTCGATGCCGACCGCGATCTTGCCGGGGAAGCGGCGGGCCGCCTCGCGCACGAAGGTCGGGTCCTTCACGGCGGCGGTGCCGATGATGACCCGGCTGACGCCCTTGGCGAGCCAGCCCTCGACGGTGCGCATCTCACGGATGCCGCCGCCGAGCTGCACCGGAATCGTGACCGCGGCCAGGATCGCGTCGACCGCAGCCGCGTTCATCGGCGCGCCCGCGAAGGCGCCGTCGAGGTCGACCACGTGGAGCCAGGAGAAACCCTGCTCCTGGAACGTCCCGGCTTGCGCCGCCGGATCGTCGCTGAAGACGATGGCCTGCGCCATGTCGCCCTGCACGAGGCGGACGCAGCGCCCTTCCTTGAGATCGATGGCCGGAAACAGGATCACGCGTCGTCACCGCAAGGCTTGAGGATGGGGAAAGCAGCGCCGTCAGGGGCGCCAGCGCAGGAAGTTGCCGATCAGCCGCAGCCCGAGGGTCTGGCTCTTCTCGGGATGGAACTGGGTGCCGGCGACGGTGCCGCGGGCCACCATGGCGGTGACCGGGCCGCCGTAATCGGCGGTGGCGACCACGTCGCCGGGTTCCGCGGGCACGAGCGCGTAGCTGTGCACGAAATAGGCGTGCAGGCCCTCGCCGCCGGTCGGGATGCCGTCGAGCAGCGGGTGGGCGTGGCGCACCTCCAGGGTGTTCCAGCCCATATGCGGCACCTTCAGGCCGGGATCGGACGGCGTGATCGGCGCCACGTCGCCCGGGATCCAGCCGAGGCCGGGGGTGACCTCGTATTCGAGGCCGCGGCTCGCCAGCAGCTGCATGCCGACGCAGATGCCGAGGAACGGCCGGCCGCGGCCCTGCGCCGCCTCGGTCATCGCCTCGACCATGCCGGAGACCGCGTCCAGGCCGCGCCGGCAATCGGCATAGGCGCCGACGCCCGGCAGCACGACCCGGTCGGCGGCGGCCACCACGGCGGGATCGGAGGTGACGACGATGCGGGACTCGGTTCCGGTCTCGCGGGCGGCGCGCTCGAAGGCCTTGGCGGCCGAGTGCAGGTTGCCCGAGCCGTAATCGATGATGGCGACGGTGTCCGCGCTCAACGGAGTTCCTCCCGGGTCGCGGTCGCGATGGTGAAAAGGGTGCTCACCGGGGGCCCTGCGCCTCCGGGAACAGGCCGAGCGCCGGGCTGTCGGCGCGGATGTTCGCCGGGGTCGCCGGCCGGGGCGCGGCGGACCCGAGGCGGGTGCCCTCCTCACGCAGCCAGCGGGCGACGACCTTCACCTCGGCCTCCCGGACGTCCGAGGCCGTCACCGCATCGCGGATCGGGCGGCCGGTGCGGGCATAGGTCCAGCGCCGCAGCGACGAGGCCTCCAACCCGATGAGCCAGGACAGCAGCACGGCGATCACGAACCCCACCGCCGGGTGCAATCCCAGGGTGAGGCCGACGGCCCAGACGACGATTTCAGCGGCCAGCACCATGAGCCCGGCGAGCCAGAGCCGGTGCCAGAAGAACCACAGGGCCGAAAACCAGAAGGCCGGCCACACGAAGGCGTCCGGCACCAGCTTGGCGCGGTCCAGGGCCTCCGGCTCGCCGGGATCGACCTCGTCGGGAACGTGCAGGGTATAGGTGGTCATCCGGCTCCCCCCGGGATCCGTCGTGATGGCGACAGGGCTCTAGAGCGAGCCTTTGGTCGATGGCACCCGGCCCCCTTCGCGGGGATCGACCTCGACCGCGTGCCGCAAGGCACGTGCCAGCCCCTTGTAGCAGCTCTCGGCGATGTGGTGCTGGTTGTCGCCGTACAGGGTCTCGACGTGCAGCGTGATGCCGGCATTCATCGCGAAGGCCTGGAACCACTCGCGCACCAGCTCGGTGTCGAAGGCACCGATCTTCTCGCGGGCGAAGGTGGTGCGGAACACCAGGAACGGCCGGCCCGAGATGTCGACCGCGACGCGGGTCAGTGCCTCGTCCATGGGCAGGTGCAGGTCGGCGTAGCGGCGGATGCCGCGCTTGTCGCCCAGCGCCTGGGCGAAGGCCTGGCCGAGTGCGATACCGCAATCCTCGGTGGTGTGGTGCTGGTCGACATGGAGGTCGCCCGTCACCTTGACGTCGAGGTCGAACAGGGCGTGGCGGGCGAGCAGCTCCAGCATGTGGTCGAGGAAGCCGACGCCCGTCGCGATGCTGGCCCGGCCGGTGCCGTCGAGGGTGAGCGCGACGCTGACGTCGGTCTCGGCGGTGCGGCGGTCGACGCGGCCGGCGCGGAGGGGAGTATCGGTCATCGCGGAAGTCTGTCGCCAACGGAAACGGGCTGCCTTGTTAAAAGGCAGCCCGCGGAAACGCCAGGGGGGTTCGTGGCGGGGTCCCCGTCTCTTGCCCCCCGGTGCCGCAGGGCTAGCCGAGAAAAGAAGTGGCTCGGGCTTTCCCCTCTCCCCGCGGGCGGGGAGAGGCTTTCGTCCCCCTCGTCGGGGACGAAAGAAGCGGAGGCGAAAGCCGAAGCGAGGGTGAGGGGGTGTTTCCGGAGGAGGCTCACTCGTCGAGACCCCCTCACCCTCACCCTGCGGGCTCGCTGCATCCCCTGAACGGGGACGCAGCCCTCTCCCCGCCTGCGGGGAGAGGAGAAACCCGTGCCATGCCTTCCCCGGCAGTGAAGCCGGAACGCCGTTACCGCGCCGGTTCGGGCTCCCCGTGGTGGTCGTCCACCCCGCGCCAGCGGTTGATCCGGATCAGGATGTTGCGGATCACCACGTAGAAGACCGGGGTCAGGAACAGGCCGAACACCGTGGCGCCGAGCATGCCGAACAGAACCGCCGTGCCGAGTGCCTGGCGCATCTCGGCGCCGGGGCCGGTGGCGAAGGCGAGCGGCACCACGCCGAGGATGAACGCGAAGGCGGTCATCAGGATCGGCCGCAGGCGCAAGCGGCAGGCCTCGACGGCGGCGGCGACCGGCCCGCGGCGCTCGCTCTCCTCGATCTGGTGGGCGAACTCGACGATCAGGATCGCGTTCTTGGCCGCCAAGCCGATCAGCACGATGAGACCGATCTGGGTCAGGATGTTGTTGTCCTGCGCCCGGAACTGCACGCCGGCCAAGGCCGCGAGCACGCCGGTCGGCACCACCAAGAGGATCGAGAGCGGCAGCGCCCACGACTCGTACTGCGCGGCGAGCACCAGGAACACCAGCAGCACGCCGAGCGCGAAGACGTAGACCGCCGTGTTGCCGACCGCCTTCTCCTGGAACGCGATGTCGGTCCACTCGAAGCTCATGCCGTCGGGCAGGGTCTGGCGGGCGAGCTTTTCCATCGCGTCGAGGGACTGGCCCGAGGACACGCCCGGCCGCGAATCGCCCTGCACCGGAATCGAGTAGTACAGGTTGTAGCGCTGGACGATCTGCGGACCGGAGATGTCGCGGATGCTGGCGAGCGTGCCCATCGGCACCAGGGCGCCGGTGGAGGAGCGCACCTTCAGCCGCTCGATGTCCGATTTCTCCATCCGGTACTTGGCGTCGGCCTGGGCGCGGACCTGGTAGACGCGGCCGAAGGTGTTGAAGTCGTTGACGTAGGCGCCGCCGAGATTGACCTGGAGCGTCGAGAATACGTTGGCGAGCGGCACGTTCAGCATCCGCGCCACCGTGCGGTCGATGTCGAGATAGATCTGCGGCGTGTCGTTGCCGAAGGTGGTGAAGACGCGGGTGAGAGCCGGGTCGCGGTTGGCCGCGCCGATGAGGTCGCCCGAGACCTGGAGCAGCCGGGCGATGTCCGAGCCCTCGCGGCTCTGCACCTGCATCTTGAAGCCGCCGGCATTGCCCAGCCCCCGCACCGGCGGCGGCGGGATCGCGATGATGCGGGCCTCCTGCATCGGCGCGGTCTTGGCGAGCACGGCCTGGAGGATCTTGCCCGCCGTCAGGCCCTTCGCCAGCCGCTCCTTGAAGGGTTTGAGCGGCAGGAACATCACCGCACCGTTGGTGGTGTTGGTGAAGGTCGCACCGTCGAAGCCGGCGATGACGACGGTATTGCCGACGCCGTCGATGTCGAGGGAGCGGCGCGACACCTCCTGCACCACCGCGGTGGTGCGCTCCAGCGACGAGCCCGGCGGCAATTGCACCACCACCAGCAGGTAGCCCTGGTCCTGGAGCGGGATGAAGCCCGTCGGCGTGGTGCGCACGAGGTGGAGCACGCCATAGATCACGCCGGCATAGAGCAGCAGCATCGCCAAGAGCGGCACCAGCCGCCCGGTGAGGAAGCGGACCGTCGCCGCATAGGCATTCGCCGTCGCGTCGAAGCCGCGGTTGAAGGTGTTGGCCGCCCAGGCGCCGAACCGAGCCACGAAGAAGCGCGGCCGGTGGTGCTCGGAATGGGGCTTCAGCAGCAGCTTGCAGAGCGCCGGCGACAGCGTCAGCGAGTTGAACATCGAGATGATGGTCGAGGCCGCGATGGTCAGCGCGAACTGTCGGTAGAACTGGCCCGAGATGCCCGGGATGAAGGCGGTCGGGATGAACACCGCCGACAGCACCAGCGCGATGGCGACGACCGCACCGCCGACCTCGTCCATGGTCTTGTGGGCCGCCTCGCCGGGCGAGAGCCCCTCGGCCATGTTGCGCTCGACGTTCTCCACCACCACGATCGCGTCGTCGACGACGATGCCGATGGCGAGCACGAGGCCGAACAACGTCAGGTTGTTGAGCGAGAAGCCGAGCAGCGCCATCACCGCGAAGGTGCCGACGAGCGAGACGGGAATCGCGATGATCGGGATCAGCGCGGTGCGCCAGCTCTGCAGGAAGATCAGGATCACGACGACGACGAGGACCACCGCCTCGCCCAGCGTCTTGTAGACCTCGTGCACCGATTCGGCGATGAACTCGGTCGGGTTGTAGGCGATCTTGAATTCGAGGCCGGGCGGGAAATCCTTGGCCAGGGTCTTCATCAGCGCCTGGACCTGCTCGGCCGCCTCGAGCGCGTTGGTGCCGGGCCGCTGGAACACGCCGATGCCGATCGCCGGCTGGCCGTTGAGGAACGACTTCGTCGTGTAGTCCTTCTGGCCGAGCTCGACCCGGGCGATGTCGGAGACCCGGACCAGGCGCCCGTCGGACGCCTTGACGATGACCTTGCGGAACTCGCTCGGGTCCTGGAACCGCCCCTGCGTCTGCACCGTGAGCTGGAACGCCTGGCTCGCCGGGGCCGGCGGGGCGCCGAGCGCACCGGACGCCACCTGGACGTTCTGCTCCTGCAGCGCGTTGATCACGTCGGTGGTCGAGAGCTGGTAGGAGGCGAGCTTGTTCGGGTCGAGCCAGAGCCTGAGCGCGTATTCCGAGCCGCCGAACACCGTGATGTCGCCCACACCGTTGAGGCGCAGCAGCGGATCGCGCAGGCGCAGGTAGATGTAGTTGGCGAGATAGTTCTGGTCGAAGGTGCCGTCGGGCGAGAGCACGTGCACGACCATCATCAGGTCGGGCGAGGACTTGCGGACCGTGACGCCGAGGTTGCGCACGTCGCCGGGCAGGCGCGGCTGGGCGACCGAGAGCCGGTTCTGGACCAGCACGTTGGCGATATCGAGGTTGGTGCCGAGCGCGAAGGTGACGGTCAGCTGCATGTTGCCGTCGTTGGTCGACAGCGACGACATGTACAGCATGTTGTCGACGCCGTTGATCTCCTGCTCGATCGGCGTCGCGATGGTGGCCGCCACGGTCTCGGCATTGGCGCCCGGATAGGAGGCGCGCACCACCACGGTCGGCGGCACGATCTCGGGGTACTGCGAGACCGGCAGCGAGATGTACGAGACGTAGCCGATGATCAGGATGACGATCGAGGTCACCGAGGCGAAGATCGGCCGGTCGACGAAGAAATGGGCAAAACGCATCGGTGGGCCTCTCGCGCCCTTCGGTGTTCGGGCGTGGCGTCCTGACGGGAGGCGCCGCCCGTCAGCGGGCGGCGCGGTCGCTCACTCGCGGACCGGCGGCAATTCCTTGACCTCGGGCGTGATCTTGGCGCCCGGGCGGACCCGGGTCAGGCCGACGATCACGATGGTCTCGTCGCCTTTCAGCCCGTCGCGCACCACCCGGTAGCCGTCGATCTTGGGGCCGGGGCGGATGTTGCGCGGCTGGACGACGTTGTCGGGTCCGACCACGTAGACGAGGCGCTTGTCCTGGTTGGCGGCGATCGCGTCGTCGGGGATCAGGATGCCGCGATAGGGCTTGGAGGCCGGCATGCTGACGATGCCGAACAGGCCCGGCTTGATGAACCGGTCGGGGTTCTCGACGGTGGCGCGCAGGAGCACCGTGCCGGTCGCCTCGTCGACCCGGTTGTCGACGAAATCGAGCATGCCCTTGCGGGTGGGCTTCGCCTCGCCGGTCAGCGCCACCAGGATCGGCGCCGTGTGCTCCTTCTGGGTCGCCCCCATGCCGATCTTGAGCGTATTCTGGTAGGCCAGGAACGAGCGCTCGTCGACCGTGTAGGAGAAGTAGATCGGGTCGAGCGAGACGATGGTGGTCAGCATCGTCTGGTCGGTGATGACGATGTTGCCCTCGGTCACCAGGCGCTGCGAGATCCGCCCGTCGATCGGCGAGCGTACCTCGGTGAAGTCGTAGTTGAGCTGGGCCTGGCGCAACGCCGCGGTGGCGCTGTCGACGTCGGCCTGGGCGGTGAGCGAGTTCTGCCGGCGCTGGTCGGTGACCTGCTCGGAGATGTTGCCCGACCGGCTCAGCGTCTGGGCGCGTTCGAGGTCGGTCTGGGTGAAGTTCAGCCGGGCCTGGGCCGAGGCCAGGGCCGCGGTCGCCTGATCGAGGGCCGCCTTGTAGGGCCGCCGGTCGATGGTGAAGAGCAATTCGCCCTTCTTCACCACGGCGCCGTCCTGGAAATGGATCTTTTGCAGGTAGCCGGTGACCCGGGCCCGCACCTCGACGTACTCGATCGCGTTGAAGCGGCCGGTGAAGTCGTCATGCTCCACCACCTCCTTGACCACGGGCTTGGCGACCGTGACCGTCGGGGGCGGCCCGCCGGGGGCCTGGGCCCGCGCCGGGATCCCGGCCATCAGCAGGAGCGCCGGGATCACCGCCGCCAGCCTCAGCCTGCGCATACTCGTTCTCCCGTTCATCTCGTGCATGCGGCCCGCCGGACGCGCGCCGAGGATGCGCCAGGGTGCATCGGCGGGCGGCTGGCAGATTCGGGAACCGCGCCGTCCTCGGCGCGGCCCTCCCGGGGCCTTGAGGGGTCGAACCGCCAAGAGCGAGGCGGACAGTGTTCGTCAGTTATTCCACGGCCTCGCCGGCATTGGCCCAGTCCTTGAACCCGCCGACATAATGCTCGCTCAAGGGCACGCCCTGGCTCTGGAGGTATTGCAGCGCCCGGGCCGAGCGCACGCCGGCGGCGCAGGACAGGACCGGCCGGCGGCCGTCTTCGGCGATCAGCGCCTGCAGCCGCTCGACGTCGAAGGCCGAGAGCGGGAAAGACACCGAGCCCGGGATGTGGCCCGATTCGAATTCGTTGGGCTCGCGCACGTCGATCAGCAGGACGGAGCCGTCCGCCAAGCCGTTCTTCACCGCATCCCGATCCAGATCGACGATCGCCATTGTCTCACCCGAACGTCGACCCAGCGCCGACCCACGATCCTAATCGACGCGCCCGACACTTGTCACCGCGACGCGACGGAGCGGTTACGAATGCGATAAATCATCACCGCTCAGCGTTGCAAGAGCGACCATCCACAGGCCGGCCCGCGTCTTGTGCGCTGCCGCACAGGACGGATTCGGCGAAAGCCCCCGCCACTGTGTAGGAAGGCGGGCGACTTAACCTCCCCGTCTCCAGGACTTCAGGCTCACAGGCTTCATGCGCCCCCATCCCGTCGCCCTCGACCTCACCCGCCTCGTCACCCGCCTGCGCCATGCGAGCCCGACCGGCATCGACCGGGTCGACCTCGCCTATGCCCGGCGCCTGCTGGCGCAGCCGGGCCCCCGCTTCGGCATCGTGTCGACGCCGCTCGGCCCGAAGGTGCTCGACGGAGGCCAGATGGCGGGCCTCGTCGAGGCGGCAGTCGCGGCCTGGACCGAGGAGGTCGCGGCCGGCGACGATCCTGTCTACCGCGACCTCGCAGGCCGGCTCGGCCTGCCGGTCCCGGCCTCGGGCCCCTCCGCCGCGAAGCCGGACGGCGCGCGCGCACGCCGCAGGCGCCAGCTCGAGGCCTGGCTCGCGGTCTTGCGGGCGCCGGGCCCGGAAAGCGTGCCGATGAACGCGCTCTACGTGCACACCTCGCACCTGCGCCTCGACAAGCCGGCGCGGTTCGACTGGCTCTACGACCGGCCCGACATCCGACCGGTCTTCTTCATCCACGACCTGATCCCGATCGAATATCCCGAATACGGTCGCGACGGCGAGGCCGAGCGGCACCGGGTGCGGATGGAGACGGTGGCCCGCCACGCGCAAGCCATCGTGGTGAACTCGGCCGATGTCGGGCAGCGCTTCTCGGCCCATCTCGCCGGCCTCGGGCGCCGGGTGCCGCCGGTCACCGTCGGCCCGCTCGGGATCGAGGCGGCCTTCCATGCTGCGCCGTCGGTGCCGCCCGCCCGGCCGTTCTTCCTGGTCTGCGGCACGATCGAGCCGCGCAAGAACCTCATCAGCCTGCTCACCGCGTGGCGCGAGCTCGCGGCTCGGCACGGGGAGGCGACGCCGCGCCTCGTCGTCGTCGGGCGCCGGGGCTGGGAGAGCGAGAACGTGATCGACCTCCTGGAGCGCTGCCCGGCGGTGCGCGCCCACGTCACCGAGGCCTCGGGCCTGTCGACCGCCGGTCTGGTACGGCTGATGGGGAGCGCCACCGCCCTCCTGATGCCCTCCTTCGCCGAGGGCTACGGCCTGCCGGTGCTGGAGGCCGCCGCCGGCGGCCTGCCCGTCGTCGCCTCCGACATCCCGGTCCATCGCGAGATCGCGGGCGATTTCGCGGAGTTCCTGCACCCGCTCGACGGATTGGGCTGGATGCGGGTGGTGGAGGACCTCGCGGCGCCGGGCTCGCCCTTGCGGGCCACGATGGCGGAGCGCCTCGCGGGCTACCGGGCCCCGACCTGGGCCGACCATTTCGCCCGGGTCGATCCGACGCTGGCGGCCCTGGCGGGGTGAGGGCCGGGGGCGGTTTTGCGTGCGGCCTGCCGCACGGCTAAGGTTGCGGCACGATTTCCACGCGGCCCTCATTGCCCTGCCGCGGACGAGAGCGCGCTCCCCCCTCTCCCGTGTGGGAGAGGGGCTGGGGGTGAGGGTGACACGCTTCAGCAGTGAACGCTGAACGTGGTGCTGGCAGCGGGACGGTCCGAGCCTGACACAGGACCGTGGCACCCTCACCCCTACCCCTCTCCCGCACGGGAGAGGGGATCCCGCTCGAACTCGTCCAGGGTAGCGCGGTGACGGCTCATCCCGGACCGCCCCCATGACCGACTCCCCCTACCCCCGCGACCTCGTCGGCTACGGCCGCACCCCGCCCCAGGCGCAATGGCCGGACGGCGCCCGCATCGCGGTGCAGTTCGTGATCAACTACGAGGAGGGCGGCGAGAACTGCCTGCTCCACGGCGACCGGGCCTCGGAGGCGTTCCTGTCGGAGATCGTCGGCGCGCAGGCCTGGCCGGGCCAGCGCCACATGAGCATGGAATCGATCTACGAATACGGCTCGCGGGTCGGCTTCTGGCGCCTGCACAAGCTGTTCACCGGGCGCAACCTGCCGGTGACGGTCTACGGCGTCGCCACCGCCCTCCAGCGCAATCCCGACGCGGTCGCCGCCATGCGCGAGGCCGGCTGGGAGATCGCCTGCCACGGCCTCAAATGGATCGACTACCGCGACTTCTCCTACGAGGAGGAGAAGGCCCACATGAGCGAAGCGATCCGGATCCACACCGAGGTGACCGGCGAGCGCCCGCTCGGCTGGTACACGGGCCGGACCTCGGAAAATACCCTGCGGCTGGTGATGGAAGAGGGCGGCTTCCTCTACTCGGCGGATTCCTACGCCGACGACCTGCCCTACTGGGTCGAGGGGCCGCGCGCACCGCAACTGGTGGTGCCCTACACCCTCGATTCGAACGACATGCGGTTCGCGACGCCGCAAGGCTTCAATGCGGGCGACCAGTTCTTCGCTTACTTACGCGATTCCTTCGACGTGCTTTATGAAGAGGGCGCCGAGACGCCCCGGATGCTGTCGATCGGCCTGCATTGCCGCCTCGTCGGCCGGCCGGGCCGGATCGCGGCCCTGGCCCGCTTCCTCGACCACGTCGCCGCCCACGACGACGTGTGGGTAAGCCGGCGCATCGACATCGCCCGGCACTGGGCGAAGACCCATGCGCCGGCCGGCCTGACCCCGAGCCGGATGGGCCGGGCCCTGTTCGTGGAACACTTCGGCGACGTGTTCGAGCACTCGCCCTGGGTGGCGGAGGGCGCCCACGCGACCGGATTGTCGGGCATGCAGGACTCGGCCGACGGGCTCCACGCCGCCATGATCGCGGTGATGCGGGCGGCCGATCCGGAGCGCCAGCTCGCCCTCATCCGCGCCCATCCCGACCTCGCGGGCCGGGTGGCGGCCGCCGACCTCGCGCCGGAATCCCGCGCCGAGCAGGCCTCGGCCGGGCTCGACGCCCTCGACCAGGAGGGCCGCGCCCGCTTCCTCGCCCTCAACGAGCGCTACCGCACCCGCCACGGCTTCCCGTTCGTGATGGCGGTGCGGGGCAAGGGGCCGGAAGAGATTCTGGCGCAACTCGCCGAGCGGCTGGACAATCCGCCGGAGGAGGAGCGGGTCCGCGCACTTGCCGAGATCGAGACGATCGCGCTGCTGCGGCTGCGGCAGCGGCTGCCGTCGCTGCCGGATGTGTTCTCGGCGACGGCGTAGTCTTTCGATGCGGCTGCGACAGTCGCCACGGGTAACCCTCCCCCCTTTGCGGGGGAGGTTGGTCCCTGCGTCAGCAGGGACCGGGAGAGGGGCAGCGCGACGCTGATCCAGGGGGCGCTCTTCAGAACGGTTCAGTCTTGTCCGGAACCGTGGTTCCCCTCTCCCGCCCGGCGCACGAGTGCTTCGCACTCGCAGCCGGGCACCCTCCCCCGCAGAGGGCAGGGCTGTCCGGGGAAAGAAAAAAGCGCGGGTTTCCCCTCTCCCCGACAGATCCCGGGCTTGCCCGGGATCTGCAAGCGACGGACGAAGTCGGGCAAGCCCGACTTCGTTGCGGGGAGAGGCCTGAGCTCCGAAGGGGCTCAGGAAGCCCGAAGGGCGAGGGTGAGGGGGTGTTTCCGAAGGAGCCTCATCCGGAAACACCCCCTCACCCTCGCTGCGGCTTTCGCCTCCGCTCCTTTCGTCCCCGACAAGGGGGACGAAAGCCTCTCCCCGCCCGCGGCTAGCATGTTCACACATCTCGGTTTGAGCGCTTCTCCCTTTGAAGGTAGCGCGCCTCTCCTCCCCCTTGTGGGGAGGAGCCGGAGGTGGGGGTGGTGCCGGATAGACCGCTGAGCTTTACGCGGCACCACCCCCACCCCTAACCCCTCCCCACAAGGGGGAGGGGAAAGCGCGCACCTTTACAGGGGGTTAGCTCTCTGGCGAGAAGTGTGAATCCGCTAGCCGCCCGCGGGGAGAGGGAATTTCCTGCGCCTCGTCTTTCCCCGGACAGCCCTGCGCAGAGGGGGGAGGGTTCCTGCGTGGCCGCCGGTCAGGCCTCGAACCGCTCCGCCCGCCCATGCGGCGCGTCGTAATCCAGCACCGGGCCCACCGGCACGATCCCGGTCGGGTTGATGGTCGGGTGGCTCTCGTAATAGTGCCGCTTGATGTGGGTCAGGTTCACCGTCGGGGCGATGCCGGGGGTCTGGTAGAGGTCGCGCGTGTAGGGCGCGAGGTTCGGGTAGTCGGCGATCCGGCGCAGGTTGCACTTGAAGTGCCCGACATAGACCGGATCGAACCGCACCAGCGTGGTGAACAGCCTGATATCGGCCTCGGTCAGCCGGTCGCCCATCAGGTAGCGCGAGCGGTCGAGACGGGCGTCAAGCGCGTCGAGTTCCTCGAAGAGCGCCGTCACCGCCTCCTCGTAGGCGTCCTGCCGGGTCGCGAAGCCGGCCTTGTAGACGCCGTTATTGACCCGGTCGTAGACCCGCGCGTTCAGGGCGTCGATCTCCGGCGCCAGATCCTCCGGGTAGAGGTCGGGGCCGGCACCGCCGAAGGCGCCGTTCAGCATCCGGACGATCTCGGCCGATTCGTTCGACACGATCGTGCCCCGGACCTTGTCCCAAAGGACCGGCACGGTGACCCGGCCGGTATAGTGCGGGTCGGCCTTCAGGTAGACCTCGTAGAGCCGGGTCGCGCCGTTGACCGTGTCGGGCCCCGCGCCCGGGCTGTCGCCGAACACCCAGCCCTCGGCGCCCATATGCGGATCGACCACCGAGACCGAAATCGCGTCCTCGAGCCCCTTGAGGGCCCGCACGATCAGGGTACGGTGGGCCCAGGGGCAGGCGAGCGAGACGTAGAGGTGGTAGCGCCCGGGTTCCGCCGGGAACCCGCCCTCCCCGCTCGGGCCGGGCGCACCGTCCGGCGTCACCCAGTTGCGGTAGGCCGCATCCTTGCGCACAAAGCGCCCGCCGGTCTCCTTGGTGTCGTACCATTGGTCGTGCCAGACGCCGTCGACCAGAAGCCCCATCGCACCCTCCTCGCCATCCGCCCGAAGGTGGGGCGGCCGCCCCGCGCCGCAATGGCCGTCGCTCAGATCCCGGCCCCGTCCCGGGAGGGGAGCGCCCGCGCGCCCTCCGCCTCGACGTCGAACCGATCGGTCGGCACCCGGGCGAGGAAGCGTTCCGCCACCTCGACCAGCAGCAGGTGCGGGCGCACCCGTGCGACGTAATCCCAGTCGAGATTCGACGACCAGACGAAGTGCAGCTCGCGAAAGCTCTCGGCCAGCAGCCCGGTCAGGAAGATCGGGTGGAAATGCGAGCAGGAATCGCCGAACAGCATCAGCGTGCGCGGATCGGCGGCCGGGCTGTCGTTGCGGAAGACCACGTGGGCGCCGACATGGAGGTCGGCGGCGGTGCCGCGCGCCTCGTGGCCCTCGACCAGCGGGTTGGCGAAGATCCGCACGGCGTCGCGCTGCATCTCGTAGACCCGCATCGTCTCGCGCCGGGGCGGATCGAGCTTGCCGCCGAGGTCGCGCACGCCGTCATGGTCGTGGAACGGCCGGCTCGCGAGGTCCGGCGGCGGCACGGCGCCGAGCGCCCGCATGATCTCCCCGTAGGCGAGGCGGCAGCCCTCCTGGCTCCAATGGGTGTCGGTGCGCAGGTAAAGCGGCGGCTCGGCGTCGCGCGCCGCCCGCAACGGCCCGACGAGGTCGATCCAGGCCCGCGCGGCGGGCGAGCGGGCGAGGCGCGCGCCGAGGCGGCGGGCCGGCGACAGGGCGGGGTCGAGGGCGAGCCCGTCGAGGCGGTCGTCGTAGACGCTCAGCTTCTCCGGCACCACGACGTGGAAGGCGCGCAGGCCCAGGGAGGCCGCCTTCGCCGTGCGGGCCTCGATCAGCCGGCGCCAGCGCCACAGCCGCCAGGCGACGGGCAGGCTCGCCCGGTATTGCTGCCGCACCCGGTTGGTGCCGCCGGTCAGGAAGAGCCATCCGTCCCGGCCGAGATGGACCATGTCGGTGCTGTCGCGCATGCGGGGCGTGTAGCGGGAAGTGCCCGAGCTGAACAGCGCCGCCGATCCTGGCCGTTCCGCCCTGGCCATTCCGGTCCCGCGCGCCATTTCGCCGGGAGGATGACGCAACACCCCCTGATCCTCACCCTGGAGCTCGACGAGGCCGCCTTCGCGGAGTTCGACGGCGAGCGCCGCCGCCACTTTCCGGCCGCCCTCAACAAGATTCCGGCCCATGTCACGCTCTTCCATCACCTGCCCGGCGAGGAGGAGCGCGGCATCGTCGAGACCCTGGCCGCGGAGATGCGGGCGGAGGGCCCGATCCCGGTCCAGGTCGCATCCCTGCGCTTCATCGGCCGCGGCGTCGCCTATGCCCTCGAATCCCCGCGCCTGTCGCGCTTGCGCGGGCGGCTCGCCGCCACGTTCGAACACTGGCTGACGCCGCAGGACCGGCAGGGCTACCGGCCCCACGTCACGGTGCAGAACAAGGTCGCGCCCGAGGAGGCACGCGCCCTGCACCGCGAACTGGAGGCCGGTTTCGTGCCCCGGGAGATCACCGGCACCGGGCTCCTGCTCTGGCGCTATCTCGGTGGGCCGTGGGAGGCCCGCGGCCGGTTTCCGTGCGGGGGCGCCTGATGGTCGCGATTCCGTTCCGGCGCCACGCCACGGCGATGTGGCTGCGCTTCCGCCTCAACGAGATCGGGCCGCTCGCCTCGCTGCTCGCCGTCAGCCTGTTCGGCTTCGGCTTCTTCAAGCTCGCCGACGAGATCCGCGAGGGCGGCTCGTTCGGCTTCGACGATCGCCTCCTGCTGGCGCTCCGGGTGCCGGGCGATCTCGCCCAGCCGATCGGCCCGTCCTGGCTGCCCGAGACGATGCGGGACATCACCGCCTTCGGCAGCGTGTTCGGCATCGTCTACGTCACGGCCTGCGTGATTCTGTACCTCGCCATCACGGCCCGGCGGCGCGCCGCCCTGTTCGTCGCGGTGGCGGTGGGCGGCGGCGAGATCCTGTCGACGGGACTCAAGCTGTTCTTCCATCGCCCGCGGCCGGAGCTGGTGCCGCACGGCATGGAGACCTTCACGGCGAGCTTCCCGAGCGGCCACGCCATGCTGTCGGCCATCGCCTACCTGACGCTCGCGATCCTGCTCGCCCGGGTCGAGCGCTCGCGCAAGGTCAAGGCCTTCGTGATGGGGCTCGGCGTCGTCACCACGCTGCTGGTCGGCATCAGCCGGATCTATCTCGGGGTGCACTGGCCGAGCGACGTACTCGCCGGCTGGTGCATCGGCGCCGCCTGGGCATCCCTGTGCTGGTTCGTCGCCCTCCAGCTTCAGAGGCAGGAGGTGGTGGAGGCCCCGGATCCGCCGCCGCCGGCGTGAACGTTTTCTCCCACGGACCCGACACCCTCGATGTCGTCCCGGGGCTCGCCGCAGGCGAGAGCCCGGTATCAATCACCGCTGGCGGTGCAGAACGAGGCGTATCCCGTTCCGCTTCATCCTGAATCGTCGGCGGATATGGATCCCGGGTTCCGCTGCGCGGCCCCGGGACGACGTCGAGGGTGAGGAGACGGGGGATATCCCCCGGCAGCCCTGCCCTCCCGCCGAGCCGCTTGCGCCCCGCTTCGCCCTCCCCTAGCCAAGCGGGAGAGACGATCGGGAGAACGCCGTGGCTTACGAAAACATCCGGGTCGAGACGCGCGGGCGGGTGGCGCTCGTCACCCTGCACCGTCCGGCGGCGCTGAACGCGCTGTGCAATGCGCTGATCGCCGAGCTGAACCACGCGCTGGACGGCTATGAGCGCGACGACGGCATCGGCTGCATCGTCATCACCGGCTCGGAGAAGGCGTTCGCCGCCGGCGCCGACATCCGCGAGATGCAGGACCGCACCCATCCCGAATTCTACATGGCCGATCCGTTCGGCGAGTGGGACAAGGTCGGCCGGCGCCGCAAGCCGATCATCGCCGCGGTCGCGGGCTACGCGCTCGGCGGCGGCTGCGAGCTGGCGCTGATGTGCGACTTCATCCTCGCCGCCGACAATGCCAAGTTCGGCCAGCCCGAGATCAAGCTCGGCGTCATCCCGGGCGCCGGCGGCACCCAGCGCCTGACCCGCGCGGTCGGCAAGGCCAAGGCGATGGAACTCTGCCTCACCGGCCGGATGATGGATGCGGCGGAGGCCGAGCGCTCCGGCCTCGTCGCCCGCGTCGTGCCGGCGGCCGATCTCATGGCCGAGGCCATGAAGGCGGCCGAGACCATCGCGTCGATGTCGCTGCCCGCCGTGATGGTGGCCAAGGAGAGCATCGACCGCGCCTTCGAGACCACGCTCACCGAGGGCATCCGCTACGAGCGCCGGGTCTTCTACGGGCTGTTTGCCACCCACGACCAGAAGGAAGGCATGAAGGCCTTCGTCGAGAAGCGTAAGCCCAACTTCGAGAATCGCTGACATGAGCGTCACTTTCGCCGATGTCGAGGCCGCTGCCGGCCGCATCGAGGGCATCGCCCACCGCACTCCGGTGCTCACCTCCCGCACGGCGGATGCGCGGACCGGCGCCACCCTGTTCTTCAAGGCCGAGCCGCTGCAGCGGGCCGGCGCCTTCAAGTTCCGGGGCGCCTGCAACGCCATCGCGGCGCTCTCGCCCGAGCAGCGCAGCCGCGGGGTGCTGGCCTTCTCGTCGGGCAACCACGCCCAGGCGATCGCGTATGCGGGCGCGCTCCAGGGCGTGCCGACCGTGATCGTGATGCCGCACGACGCTCCCGCCATCAAGGTCGCGGCCACCCGCGGCTACGGCGCCGAGATCGTGGTGTACGACCGCTACAAGGAGGACCGCGAGGAGGTCAGCCGGCGCCTCGCCGAGGCGCGCGGCCTGTCGGTGATCCCGCCTTACGACCACCCGGACGTGATCGCCGGCCAGGGCACCGCCGTGAAGGAGCTGATCGAGGAGGTCGGCCCCCTCGACGTCCTGCTCGTCTGCCTCGGCGGCGGCGGCTTGCTCGCCGGTTCGTGCCTCGCGGCCCGGGCCCTGTCGCCGGAGGTCGAGATCTGGGGCGTCGAGCCCGAGGCCGGCAATGACGGCCAGCAATCGCTCGCCAAGGGCGAGGTGGTGCGCATCCCGGTCCCGGTCTCGATCGCCGATGGAGCACTGACGACGCATCTCGGCCGGCACACCTTCCCGATCATCCGGCGCGAGGCCGCCGGCATCGTGACGGCGACGGATGCGCAGCTCGTTTCCGCCATGCGGTTCTTCGTCGAGCGGATGAAGCTCGTGGTCGAGCCGACCGGGTGCCTCGCCGCGGCCGCGGCCTTCGAGGGCGCGGTGCCGGTTAGGGCCAAGCGCGTCGGCGTGATCCTGTCGGGCGGCAACGTCGACCCGGCGGCGCTCGCCCGTCATCTCGCCGCATGAGTGCGGCGACCCCGGAGGAGCTGTTCGCCTTTCTCGACGGCCTCGGGATCGCGCACGCCACCGTGGAGCACGTCCCCGTGCACACGGTGGCGGAATCCCGCGACCTCAAGGCCGGGATGCCGGGCGGGCACTCGAAGAACCTGTTTCTCAAGGACAAGAACGGCCGGCTGTTCCTCGTCGTCGCCGAAGCCGAGGCGCGGATCGACCTCAAGCGCCTGCACGGGCCGCTCGGCGCCCGCGGCCGGCTGTCCTTCGGGTCGGCCGACCTGCTCTACGAGCGGCTCGGCGTGCGCCCCGGCTCGGTGACGCCGTTCGGGCTCATCAACGACCGCGACGGCACCGTCTCGGTGATCCTCGATGCCGGGCTGATGGCGCACGACCCGGTCAATTTCCATCCGCTCCACAACGGCGCCACCACGTCGGTCGCGCCGGGTGACCTGATCCGCTTCCTCGACGCGACCGGGCACCCGCCCCGGGTGATGGCGCTGCCGGAGCCGGAGGACGCGGCTGTTTGATCACAGGGCCCGTGAACACTTCCCTCCCAATCACAACCTCATCCTGAGGTGCCGCGTAGCGGCCTCGAAGGAGGGCTCCAGAAGCCTCGGCGATTCCTGGAGCCCTCCTTCGAGGTCAGTCGATCTTCGATCGACGAACACCTCAGGATGAGGTGAGAGGATAGGATTTTTCCGGCCCTCCGAGCGCAGGCGACCGAAAAATATTCTTTTAAGGCAGCACCACCACCTTCGTCCCCACCTTCACCCGGTCGTAGAGATCGATCACGTCCCGGTTGGTCATGCGGATGCAGCCCGACGACACCGCCGCCCCGATGGTCTCCGGCTCGTTCGAGCCGTGGATGCGGTAGAGCGACGAGCCGAGATAGAGCGCGCGCGCCCCGAGCGGGTTGTCGTTGCCGCCGGCCATGTAGCGCGGCAGGTCGGGGCGGCGCTTGATCATCTGCTCCGGCGGGCGCCAGGCCGGCCATTCCTTCTTCATCGTCACGGTCTTGGTGCCGGACCAGGAAAAGCCCTCGCGGCCGACGCCGACGCCGTACTGGACCGCCTCCTGGTTCGGCAGGATGTAGTAGAGCCGGCGCTGGCTGGTCGAGATCACCACCGTGCCGGGCTTGTAGGGGCTGTTCCAGCCGATGGTCTGGCGCGGCACGCCCTGCTGGCGGAAGACCGTCAGGAAGTCGGCGATCGGCCCGCGGTCGAGCAGGCCGATCGCCTGGGCCGGCACGGCGAGGGCCAGGAGTGCGGTCGCCGCCAGGATCGACCTCGTGAAGCTCGATCTTGCGAAGCGCCGCGGCGCGGTCTGACGGGTCATCGTCCCCTCCCGTTCGGTTAACGTCGAACGGGTTGGCCGCCGGGCTGTGGCGAAAACAGGGCGGAAACAATCGCCGGCCGGCCCGTGGTGCATAAGCGCCACAGGCCAGCCCGGCCAGGACGGCTCTATTCCGCCGCCTGCCTGCGCGGCACGAAGCCGATCGGCTGGCGCTGCGGGCCCTCCTGCTCGAGGGCGCGCAGCATCGTCTCGTAATCCTGCTCCATCTCGGGCGTCACCGGGGACCGGGCTTCGTGAAGTGCCGCGTCGAAATGCGCCTGTGTCACCCGCTCGCTCGACAGGTTCTCGCGCAAGGCGATCAGGCCGGCCCGTCGAAGTCGACATCGTCGGAAAGCGGCATGGCGCGGGTGTGGATGCCGAGGATGTGGCGGCGCCGGGCGATGGTCGGCACCGGCACGTAGACCAGCTCGTCGAAGCGGCCGGGCCGGTCAGGGCAGGCCCCGACACGATCCGGTGCCGTCGACGGGGCAATGCCGCCCCCCCCGTCGAAATGGTGCGGCTGCGCGAGGGGCCGGGCTTCCGGCCCCGGAGGCCGGCCCCTCGTCGCGCCGTGCCGCCTCGCGGCGTCGGTCTGCGCATCGCGAGATCGTTCGCCCGGTCGCGGTCCCGCTTCGTACAACCTAGAAATAACATAGTAATTCCGAATATTTCACATTCATTTCTTATGGTATTAACGCGATAAAAATCTTTTTTAGCTATCATATACATGTGTCCGGAGAAAAACTCCGGCAACGTTCAGAATGAACGCAAGCTTGGCGGATGGACCCATCGGATCCAAGACATGATGTCGGCCCGCCCTGCCGGTAAAAGCCCGGATGCCTGATCCACGGATGTGAACCGAACACTCCTGCCCCCGTGAAGCACTGGAAGCCCCAGCCGTGACCAGCCTCCTGACCAACACCGCCGCGTTGACGGCGCTCACCACCCTCAAGAGCATCAACGACCAGCTCGACACGACCAGCAACCGGGTCTCGACCGGCCAGCGCGTCTCGTCCGCCGCCGACAATGCCGCCTACTGGTCGATCGCCACCACGGTGCGCACCGACAACGCCTCGCTGGGTGCGGTCAAGGACTCGCTCGGCCTCGGCTCCTCGTCGGTCGATACGGCCTATAACGGCCTCAACAGCATCCTCGACGACCTGCAGAACATGCGGGCCAAGCTGCAGACCGCGATGACCCCGGGCGTCGACCGCTCGAAGGTGCAGGTCGAGATCGCCGCCATCCAGTCGAAGATGAAGGCCACCGCCGATTCCTCGAATGCCAGCGGCCAGAACTGGCTCTCGGTCAATTCATCGGCCAGCAACAGCGCCTACCAGGCGACGCAGAACGTGGTCGGGGGCTTCGCCCGCTCGTCGAACGGCACGATCACCTTCTCGCAGATCGCCGTGAACGTGCAGAGCATCAAGCTCTACGATGCGAACTCGACCAGCGTCACCACCTCCGCGACCAACGCCCAGGTGCTGTCCTCGACCTCGCTGACCGGCACCGCCGGGTTCGGCTCGGGCACCGGCACGGCGGATTTCTCGGGCCCCAACGAGGTCTCGCTCTCCGTGACGGTCGGCGGCGTCGCCGGCACCCTGACCCTCAACGCCGCCACCCTCAAGTCGGCCGCCAAGGACCTGACGCAGGTCACCACCAGCGAGTTCATCTCCGCCCTCAACAACCAGATCGCCGCCAACGGCAATCTCGCCGGCAAGGTCACGGCGGGCCTCGATTCGTCGGGCCGGCTCAACTTCACCACCACCGGCACCGGTGCGGCCACGACCCTCAACGTGCAGCTCGCCAACCCGTCGGCGAACAAGAAGGTGATCGATATCGGCTTCGGCACGGTGACGGCGGGCGCGCAACAGGCGATCGTGACCGGCACCGCCTTCAGCAACATCGACCTGTCGTCGGGCTCGAAGGCGATTACGATCAGCGACGGCACGACCTCGAAGACGATCACCCTCAACGCGGCGAGCTTCACGGCGCTCGGCGGTGCGGCGACCTCGGCGAGCAACACGTCGGTCAACGGCACCGACGTGGCGGCGATGCTCAACGCGACCCTGAGCGCGGCGACGGCCAGCACGGTGTCGGCGTCGTTCGCCGGCGGCAAGCTGACGCTGACCAACTCGTCCTCGACCGCCTCGATCATCGTCAGCGCCGCGGATGCGTCGTTCGGCCTGGCGAACGCGACCACCAACGCGGTCGCCGGCGGCACCGTGGTCGCCCGCAACGCCGCAGGCACCGATGCCGGCACCACCCAGGCCCAGGGCATCCTCGACACTGCGGTCGGCACCTATTCCAGCGGCGGGTCGTACTCGGTCGCCAATCTCGACATCTCGACGCTGGTGGGCACGAGCGGCGACCAGGACCTCCAGAACATCATCACGGCCGTCGACAAGGCGATCGGCAAGGTGACGGATGCGGGTACGAAGCTGGGTGCCAACAAGACGCAGATCGACGGTCAATCGACCTTCGTCGATACGCTGATGAAGGCCAACGACCGCACGATCGGCATCCTGGTGGACGCGGACGTGGAAGAGGAATCGACGAAGCTGAAGGCGCTGCAGACGCAGCAGCAGCTGGCGGTGCAGGCGCTGTCGATCGCCAACTCGTCGAGCCAGAACATCCTCTCGCTCTTCCGCTGAACCGGAGGCGTCGGGCGGCGGACCGTGCAGGGGCGACCGCCGGCCCCGGCAAGAGCCGCCGCCCCGCCGCCGCCGTCCGGGCAACGCCGAGCCGTTCACGGCGCCGGGGTTGCTCATCGGGGCTACGCGAGAGGCCGGATCGGCCGCGGGTCCCGAAAAACCGGATACCTGACGTCAGGGGGCATTTCCGGGCGGCGGGATCGGCGCCGCGACGAGCGACGGGGGCGATGCGACCCGCGTCGCGAGCCGCGACCATGCGGCGGCCGCGAACCCGGCGGCGATGCGCAGGACCGGACCGCCGCGCCAGGGATGCCAGCGCCACCCCGGCGGAACCGCGGGCGCCACGCGCTCGGCCAGGAGCCACCCGGCCAGCGCGATCATCGCGACGAGGTGACCGTCGGAAGGCAGCAGCATCGCCAGCATCAGCGGCCAGCAGGACCCGACGCACCACACCCCGTGGACCAGCCCGAACCGCGCGGCGTCGCGATCCGCCGCGACGCCGAAGGCGGACAGGGCGGGTCGATCGTGACAGCGGTTGAGGCAGGTCTGCTTGGCGGGCGAGGCCTGCCAGACCAGGATTGCGAGGAGGGCCGGCACCGGCGCCACGCTGGGCGCGCTCAGCCGCAGGGTCAGGGCCAGGGCCGCCAGGCCGATCCCCGCGACGCTCCAGGCCGCCGCGTAGCCGGCGAGGAAGAGGGCGAGGGAGCGGCCTCTCCGGGAAGCGAGGCTGCGGCCGCGCAGGTGGCCGAGGGGCGCAACCAGGATCGGCCCCATCATCGCCGCGAGCATCAGGATCCAGGCCGCCGCGAGAGATCCGGGCGGATTGAGCGAAAGGGCCAGGATGACGTCGTCGGACGATGGCGGTCGCCAGGCGGCGGCGCAGGATTCCGGCAGGGTCCATCCGGGCGGTGCCGCAGCCAGCAGCGCCCAGGCGGCGGCACTGACCGCAAGGACCGGGCCCCGGATGCCCCATCGCTCGCGGGCGGCAGGAGTCATGGCATCCCCCTTGGAGCATTGTCCGACGATGTGGATACCGGCTCGTCGATGGGACCGATCTCAACGAGGACTTGGAGAAATTCGCGCTGGCCGCCCGATCGTGACGCGCCCTAGCGGCCCTGGCGGAACACGCCGACCCGCCCGATCGTGATCTTCGCTTCCTCGGGCACGGAGTCCACCGGCACGATGCGCACGTCGAGCTTGTCGGCCTCGAGATCCCGGTTCAGGTGCATCGCCTCGACGATCGGGGTGATGTCGAGGACGTAGGTCAGGCCGCTGCCGCCGTGGGGACCGTCCCGCTCGCTCGCCTCGGTGACGCCGAACAGGCCGACGCTGCCCGCCAGGCATTCCGGCCTGCCGGAGGGATCGGTCCCCTGGGGGCCGACATAGACCCGGAACACCACCGCATCCGTGTGGCCGCGGACGTTCTCGAGGTTGAGCAGGACGCGCTCGGGTCGGGCGGGCGCGGCGCCTTGGGGAGAAGCGTTCTGGGCGGAAGCGGCTTGAGGCGAGACGCCCCGGGCCGAGGCCGCCAGCCCGGCGGAGACTCGCTTGCGCGCCTCCGGCTCGAGGGCGACGGAGGCCTGCGCCTGCGCCCCGACGACAGGGATCGCGGCCTGGCTCGCCCCGATCAGCTCGACTGTCTTTCCAGCGGCCATGGCCGAACTCTCCTTGCCCGTGCTCCCCTTGCCCGTGCTCCCCTGGCCGGTACTCCCCCGGCCGGCGCCACCCCGGGGAGCGCTCGCCGCGGCGACCTGCGCGAGGGGCTCGGAGCGAAGGGCAGCCGCCGCGACCTCGCCGGTCGAGACATCGTCGTATTCGTATCCGAGTTCCGTCGTGCTCTCGGTCTGGCCGGGGGTGAAGCTCCAGTCGGTCCAGCCGCCCTGAGCGCCTGGCACGGGCATCACGAAGGGACGCTGGCCGAGCGTCGCCGGACCGCCGGTCCACGCCGCCGCGCTCGGATCGGCGTGGCCCGGGGCGCGCCGGCGCCAGACCTGCCAGAGCCGATCGATGTTGGCGTGATGCAGCCAGAAGATCGGGTCGAGGCCGGCCGTGGCCGGCTTGGACATCAGGCCGGGGGAGATCGTTCCCTTCCGGCGCCCGCCGACGAGGCCGTGCACCTGATCGTGCGGCTGCGATTCGATGCCCCCGTGCACCGGGCCGCCATGCGAGAATCCGGTATCGACGCCGCCGAACCCGGGATCGCCGCCATTGGCGACGCCCGTGAACTGGGGCTTATCCAGGGCGTCGAGGTCGACCACGTCGAGCAGGACGAAGACGTTGCCGTCCCCGTAGGGGCCGTAGCGCCGTTGCACGAAGAGCGGATTGTCGCCCTTCCCGTCCGGCCAGTCCTGCGACGCGAAGGCGGGCGGCAATGCGTTCTGGTTCGGCCCGAAATAATTCCAGTAGGGCAGCGCCCAGTCAGCGGGTCCCTTCAGGCCGTGCACCACGTCGCGGACCACGGCCTCGAAGGCCCAGAGATAACCCCGATGCCACGGCAGGAAATACCAGCTGCCATGCTGGCACTGATTCCAGAATTTCTCGATCAGGTCGGAATTCGGGAGCGTATCGGACGGTGCCAGCTGATCCAGTTCCGTCCAGAGCGTCCGGTCGAAGCCGTGGATCGCGCCGTAGAAACGCCAGGCCAGCGGATGGGCCAGCGGCCTCTTCTTCATCTCCGCGACGGCACGGGCATACCACAGGATCGGATCGGCCCAATCCGACCCCATCTCGCAGACGTTTTGCCGAACGAACACCAAATTCGCCTCCCGTCGAATCAGCGTGCGCCTCTTTTACAGCGGCATGACCTTAGCTCGAAACGGGAAAAACCGCAAAACACTTTCCCAGGCCCAGCACTCACGCAGGCTCAAGCAGAGCAGCACGCAACGTCGAGATCCGGTCCCGACCCGCCGTCGCGGTGGGGGCGTCGAGACGGCTCCGTCGAGCCGGGACATCACACGCGATTTCGAAGCAGACCGGTCTCAGCCCCGGAGCGTCAGGGTGCCGAGATCGCCCAGGGCCCCGTCCGGCAGGATGCCGCGCAACGTGGCGGTGAGGGAGAAGCCGGAGCCGGTGCGCTCGATCTCGTAGAGGTGGTAGCCGGCGCAATGCTTGAGCGTCCCGCCCCGGGCCGAGGCCGAAGGCGCGCCGATCACCGGAACGCGCCGCCCGCCCGGGGCCATCAGGAAGGCGACCGAGCCGACATGGTTGTGGCCGTGCAGCACGAGGTCGGCACCGACCCGGCCGATCATCGCCTCGAAGGCGTGGGCGTCGGTCAGGTTGCGCCCCGCCTTGGCGCCGCCGACATGCGGCGGATGGTGGATCATCACCACCCGGCACGGCCGCTCGGGCTCGGCGGCGAGCGCCGCCAGCATCCGCTCGGCGGCCCGGATCTGGTCGGAGCCGAGGCGCCCGGTCGCCACGAAGGGCGCGGTCGGGATCGCCGAGGACAGTCCGACCAGCGCCAGGGGCCCGCGCCGGCGCAAGTAAGGAAACGCCTTGTCGCGGCCGGCATCGTCCCGGGTCCAGGGAGCCACCGCGTCGAGGAGCCCCTTCAGCGAGCCGCGGACATAGGCGTCGTGATTGCCGGGCACGAAGCTGACGAAGCCGGGCTCGCCCAGCCCCTCCATGAAGGTGCGGGCGGTCTCCCACTCGCTCGGCAGGCCGATGTTGCACAGGTCGCCGGTGCAGGCGATGTGGTCGGGGGCGCTCGCGCGCAGATCGGCCACCAGGGCGGCCAGGATCTCCATGTCGTGGGTGAGCTTGCGGCCGCGGCTCCAGTTGACCCAGCCGGTGGCGCGCTTGCTCATCAGCTGGCGCAGGCGCGGGCGGGAGAGCGGCCCGACATGGGGATCGGTGAGGTGGGCGAGGCGGAACGTCATCGAGGGCAGGAACGCATGAGAGAGGATCAGGTCCGCTGCAGAGATGTCGCGGCCGGTCCCCCGTAGCAGCGGACCGGGCCTCTCCGCATCCCCTTACCGCCCATCCTCGTCGGGCTCGTGGCACACGACACAGAGCTTGTTGCCGTCGAGATCGCGAAAATACGCGCCGTAATAGGCCGGATGGTAGTGCGGCCGCAGTCCGGGCGGTCCCTCGCAGGTGCCGCCCGCCGCCAGCGCCAGGGCGTGGCAGCGGTCGACGCTCGCCCGGGAGCGGACCGTCAGCGCGGTCATGGGGCCGTTGCCCGGATCGGGCGCCTCTCCGTTCCAGGGTCGGCCGACGATCAGCAGGGGCCGGTCGGCGTCGCGGGGCATCCAGCCGGCCCAACCCTGGTCCGGCTCGTTGAAGCGGAGTTTCAGGCCGAGCTCGTCGAACAACGCGGCGTAGAAGGGAAAGGCGCGGGCGAGGTCGGCGGTGCCGAGGCAAACATGCGAGATGACGCTCATGACCGGCGGCTCCTCATCGGCTCAAATCCCCGCGTACATCCGCCCCGGATTGAACAGGCCGGCGGGGTCGTGCGCGGCCTTGAGGCCGGCGGTGATCCGCATCAGCGGCTCGGGCAGGGGCTCGAAGACCGGCACCGCTGCCCGGATGGAATGGGGCGCCCGCACCAGCGTCGCGTGGCCGGCGCCGCCGAGGGCCGCCCGCACGTCGGCAGCGCCCGCATCGCCGGTCGCCGCCGTCGCGAGCCAGACGAGGCCGCCGCCCCAATCGTAGAACCAGCGCGCCGGCCGGGCCGCCGCGACGGCGGCCGCCACCGCGGGACCGCGGCTCGGCGCGGTCGAGAGGCGCCACACCGCCTCGTCGCCGCCGGCGAAGGGCAGCACGTCGCGCACCCTGCGCCATGGCGTGGCGGCGGCCTCGCCCTCGATCGTGTCGGGAGCGCCGAAGCCGCGCAGCAGGCGGGTCAGCCGGCCGAGGCGGTAATCGACGGAGGCGGAAAATCCCTCGATGCGCAGGAATGTGCGGGCGGGTCCGTCGATCCCCTCCGGCAGATGGGCGGCGCCGGTGATCTCGAAGGGTGAGCCGAGGGCGAGGCTCATCGCCTCGATCGCGCGGGAATCGTCGAGGCCGGCGAGCACCAGGGTGGCGGTGCGTTCGGGGACGGGCAGCACCTTGAAGGTGACCTCGGTGAGGAAGCCGAGCGTGCCCCACGACCCGGCCATCAGCTTCACGAGGTCGAGCCCGGTGACGTTCTTCATCACCCGGCCGCCGGACTTCACCGCCTCCCCACGCCCGTTGACGAAGCGCACGCCGATCAGGCTGTCGCGGGCGGCGCCCCCGGCGATCCGCCGCGGGCCCGAGATGTTGCCGGCCGCGATCGCGCCGATCGTCGGCTCGCCGGCGGTGCCGAGGATCGCGCGGTGATCCATCGGCTCGAAGGGCAGCATCTGGCCGCCCTCGGCAAGCCGCGCCTCGACCTCGGCGAGCGGCGTCCCGGCCCGGGCCGCGATGACGAGCTCGGCCGGTTCGTACAGGGTGATGCCGGTGAGCCCCGCCGCCGAGAACGTGGCCTCATCCTGCGCGGGCCGCCCGATCCCCGCCCGGGTACCGCCGCCGACGAGCCGCAGCCGCTCGCGCCGCGCCGCCGCCGCGCCGATCAGGGCGGCGGCCTCCGCCTCGCTCCGGGGCTGGTAGATGCTCATCGCGGCGCTCACTCGCTGGGCGGGATCGCGCCGGGTGGCGCGGTCGGGGGGCGGATCATTGCGGGCAACCGGGGCGGGTTGCAAGCGGAGGCGCCGACGGCAGATCGGGCTGCCATCGCTTCGCCCGCGCCCCTACTCCGCCGGCACCGCCCGCCCGAACCGCGCGACCACCGCCGTCCGCAACCCCGCGATGTCGAAGCGCCAGACCAGGGCGCCGTAGACGAGGCCGCCGACGGCGATGCAGGCCGGCAGGGCGAGCCAGGGGTCGAGCCCGCGCAAGGGAAGGATCGCGCCCGTCATCGCCACGGTGGCGAGCACGACGGCGAGCGGATCGCGCCAGGCCATCCGCAGGCGGCCCGGTCCGGTGAGGGCGCGAACCCCGAGGAACAGCATCGCGGCGAGGAAGCCCAGCGATTGCGCCGCGGCGATGCCGTGGGAGCCGAAGGGCGGAGCGAGCGCGAGGGCCGCCGCGAGGTTGACCAGCGCCCCGACGAGGCCTGCCGCCACGAGCGGCAGGGTGCGGCGGCGGATCTGGAAGATCGGATTGAGGGCGAAATTCATCAGCGCCAGGGCGACGAGGCCCGGGAGCAGCAGCAGCGTGTAATCCACGAAATGGCCGCGATAGGCCGCCGGCACGGCGATCGCCTCGAGTGCCGGGGCCAGAGCCCAGAAGCCGGCGGCGCTCGGCAGGATCAGCGCCAGCACCACGGCGCCGTTGCGGGCGACCTGCTCCTCGCCGGCCTCGTGGCCGTGGGTCTCGGCGGCCAGCACGGCGATCTGGAACAGCAGCAGGTCGAGGGCGGCGCCCAGCGTGCTGAAGATCCGCCCGCCGATATCCGCGGCGAGGGAGAAGTAGCCCGCCTCGGCGAAGCCCGCGGCGGCCGCGACCGCCGAGCGATTGGCGAAGGGCATCAGCTGATAGACCACGTTGGCGGCGACCACCGGCAGGCCGTAGGCCATGAACAGCCGCAGCGTCTCGCGGCGGCGGGCCGCGTCGTGGGACGTGGGCGGGTCCGCAAGCGCCCGGCGGATGAGGAAGGCGGCGAGGAACTGGCTCAGGCCCCCGGCGAGCATCACCGCGGCGGCATCCCGCGTCGTCCAGGCAGTGGCGACCATCAGCACCAGGGCGAGGCCGTTCTTGATCAGCACGAGGCGCAGATACAGCCCGCCGACGAAGCGGGCGCGGGCGAGCGCCGCCTGGTAGTCGAACAGCCCGATGCCGACCGCCGCCCCGGCCGCGGCGGCGGCGAGCAGGGCCGGCTCGCCGACGAGGGGCCGGCCGGCCAGCGCCAGCAGCGCCGCACCCGAAAGGCCGAGGGCGGTCGCCGCATAGGCCCGGTCGAGCATGGCGCGGATCCACGGCTCCGCCTCCCGCACCCGGGCCGAGTAGAAGCGCGTCGCCGAGAGGCGCAGCCACTCGAACAGCAGGATGTTGAGCACCACGGCGCCGGCCGTACCGAGGGCGAAGCGGCCGAAATCCGCCGGCCCCAGGATCTGCGCGATGAGCAGGCCGAGGGCCAGGTTGAGGACCGCGTTGACCACGAAGGCCGCGATGACCGCCATTGCAGTGGGTGCTCGTTCGAGGGGCCGGGAGGCGGTGTGGTTTCCGCTGATTGCGACGGGAAAAATGGTGCCAGTATGGAGCGGGCGTTTTCCCTCCCCCTCTGCGGGGAAGGGGGAAACCCGCGCCCTCCGTCAGATTGCGAGGGAACGGAAACCCCTACCCCGCCGCCCGCGCGATCGGCGCCACACGCCCCTCCTGCCCCGCCACCTCGCGATACACTCGCTCCAGCCCATCGAGGTGGCGCTCCAGCGTCAGCGGGTCGGCCCAGAACAGGTCGTAGGCCGCCCGCCCCATCCGCATTGCCGTGGCGTCGTTGGCGAGATGCCCCATGGCCTCGGCGAGCGAGCGCGGGTCGTTCGAGCGGAACCACAATCCGCTCTCGCCGTGGCGCACCGCCTCGCGGCCGGCGCAGACGTCGCTGACGATCACCGGAGTGCCGAGGCCTAACGATTCGAGCACCGTGAGCGGCTGGCCCTCGTACCAGACCGACGGGAACACCAGGGCGCGGGCGCCGCGCAGGACCTGCTTGACCTGGTCCGGGTTCTGCCAGCCGAGGAAAGAGGCTTCCGGATAGCGCGCCTCCAGCTCCGCCCGTGCCGGCCCGTCGCCGGCGAAGACCGCCCGGGTTCCGGCAAGGCGCGCGGCCTCGGCGAAGATCCCCGGCCCCTTCTCGGGTGAGAGCCGGCCGACGAACACGAAGTCGCCCGGCGGTCCCGCCCGGTGGCCGAGGGGCTCGACATCGACCGGGTTCGGCACGTCGAAGTAACGGGTCTCCGCCGGCAGGTAGGGCGCCAGCACCTCGCGCTGGAGCCGGCTGATGGTGATCATCGCGTCGATGCCCTGGACGAGGCCGGTGCGGCGCATCAGGGCATGGCGGGCGACCCGCAGGAGCTTGCGCGGATAGGTGCGCGAATCGCAATTGTGGGTCAGGCAGGCCGGCCCGTTCGGCACCCGGTGGCAGGTCGCCGCGACGGGATAATCGTAGAAGCCGCCATTCGGGCAGGCGAGATAGTATTCGTGCGCGGTGTAGACCACCGGGGCGGCGCTGCCCCGCAGCACCGGTCCGATCGAGGGCGACAGGGCCTTCGCCCAGGCATGGACGTGGACCACCGTGTCGCGCGGATCGGTCTCGCCGATCAGGTCCTTCAGCCGGGCGGCGGCGGGCGCGTTCCACAGCCACTGCACCCCGAACCGGGCGAGCGAGCGGGCCTGCGTCACGTCGGTCTGGTCGAGGAGCACCGTGCGCACCCCCGCCGCGGCAAGCCGCGGATCGGCCGGGCCGACGGCGGCGAACAGCACGACCTCGTGGCCGCGGCGGGACAGCCCGATCGCGCTCTCGAGCGACACCTTGGCCTGGCCGCCATTGATGTATGCGTGGTCGGCGACGAGGACGATTCTCACCGCCGCCCCCGCTCAGGGGAGACGGGACCCTCATGCAGCATCGGTCGGGCTTCCTTCGGGCGACGCGGATCGGAAGCGAGGATGGGTCGGACCCCTTAAGGAAACGCCTCGACGCTTGGCCGCTGCCGGCCCTTGCGCCGCGCGCTCGGCCAGGCCATCCGGCTTAGACCATGCGCCCCAGCCCCTCCCCCGCCTCCGCGATCCTGCTCGCCGCCCTCGGCATCGGGCTCCTGTCGCTGATGGACGCCACCATCAAGGGCCTGTCCGACCGCTACGGCGTCACCGGCATCGCCTTTTCCCGCTACCTCGTCGGCACGCTCGTCATGGCGGCTTTGCTCGCGGTGCTTCGCCCCGGCTGGCCCTCCGCCGAGACCTGGCGCACCAACGGCCTCAGGGCCGTGCTGGTGGTGGCGACGGCGCTCTGCTTCTTCCACGGCCTGTCGGTGCTGCCGCTGGCCGAAGCGCTGGCGCTCTCGTTCCTGAGCCCGGTCTTCATCGCGCTGTTCGCCGCATTGCTGCTGCGCGAGCGGGTGCGCCCTCCCGTCTGGGCCGGCCTGGCCGTCGGCTTCCTCGGCGTCGGGATCGTGGTGGCGGGTCAGGTCGGCGCGCAGGGGCCGCGGGAGGGGGGCTCCGCCTGGGGCATCGCCGCCATCCTCGCCTCGGCGCTGACCTATGCGCTCTCGATGGTGCTGCTGCGCGCCCGCGCCCGCCACGACCCGGTGGTCACCATCGTGGCGATCCAGAATGCCGGTCCCGCCGCGATGCTGGCCGCCCCCGCCGCCTGGACCTGGACGCCGGTGGCGGCCCCCGACTGGGCGCTCCTCGTCCTCGTCGGCGTGCTCGGAGTCGCCGGGCACCTGGTGCTCAGCCGCGCCTATGCCCGGGCCGAGGCATCGCGGCTCGCCGCGATGGAGTACACCGCCCTCCTCTGGGCGATCGGCCTCGGCTACGTCGCCTTCGGCGAGGTGCCGGGGGTCGCGACGCTCGCCGGCGCCGGCCTGATCCTCGCCGGGTCGGCGCTGGCGGCACGACGGTGAGCGGGCCTCAGAACCACCCCTTCAGCTTGAAGTAGATCGCCGGCACCAGCGCGCTCAGCCCGATGACGGCGAGCCCGTAGGGATAGCCCCAGGCCCAGTCCAGCTCCGGCATGTGCTTGAAGTTCATCCCGTAGACCGAGGCCATCAGGGTCGGCGGGATGCCGATCACCGAGACCACGGTGAGCACCCGGAAGGTGTTGTTCTGTTCCATGTTGATGAGGCCGAGGGTGGCGTCGAGGAGGAACTGCACCGTCTCGGAGAGCCGGGTCTCGAACTCGTCGAGGGAGGCGACGTCGAGGCGCAGGCTTTCGAACCGGGCCTTCTCCTCGGGCTTCAACCAGGTCTCCGCCTCGCCGGCGACGTAAGGAAGGATGCGGCCGAGGCCGAGCAGCGAGGCGCGCAGCTTCGCCAGGGCCTTGCCGCGCCGGCCGATGGCGCGGAGCAGGCGCCGCAGGGCGAGGTCGCGCCGCTTGGGTGCGAAGTTCTTGGGCGCCGCCCCCTCGCGCCGGCCGTTTCCGTTGGCGCTGGTGTCGAAGGTGAAGATCCGGGTCGAGAGCGAATCGAGTTCGTCGCTCATCGTCTCGAGGGTGTCGGCCATGCAGTCGATCAGCTCCTCGTTGAGCGCCAGGAAGGTCTCGACGCTGGAGGCCGGTCCGTCCCGCTCGGCCTGGCGCTCCTTGACGGTGTCGAAGGCGGCGAGCGGCTGGAACCGGACGGTGAGCAGCCGCTCCGGCGTCAGCACGAAGCCGAGGGGGCGGATCGTCAGGTCGTCGTCGCGGAACGAGATCATCGGGGTGCTGAGATAGAAGGCGTCCTTGCGCCGGTTGAGCCGGCGGGAATTCTGCACCTCGCTCAAGGCCGCGCGGGACGGGACCTTCAGCCCGGTGGCGGTTTCCGCCAACGCCGTCTCGGCCTCGCTTGGATCCTCGAGGTCGAGCCAGGTGCCGTGGGCCGGAAGGGGATGGGCCGCGCAGGCATGCCCTTCGGCAACCACGCCCGCGGCGCCGTGAAGCGTGATCATGACCGGATGGGCTCCTCGCGCGACGGGGGTCGCCCGTCGGAATTGTGCCGCGCAAGCCACAGGCCAGCGCCTTGACTCGTCCGCGCGGCCCGATTATCTCCACGCCAGCCTTAGCACTCACCTCATGGGAGTGCTAATGCCCGGGTTGGGCAGGTGGCTTCGGCGCCAGCACCAACCGCAATGCGTTCTGCGAAGCAAGAGGGCAGCACATGCAATTCCGTCCGCTGCACGACCGTGTCGTCGTCCGTCGCATCGAGAGCGAGGAGAAGACCAAGGGCGGCATCATCATCCCGGATTCCGCCAAGGAGAAGCCGCAAGAGGGCGAGATCGTCGCCGTCGGCCCCGGTGGCCGCGACGAGTCCGGCAAGCTGACCCCCCTCGACGTCAAGGCCGGCGACCGCGTCCTGTTCGGCAAGTGGTCGGGCACCGAGGTCAAGATCGACGGCAAGGACCTCCTCATCATGAAGGAGTCCGACATCATGGGCGTGCTGGCGTAAGCCCACACCCCTGAGACGCCTTGAGGCCTGACGGCGGCGCCCCGCACGGGAAGCCGACGCCGGAGGGTTTTTTCCGAAACACCGATCGACAGTGAGGAATCACCATGGCAGCGAAAGACGTTCGTTTCGCCTCCGACGCCCGCGAGAAGATGCTGCGCGGCGTCGACATCCTGGCGGATGCGGTGAAGGTCACGCTCGGCCCCAAGGGCCGCAACGTCGTGATCGAGAAGAGCTTCGGCGCGCCGCGGATCACCAAGGACGGCGTGACCGTCGCCAAGGAGATCGAGCTCGCCGACAAGTTCGAGAACATGGGCGCCCAGATGGTGCGCGAAGTGGCCTCGAAGACTAACGACATCGCGGGTGACGGCACCACCACCGCCACCGTGCTGGCCCAGGCGATCGTCCGCGAGGGCGCCAAGTACGTCGCCGCCGGCATGAACCCGATGGACCTGAAGCGCGGCATCGACCTCGCCACCCAGGCCGCCGTGAAGGACATCCAGAGCCGCGCCAAGAAGGTGTCGGCCTCGGAGGAGATCGCCCAGGTCGGCACGATCTCGGCCAACGGCGACAAGGACATCGGCGAGATGATCGCCCATGCCATGCAGAAGGTCGGCAACGAGGGCGTGATCACGGTCGAGGAGGCGAAGACCGCCGAGACCGAGCTCGACGTCGTCGAGGGCATGCAGTTCGACCGCGGCTACCTCTCCCCGTACTTCATCACGAATGCGGAGAAGATGATCGCCGAGCTCGAGGATCCCTATATCCTCATCCACGAGAAGAAGCTGTCGTCGCTCCAGGCGATGCTGCCGGTGCTCGAGGCCGTCGTCCAGACCGGCAAGCCGCTGCTGATCGTCGCCGAGGACATCGAGGGCGAGGCGCTCGCCACCCTCGTCGTCAACAAGCTGCGCGGCGGCCTGAAGGTTGCGGCCGTGAAGGCGCCGGGCTTCGGTGACCGTCGCAAGGCCATGCTCGAGGACATCGCGATCCTGACCCAGGGTCAGATGATCGCCGAGGACCTCGGCATCAAGCTCGAGAACGTGACCCTCCCGATGCTCGGCCGCGCCAAGCGCGTCCGCATCGAGAAGGAGAACACCACGATCATCGACGGCGCCGGCGAGAAGGACGACATCCAGGCCCGCGTCCAGCAGATCAAGGCGCAGATCGAGGAGACCACCTCGGACTACGACCGCGAGAAGCTCCAGGAGCGTCTGGCCAAGCTCGCGGGCGGCGTCGCGGTGATCCGCGTCGGCGGCGCGACCGAGGTCGAGGTCAAGGAGAAGAAGGACCGCGTCGACGACGCCCTCCACGCCACCCGCGCGGCGGTCGAGGAAGGCATCGTCCCCGGCGGCGGCACCGCGCTCCTGCGCGCCAAGAAGGCCGTGGCCGCTCTCTCGAGCGACAACGCCGACGTCCAGGCCGGCATCAAGATCGTCCTCAAGGCCCTTGAGGCCCCGATCCGCCAGATCGCCAGCAATGCCGGCGTCGAGGGCTCGATCGTGGTCGGCAAGATCGGCGACAAGGGCGACTCGGAGACCTACGGCTTCAACGCCCAGACCGAAGAGTACGTCGACATGATCCAGGCCGGCATCGTCGACCCGGCCAAGGTCGTGCGCACCGCCCTGCAGGACGCCGCTTCGGTGGCCGGCCTGCTGGTGACGACCGAGGCGATGGTCGCCGACGCCCCCAAGAAGGAGAGCGCTGCTCCGGCGATGCCGGGCGGCGGCATGGGCGGCATGGACTTCTAAGTCCGGCCAACCGGTCCTGAGAAGACGGAAGGGGGTCGCCGCGAGGCGGCCCCTTTTCCGTTGGGGGCCGCCACCTTCACGCGGCCTTGCAGACCCGACTTCATCGCATAATACCAACGGTCGTTGGAAACGACCTTTGGTTCCGCTCTCGAATTTTCGCCAAGCCTCTGGCTTGAAATCGAAAATTCGAGATGGATCAATGGCCCGATGCGTCAGCATCTTGGGCCATTGGTATAAGGTATGACCAATGTAGTCACAGTAGGGTATGATGCGCGAGATTCAGTTGCGGGATGCCAAGGCCACCCTGTCCGCCGTCGTCGATGATGCTGTTCGCGGCGAGCCGAGCATCATCACCCGGCACGGACGGCCCGAAGCCGTCGTCCTCTCTTTCGCGGAATGGCAGCGACTCTCGACCGTGCCGAGCTTTGGAGAGCTTCTCGCGTCCTCGGGGCTGCGCGACGGTGATCTTCCCGAGCGTGACAAGACCCCGCTACGCGACATCGATTTCTGATGTACCTGCTGGACACCAATATCCTGTCGCAAGGGGCGCCGACGAAAGAGCCGGGCCTTGCATTCGACGACCTCGCGGGCTGGCTGAAAGCCGCGACGGCGCACCTCTGGATTTCCGTCGTCACCACCGGCGAGATCGCGGACGGCGTGGAGCGGTCGACCTTGAAGGGCGAGCATCGAAAGGCGGCCCGGCTTCGCACGTGGCTGGCGGCCGTGGAGCACTTGTACGGGAGCCGCATCCTGCCACTCGACCGTGACGCGGCGCACCTTGCAGGACTTCTCTCCGCGCGAGCGCGAATGGCCGGAGCCTCACCGGGTTTCGCCGATGCTGCCATCGCGGCGACGGCCGAAACGCGCGGCTTGCGCCTGATGACGCGCAACGCCAAGGATTTCGCACCGATGGGCATCGCGTTCATCAATCCGTACGAGGACGGTCTGCCGGCCCTTCCTGACCGACCGGGCGGCTCGCCTCGGGGATCCTGAAGCGATGTCACCCCGGGCTCGCCGCCGACCCCGCCAGCGAGAGTGAGTTCGGCCCCCGTCATGCAGGCGGCCTCGTCCGAGGCCAGCATCGCCGCCACCGCCGCGACCTCCTCCGGCGTCCCGAACCGCTCTAGGGGGGCACTCGGCGTCACCCCAGATCCAGCCGCCCCTGCCGCCCGCCGAGCGTCACACCTTCATGGACTAGCAGCCACTGCTTGCGATGGAGCCCGCCGCCATAGCCGGTAAGGCTGTCATTCGCCCCGATCACCCGGTGGCACGGCACCACGAGGCCGACCGGGTTGGCGCCGTTGGCGAGCCCCACCGCCCGCACCGCCTTGTCCCGGCCGAGACGCTGCGCCAGGGCACCGTAGCTCGTCGTCGTGCCAGCCGGGATGGTGCGGAGCGCGGTCCAGACCTCGCGCTGGAAGGCCGTGCCGTTGTGGCGGACCGCCAGCCCGTCGATGGCGCCGAGATCGCCGGTGAAATAGGCCGCGAGCGGATCATGGATCGCCGGCGGCAGGGCGGCGTCCCTGAGGGTGAAGGCGGTGCCGTAATGCAGCCGCAGCAGGCGCCGCATCCGCGCCTCGTGGTCCGACCAGTCGAGGGCGCTTAAGGTCGCATCCTCGTCGAAGACCAGCAGCATCGTGCCGATCGGGGTCGGCAGGGTGCCGAGGAGGAAGGTGGCAGGCGCGGACATGATCGCCCGACGTTAACCCGGGCGCGGGGCCGCCGCGACGGCCGCGGCGGGCCATCCACCGCTCAGTCGAGCCAGCCCTTCAACTCGCGGGCGACGACGTGCTCGATCACCCGCATGCCCTCGGCTCCGTCGTTGAGGCAGGGCAGGTAGGCGAAGTGGGTGCCGCCGCCTTCCTCGAAATAGTGCCGGTTCTCGCCGTCGAGCTCTTCCAGGGTCTCGAGGCAATCGGCGGTGAAGCCCGGCGCCACGATGGCGAGGCGCTTCACGCCCTGGGCGGCCAGCTCCTTCACGGTTTCGTCGGTATAGGGCTTCAGCCATTCCTCGTTGCCGAAGCGCGACTGGAAGGTGGTGCGCATCCGCTCCGGCGAGTAGCCGAGCGCCTCGCGGATCAGGCGGCCGGTCTTCACGCATTGGCAGTGATAGGGATCGCCCTTCATCAGGTACGATTTCGGCACGCCGTGGAACGAGGTGAGGATGACCTCGGGCTCGAAGTCGAGGGCGGCGAGGTCGCGGCGGATCGCGCTCGCCACCGCCTCGATATAGACCGGGTCGTCGTGATAGGGCGGCGAGACCCGCACGGTCGGCTGCCAGCGCATCTTCATCAAGGCCCGGAACGCCTGGTCGCAGGCGGTGGCCGAGGTCGCAGCGGCGTATTGCGGATAGAGCGGCACCAGCAGGATCCGGTCGCAGCCCTGATCGAGCAGCGCCTGGATGCGCTTGTCGACCTCGGGCTTGCCGTAGCGCATCGCCCAGTCGACCACGACGCGGTCGCCCATCGCCGCCTGGAGCTTCTCGGCCTGGCCGCGGGTGATGGTCTTGAGCGGGCCCTCGTCGCGCTCGTTGTTCCAGACCGAGGCATAGTCGCGCCCCTTCGGGCCCGGGCGCTTGGTCAGGATCACCAGGTTGAGGAGCGGCCACCAGACCGCGCGCGGCACCTCGATCACCCGCCGGTCGGAAAGGAATTCCTTGAGGTAGCGGCGCATCGGCCAGTAGCTCGTGCCCTCGGGCGTGCCGAGATTCATCAGGAGCACGCCGATCCGGCCCCATCGCACGGCCGGGTGGCCGGTCGGCAGAGCGCCGGCACCGGTCTGGCCCACGGGAGTGGCGCCGCGGGCGAGCGCGGCGTTCGGGGTCACCTCGTTCATGATCGTCCGGTCTGCTTGTCGGCCCGGAGGTTGGCGCGCCCGGGCCCGTCTGTCTTCGCGTCGGGTGCCGTCTACATAGCGCAAAGACCGCCCGAACCAACGCGTCGCGACGCTGCACCGCTTTGCGCACGAGATGTTTCCCCGAGACATTCGCCGGTCAAGATTGCCATGGGACAGTGGCGCCCGCGCCCCGGGCATCCCGCCCCCGCCGGAGACCCTGCATGACCTCGCCGAGCCGCCGCCAGACCCTCGCCCTCGGCCTCGGGGCCGGATTCGCCGGTTTGACGGTCGGGCGGGCCGCCGCCCGGGCGCCGGATACCGACTTCACCCTGGTCCTCGTCAACGACATCTACCGGATGGGGCCGGTCGACGGCCGCGGCGGCTTCCCGAAGCTCGCGGCCGTGGTCAAGGCCGAGCGGGCGAAAGGCCGACCAGTCTTGGTCTGCCATGCCGGCGACACCCTCTCGCCCTCGCTGATGTCGGGCATCGACAAGGGCCGCCACATCATCGAACTCACCAACCTCATCAAGCCGGACGTGTTCGTGCCGGGCAACCACGAGTTCGATTTCGGCCAGACGATCTATCTGGAGCGGATGCGGGCCGCGAACTTTCCGGTGTTCGCCGCCAACCTGCGCCGGCCCGACGGCTCGCCGGTGCCGGGCACCAGCGAATCGACGATTCTCACCGTCGGCGGGATCAAGCTCGGGGTGGTCGGCATCGCGCTGCCCGAGACCCCGGCCAAGTCTCAATCGGGCGACTGGACATTCGGCCCCGCCGTCGCGACCCTCGCCCGCGAGGCGGCGTCCTTGCGGGCGGCAGGCGCCGAGATGGTGCTGGCGGTCTGCCACACCGACCGGGCGACCGACGAGGCCCTGGTGGCGAGCCGGCACGCCGACATCGTGCTCTCGGGCCACGACCACGACCTGGCGCTCCGCTACGACGGCCGCACGGTCTTCGCCGAATCCGGCCATGATGCCGAATACGTCACTGCCATCGACATCAAGGCCGAAGGGACCGGCACGGCGCTCACCTGGACCGCCGCCTTCCGCATCCACGACACCGCCGAGATCGAGCCCGACCCGGAGGTGCTGGCGGTGGTCAACCGCCTGGAAGGCGACCTCGCCCGCGAGCTCGACGTGCCGCTCGGCCGGGTGACCAACGCCCTCGACACCCGCATCGAGGTGGTGCGCCGGGGCGAGGCCGCCTTCGGCGACCTCGTCGCGGATGCGCTGCGCCACGCCGCCGGGGCCGAGATCGGCCTGATGAACGGCGGCGGCATCCGCGGCAACCGAACCTACCCGGCCGACAGCGCGCTGACCCGCCGCGACGTGCTGACGGAACTCCCCTTCGGCAACACTTCGGTGCTGGTCAAGATCTCGGGCGCCCAGGTGCTCGCCGCCCTGGAGAACGGCTTTTCGGAACTCGGCCGCTCCGCCGGGCGCTTCCCGCAAGTCTCCGGGATCACCGTCACGGTCGATCCCGCCGCTGCGATCGGGAAACGGGTCGTCGAGGTCCGCGTCGGCGGCACAGCCCTCGATCCGGCCCGGTCCTACACGGTCGCGGCCAACAACTTCATGCTCGCCGGCGGCAACGATTACGGGATGCTGGCCGAGGGGCGGACGCTGGTCGGCGCCACCGACGGCACGCTCGTCGCCAACGTGGTGATGTCCTACATCCGCGCCCACGCGCCGCTGACGATCGAGACGGGGCGCCTCCTCCTCCGCCGCTCCTGAGGTCCGATGCCGACAGACGATTCCGTGGCGGGCGCGCTCGCCCGCTTCCAGGCCTCCGGGTCGCCCTGGCTCGCCCTGCCCTTCTTCCAGGACGGCAGCGCCGAGCGGGTCGCCGAGGCGGTCGATGCCCGCAGGACCGCCGGCGCCCGGGTGCTGCCGGCGCCGGACGACATCTTCAACGCGCTGACGCTGACGCCGCTCGACCGGGTGCGGGCGGTGATCCTCGGGCAGGACCCCTACCCGACACCGGGCGATGCCCACGGCCTCGCCTTCTCGTATGTCGGCAGGCGCCGGCTGCCGGCCTCGCTCAAGGTGATCCTGGCCGAGATGGCGGAGGAGACCGGCTCCCCGGTGCCGACCTCCGGCGACCTCACCCCCTGGGCGCGCCAGGGCGTGCTGCTCCTCAATGCGGCGCTCACCGTCGAGGCGGGGAAGTCCGGCGCCCACATGAAGCTCGGCTGGTCGGCGCTGACCGATCAGGCGGTCCAAGCGGTCTCGGCGGAGCGCCCGGCGGTGGCCTTCCTGCTCTGGGGCGCACCGGCCCGCCAGCGCGCCGCCCTGATCGATGGCACCAAGCATCTGGTTCTGGAGGCCGGTCACCCCTCGCCCCTCAACCGCAAGGCGGATTTCCGCGGCAGCCGGCCGTTCGGGCGGGCCAATGCATGGCTGGAGGAGAACGGGCTGGAACCGATCGACTGGCGGCTGGCGTAGGGGGATCTTCTGTCAGATCTTGCTTGTCTGATCAGCGTAGTCCGTCCCACACACGACCTCATCCTGAGGTGTCGGTCCATCGAGATGGACCGACACCTCAGGATGAGGTCGCGAATGGGATGGAAGGCTTCTCTGCGCTGTTGGTTCTGCAACCCCAGCAATCCCTAAATAGAAACTGGCTCTACGGGTTTGAGATCGCCGTTAGTATCGAAGCTGCCACGGCGCAGATCGCCTTCTTGGGACCACGCCGGCCTCGCAGACGCTGGAACTGCGCCCTGATGTAGCTCGTCTTCTTGCGTATCCCGGCCCAGGCTGCCTGGACCAGCGCCGTCTTGAGCCAGGGCGCCCCCTTGCGCAGCCGTGTCGAGCGCCGCTTGCCCGCGCTCTCGTCGTTCCTCGGGCACAGCCCGGCCCAGGAGATCAGATGGCCGGCGGTCGGGAAGCGGCTCATGTCGGGGCCGATCTCGGAGAGGATCACCTGCGCGGTGAGGTCACTGATGCCCGGGATCGTCACCAGCAGCTTCACCGCTTCCCGGAAAGGGCCGAGGTCGCGCTCCACCTGCGCGTCGATCTCCGCGATCGCTCGCCCCAACCCGTCGTACTGGCGTAGATGCACACCGAGCAGGAAACGGTGGTGATCCCCGATCCGGCCCGTGAGCGCGGCCCGGATCGCCTCGGGCGCCGCCTTCACCCGCGGGCTGACCAGCGCCTGCAGCCCAGCCGGATCGCGCTCGCCCTTGACCAGCGCGTCGAGCACGGCGCGACCGGACTGGCCCATGATGTCGGTGAGCACCGAGGCGAGCTTGAGGTTGGCCTCCTCGAGGGTCTTCTGGATGCGCTGGACGTGGCTGGCCTGCTCGCGGACCAGTTGCTTGCGGGTGCGCAGCAGGTCGCGCATCGCCTGGGTCTGAGCCTCGGGCACGAAGCTGGCGCGGATCAGGCCGTGGGCGAGCAGGTCGGAGAGCCAGACCGCGTCGGCGACGTCGGTCTTGCGGCCGGGCACGTTCTTGACATGGGCGGCATTGGCCAGGATCAGGGTGCGGCTGTCGGCGTCGAGGACCTGCCAGACCGGGCGCCAGTAGATGCCGGTCGCCTCCATGGCGACATGGGTGCAGGCGTGCTCGTCGAGCCAGGCGGAGAGGTCGAGCAGAGCGGGCGTGGTGGTGGCAAACGTACGCACCTCACGCTGAACCTCGCTGCTCTCGGCCAGACGGATGGCTGCGACGACGGTGTCCTTGTGAACATCGAGGGCGGCGCAGCGGGGGTAGAGGACCTTCATCACGATCTCCTTGCCGTCAGGCCGCCGGCGCAGGCTCCCGTGAGATCAAATCTAAATGACGCGCTCCGGGGCTGGCCCGAGGACCGGCCCGTGACGCAAGCGAGGGGACTGAAGAGGAGCCCGGATCCAACTGATACGCGGGGTCTGGCACACCAAAGACGAACCGATCTCTCCGCCGACGGCGCCCTCACCATGCCACAGGTTTCGTTCGCCAGGGACCGCGAAGCCGGTGTGCAACTCATACGGTTTCCGATTGATCGCTTTGCGATGCGGAAAGCGGCTTTGCTCAGGCGCCGCGCGGACTGATCATACGAAATCTGGAAGTGATCTTCCTGATTTCGTATGATCAGCGCTCCAGATGCTTGGATTTCCGGGCTTCGGGGCGGTCAAAAGCGGCCCGGTTCACGGTCTTGCCGCAGGGACCATAGATGATCGCCTCGGCCCAATGCCTGGTCCGACACGATGAAGCGGCGCCTCGGGCGTCGTGCCCGGGCGTCGCCTCCACCCGTCCCATGATCCTCGGCCCGCCGGCCCCGGTCAGGCCGCCCGCACGCTGGCCAGGAAGCCGTCGACCTCCTGGCGCAGGCGGGCGCACTGGTCCGACAGGTCGTCGGAGACCTGCGCCACCTCGCAGGCCGCACGGCCTGCCGTCTCGGCGGCATCGGCGACCTCGGCGATGTCGCGGGTCATCGCGGAGGTGCCGTCGGTCGCCTCGGCCATCTGGCGCACGATCTCGTGGGTCATCGCGCCCTGCTCCTCGATCGCCGAGGCGATGCCGGTGGTGACCTGGCTCATCGCCTCGATCTGCGCGGTGACGCCGGCGATCGCCTCCCCGGCGCCCTGGCTGGTGGACTGGATCGCCGCGACGTGGCGGCCGATCTCGTCGGTGGCTCGTGCCGTCTGGCCGGCGAGTTCCTTCACCTCCGCCGCGACCACCGCGAAGCCGCGTCCGGCCGCGCCCGCGCGGGCCGCCTCGATGGTGGCGTTGAGCGCCAGCAGGTTGGTCTGACTGGCGATCTGCGAGACGAGGCCGACGACGTCGCCGATGCGGGCGGCCGCCGCGGACAGGTCCGCCATCGTCCCGCCGGCGGCCTGGGCCTGGGCCACCGCCTCGGCCGACATGCCGGCGGCCTGCACGACCTGCCGGCCGATCTCCGCCACGGTCGCGCCCAACTCCTCCGCTGCCGCCGCGACGGCGCCGACATTGCCGCTGGTCTGCCGGGCGGTGGACGCGACGCTGACCGAGCGGGACGCGGTTCCGTCGACCGCCCGCGTCACGGCACCGGAGGCCCCGCTCAGACCCTCGGCCGCGCCCGAGACCCGCGCCACGATGCCGCCGACCGAGACCTCGAACCGGTCGGCGAGGTCGCGCAGCATGCTGCGGCGGGCCTGCTCCTCGCGCAGGCGCGCGGCCTCGGTGGTCTGGAGCTGCTGGGCCGCCTCTTCCAGCGACACGTCGCGGATCATCACCACGGCCCGGGCGATGTCGCCGATCTCGTCGCGGCGCCGGTGGCCGGGCACCTCGTCGAGGGTCTGGCGGGCGGCCAGCGCCTTGATCGCCGTCGTGAGCGCCGCGAGGGGACGCACGATCGCCCGCGACATCAGGAGCCCGAGCACCGCCGTGCCGGCGAGCACGGCAAGCCCGATCATCACGAGGAGGCGGGACAGCTCGTCCACCGCCCGGAGCGCCTCGGCCTCCGACTGCTCCGCCAGCATGGTCCAGGGGGCGCCGAGGACCGGCACCGTGGCGGCGACCGCCATGTGGCGGCCGTCGGACGCCGCGTAGGAGAACGGCGCCTTCGCGGCGAGGCGGTCCGGGGCGATGCCGAGCGCGCTTGCGGGCATGCCGGCCGCGACGCCTGCCGAGAGCGGCGGCTTGCCGCGCAGGAGCCCGTCGGCACCGACCACCAGGGCCTGGCCGGTCTCGCCGAGGCCGGCGCGCTGCGCCAGGGTCGCGTCGAACAGGGCGGGCGACATCCGCATCACGATGTAGCCGGCCCGCTCCACCGCCTGCGCGGTGCCCATGGCGACGTTGGCACGCCGGCTCATCGCCTTGCCGATGAAGGCCGCGGGCGTGCCGCCGACCGGATAGGCGGAGAAGTCGGCAAACGACACCGCGTCGGGCCCGGCCCCCTTCATCTGCTCGAACAGCCGGGCGAGGCCGGTGTCGCGCAGGGCCGGGTCGGTGACCGAGGCGGCGAAGTCGTCGCCCTTCGTCGCCGTGTAGACGATGCGTCCGTTCGGATCGAGGAACAGCAGGTCGGCGTGACCGGGCTGGCTCAGGAGCTTGCGGGCCACCTCCTGCACCTTGACGTGCCGGCGGCCATACATGGTGTTGGTCGTGGTGCCGTCGAAGGCGAGCCGCGCCTCGGGGCTCGGCGGGGCCCGGAAGGCCGCCAGGATCCCGGCATAGTCCGGCTTGCCCGGATCGAGGTTCTCGATCAGGTCGGTGAAGTTCGAGGCCACCTGCGGGTGACCGGCGGCGGCGGTGAAATCGGTCCTGGCCTGATCGGCGACCAGGGCGATGCCGTGGCCGGTCGCCGTCGCGGACAGCGCGAGCCGGTCCTGGACGGCAGAGACGAGGCTGTTCTTGGCCGAATACCAACTCAGGCCGCCCATGACCGTCGCGCTGACGAGCGCGAGACCGACGATGGTCGAGGGCAGCCTGACGGCCAGCTTGGACATGGAAAACATGCGGTGATCCAGCTCGCGACGCACTGCTTGCCTTGAGGGCTTGGCACTGGGCCTGTAGGGGGTGGGGCGGATGCCCCCGGGCAGACACGAAACCAGAGGCGAAATAATTTTTTGTAAAAAGCTGACCCCACGGCAGTTATGCCGAATACTTAACCCCGCTACCGACCGAAGACGCTGAGCCGTCAGCGCAATCACCTCGGGCAGGGGCCGGTCACGGCTGATCGAACGGAATCGGTCGCGACGACGAGAACGGCGTGCGATCACGATGTCAGTGGGTGCTGCTCCAGGTCTTTGATTTAGATGCATTTTCCCGTGACGAACGGGGATTCGTTCCATGGGCAGGCTCCGGACTCGGCGGCCCGTGCGGCCACGTCGGATTCCGGTCAATCCGGACCGGTCGTCGCATCGCCCCGCGGGAACGCCCCGAGCGACACGCGGGCCACCTCGCGCAACGCCTCGCGGTCGGCGCCCGAGGAGGCCAGTACCCCCATCCCCGAGGCGACCGTCGACAGGAAGCGGGCGAGCGCCGCCGGGTCGGCGTCGTCCGCCAGGTCGCCCGTGGTCAGGTCGCCCGTGGTCAGGTCGCCCTCGGCCTTCGCCCGCACGAAGCGCTCACGCAGTTCGGCCTCGGTCTGGGCGCGGCGGGCGGCGAGCTCGAACGGGATGTTCTCGGAACCGGCGCCGCAGGCCAGCCCCCCCTGGACCAGCAGGCAGCCGGGCGGGTTCGCCGGATCGGTGTGGCTCTCGGCGATGCTCGACAGGAAGCGCTCGGCCACGTCGCGGGCGGTCGCGCCGGCCAGCACGTAGCGCATGTGCGCGGAGCGGCGCTCGGCATAGCGGTCGAGGGCGGCCTTCAACAGGCCCTCCTTGCTGCCGAAGGCGGCGTAGAGGCTCGGCGGCTTGATGCCCATCGCCTTGGTCAGCATCGCCAGCGTCGCCCCGTCATAGCCGTGGCGCCAGAACACCTCCATCGCCTCGTCGAGGGCCTTCTCCGTGCAGAAGGCCCGGGGCCGCCCCATCGTCATCGTCCGCCGGCTCCACTTTTTATATCGATTGATAGATAAGTCGCTTGACGGCCGGCGTCCACGTCGACATGTGTAACGAACCTTACAGATGTCGGAGCCGGTCGTGAATCCCGAGCCTTCTGTCGTCCCCTCCCGTCCCCCGCTCCTCGTCGCGGCCGGCCTCGCCCTCGCGCTGCTCGCCGGGGCCTCCACTCCTTACCTGCCGCTGCCGCGCTTGTCCTCAGGGCAGGCCGCCGCCGCGACGCCGCCGGCCGAGCCGGCGGTACCGGTGCCGGTTGCGACGGTCGAGCCCCGCGACGTGGTTTTGTTCGACGAATTCTCGGGCCGGCTCGAGGCGGTCGAGCGGATCGACGTGCGCGCCCGGGTCGGCGGCGCCGTGCAGGCGACGCATTTCGCGGAAGGCGCGCTGGTAAAGGCCGGCGACCTCCTGGTGACCATCGACCCCGCGCCCTACGCCGCGGAAGTCCAGCGCCTGGAAGCGCAGGTGGCCGGCGCCGAGGCGCGCCTGGCCCTGACGGCGAGCGACTACGAGCGCGGGCAGCGCCTCTCCGACCAGCGCATCGTGACCGCGCGCGACCTCGACGTGCGGGCGAACGCCTTCAAGGAAGCCAAGGCCAATCTCGATGCCGCCAAGGCGACCCTGGCGGCGGCGCGCCTCAACCTCGACTACACGCAGGTGCGGGCCGCGGTCGGCGGCCGGGTCGGGCGCCGGGAGATCACCCCCGGCAACCTCGTGGCGACGGGGGCGGGAGCGGCGGTGCTGACGACCCTCGTCTCGGTCGATCCGATCTATGCGAGTTTCGACGCCGACGAGGCGGTGGTGCTGAAGGCGCTCGGCTCGATCGCCGAGCCCTCCGGCCGGCGCGGCCGGCTGGACCGCATCCCGGTCGAGATGGCGACCGCCGACGGCGAGCGCGCGACCGGGCACCTCCAGTTCATCGACAACAAGGTCGATGGCCGCAGCGGCACGGTGCGGGTGCGCGCAACGATCGCCAATGCCGACGGGCACCTCATTCCCGGCCAGTTCGCCCGCCTGCGCCTCGGCCAGGCGGCCCCCGAGCGGCTGCTCCTCGTCGACGAGCGGGCGGTCGGCACCGACCAGGACAAGCGCTTCGTGCTGGTGGTCGGGGCCGACAGCCGGGCCGAGTTCCGCGCCGTCACCCTCGGCCGGACGGTCGAGGGCCTGCGGGTCGTCACCTCCGGCCTGTCGGGGGGCGAGCGAATCGTCGTCAACGGCTTGCAGCGGATACGCCCGGGCAGCCTCGTCAGCCCGTCGCCGGTGGCGATGGGCGCGCGGCCGATGCAGGAGCCGGGGACGGGGAAGCTGGCGCAACGGTGAGGGTTATCTCAGAGCCTGTTTGAATTGCGAGAGCAGCATCGCAGGTGTTTGCTATCCCACCCTCGACCTCATCCTGAGGTGTCATACCAACGGCCGGTGAGGCTGACTCGGCGTGTTGCGCGCGGGTTCCAGTTCTGATTCGGTTCACGGATCAGGAGAGCGTGCCATGACCGGGATCGCCATCACCCGCACGGATCTGAGCGCTGAGGCGTTGCGCGCAGCATCGTCCAAGGCGCCGAGCATTCCGGCGGCGCGTCGCATGCTGGCGCTCGCGCTGGTGCTGGAGGGTGCCGATCGCACCACGGCGGCCCGCTCCTGCGGCATGGACCGCCAGACCCTGCGCGATTGGGTCCACCGCTACAACGCCGAGGGGCTTGAAGGTCTGAGCGACCGCAAGGCGCCAGGCCGGGCCGCCAAGCTGACGACCGACCAGAAGCAGCAGTTGGCCGCGCTGGTCGAGGCGGGGCCGGACGTCGACACCGATGGCGTGGTGCGCTGGCGCCGGGTCGACCTTCAGGCGCGGATCAAGGATCTGTTCGGGGTCGAGATGCACGAGCGCACCGTTGGCAAGCACCTGGCGGAGCTTGGCTTCGTGCGGCTTTCGGTGCGCCCGCAGCATCCCAAGGCCGACGAGGAGATCCAGGAAGCATTTAAAAAAACTTCGCCGCGCGCGTGGCAGAGGTCCTGCCCGAACCCGTCCGCGCCAAGCCGCTCGAGATCTGGTTTCAGGACGAGGCGCGCGTCGGCCAGCAGGGCACGCTGACGCGGGTCTGGGCGCGCAAGGGCACGCGCCCGCGGGCGCCCCGCGACCAACGCTACAAGTGGGCGTACGTGTTCGGCGCGGCCTGCCCGGCGCGCGCGACCAGCGCGGCCTTGGTGCTGCCGACGGTCAACACCGCGATGATGTCGCTGCACTTGGCCGAGATCAGCAAGCAGGTGGCCGAGGGCGCACACGCGATCCTGGTGCTGGACGGGGCCGGCTATCACGGCACCGCCAAGACACGCCGACCGCGTGGCCTGGCGGTGCCGGACAACATCACGCTGTTGCATCTGCCGGCGTCCTCGCCGGAGCTGAACCCGATGGAACTGGTCTGGCAATACGTGCGCCAGAACAAGCTCGCCAATCGGGTGTTCCGTGACTACAGGCAGATCGTCGAGGCTTGCTGCGACGCCTGGAACTTCTTCGCCAACAACCCGGACCTCGTGACCTCAATCACAGCGCGCGACTGGGCGAAGGTCAAAGTTTAGGGCCGTTGGTATCAGTTCATCGCAGATGGACTGACCTCGAAGGAGGGCTCCAGAAGCCGCCGAAATCCCTGGAGCCCTCCTTCGAGGCTCAGCGATCTTCGATCGCCCGCACCTCAGGATGAGGTGGAGGGTAGGATGGAAAATCCCCTCGCGATTGTGTCGTCGCAAGTCAAACAGGCTCTCAGAGACGTCTCGAGCCCTCCTTCGAGGTTGGTCGATCTTTGATCGTGTGCGATCTACGATCGCCGACACCTCAGGATGAGGTCGCGGGTCGGATGGAATACGCCAAGCAATCAAACAGGCTGTCAGTCTGATCTGAAGCCCTCAAGCATCATGAAACAGATCCCAGTTCTCCTCTCCCGGCGATACCGGGCTTGCCCGGCATCGCCGGGAGAGGGGATCCCGCGACCTCATACTCTCTCGTCCGTGAAACGGCTTCCGCACCGCGGCTGCCGCGATCCCTTTCGCCCCCGGAGGGCGGCATGAATCTCTCCAAGTTCTTCATCGACCGCCCGATCTTCGCGGGCGTGCTCTCGGTGCTCATCGTCATCGGCGGGCTGCTGTCGCTGTTCGCGATGCCGATCTCCGAATATCCGGACGTGGTGCCGCCCTCCGTCGTGGTGCGGGCGACCTTCCCGGGCGCCAACCCCAAGGTCATCGCCGAGACCGTGGCGACGCCGATCGAGGAGCAGATCAACGGCGTCGAGGGCATGCTCTACATGGCGAGCCAGGCGACGACGGACGGCATCATGACGCTGACCGTCACGTTCCGCCTCGGCACCGACCCCGACAAGGCGCAGCAGCTGGTCCAGAACCGGGTCTCGCAGGCCGAGCCGCGCCTGCCGGCGATCGTGCGCCAGCTCGGCATCGTCACGGTGAAGTCCTCGCCCGACCTGACAATGGTGGTCCACCTCGTCTCGCCGAACGGCCGGTACGACATGACGTATCTGCGCAACTACGCGGTCTTGAACATCAAGGATCGCCTCGCCCGCCTCGACGGCGTCGGCCAGGTTCAGCTGTTCGGCTCGGGCGACTACGCGATGCGGATCTGGCTCGACCCGCAGAAAGTGGCCGAGCACGGCCTGTCGGCAGGCGACGTGGTGCGCGAGATCCAGGCCCAGAACGTCGAGGCGGCGGCCGGCACCATCGGCGCCTCGCCGGCGATCCCAGGCCTCGACCTGCAGCTCTCGCTCAATGCCGAGGGGCGGCTGACCAGCGAGGAGCAGTTCGGCGACATCGTGGTCAAGACCGGCGAGAACGGCGAGATCACGCGCCTGCGCGACATCGCCCGGATCGAGCTCGGCGCGGCGGATTATGCGCTCCGCTCGCTCCTCGACAACAAGTCCGCGGTGGCGCTTCCGATCTCGCAATCGCCCGGCTCGAACGCGATCCAGATCTCCGACGCGGTCCGCCGCACCATGGCGGAGATCAAGCAGACCATGCCGGAGGGGGTCGACTACCAGATCGTCTACGACCCGACGCAGTTCGTGCGCGCCTCGATCGAGGCGGTGATCCACACCCTGCTCGAGGCGGTGGCCCTCGTCGTGCTGGTGGTGATCCTGTTCCTGCAGACCTGGCGGGCGTCGATCATCCCGCTTCTCGCCGTGCCGGTCTCGATCGTCGGCACCTTCGCGGTGATGCACGCCTTCGGCTTCTCGATCAACGCGCTCAGCCTGTTCGGCCTCGTGCTCGCCATCGGCATCGTCGTCGACGATGCGATCGTCGTGGTGGAGAACGTCGAGCGCAACATCGAGGCCGGTTTGTCGCCCCGCGACGCCTCCTACCAGGCGATGCGGGAGGTGTCGGGCCCGATCATCGCCATCGCGCTGGTATTGGTGGCGGTGTTCGTGCCGCTCGCCTTCATCAGCGGGCTGACGGGCCAGTTCTACAAGCAATTCGCGCTGACCATCGCGATCTCGACCGTGATCTCGGCGATCAACTCGCTGACCCTGTCTCCCGCCCTCTCGGCCCTGCTGCTCAAGGATCACCACGCGCCGAAGGACCGGCCGACCCGCATCCTCGACACCCTGCTCGGCTGGTTCTTCCGCCGGTTCAACCGCGCCTTCGGCCGGGCCTCGGACGGCTACGGGCGCGGGGTCGGCGGCGTCATCTCGCGCAAGAGCGCGATGATGGCGATCTACCTCGTCCTCGTCGGGGTGACGGCGCTGCTGTTTCGCCAGATCCCCGGCGGCTTCGTGCCGGGCCAGGACAAGCAGTACCTCGTCGGCTTCGCGCAACTGCCCGACGGCGCCACCCTCGACCGGACCGAGGAGGTGATCCGCAAGATGAGCGAGATCGCCCTCAAGGAACCCGGCGTCGAGAGCGCGGTCGCCTTCCCGGGGCTGTCGATCAACGGCTTCACCAACTCGTCGAATTCGGGAATCGTCTTCTCGACCCTGCAAGCCTTCGAGGAGCGGAAGGGTCCCGGCTTGAGCGGCGCCGCCATCGCGCAATCGTTGAACAAGAAATACGCCGCGATCCCGGAAGCCTTCATCGCCATGTTCCCGCCGCCGCCGGTCAACGGGCTCGGTACCATCGGGGGCTTCAAGCTGCAGATCGAGGACCGGGCCGGCCTCGGCTACGAGGCGCTGAACGAGGCGACGAAGGCTTTCCTCGCCAAGGCCGCGCAGGCGCCGGAACTCGCCGGCCTGTTCTCCAGCTTCCAGATGAACGTGCCGCAGCTCTTCGCCGACATCGACCGGACCAAGGCGCGCCAGCTGAAAGTGCCGGTCACCGACGTGTTCGACACGCTGCAGATCTATCTCGGCTCGCTCTACGTCAACGACTTCAACCGGTTCGGCCGCACCTACTCCGTCCGGGTCCAGGCCGATGCGCCGTTCCGCGCCCGCTCCGACGATGTCGGCCTGCTCAAAGTGCGGGCCGGCTCGGGCGAGATGGTGCCGCTCTCGACGCTGCTGCGCGTTCGCCAGACCGCGGGGCCCGAGCGGGCGATGCGCTACAACGGCTTCCTGTCCGCCGACATCAATGCCGGCGCCGCTCCCGGCTTCTCGTCGGGCCAGGCGCAGGCGGCCGCCGCGCGGATCGCCGCCGAGACCCTGCCGCGGGGCTTTGCCTTCGAGTGGACCGACCTCACCTATCAGGAATTCATCGCCGGCAATTCGGGCGTCTGGGTCTTCCCGCTCGCCCTGCTCCTGGTCTTCCTGGTGCTCGCCGCGCAGTACGAGAGCCTGGCCCTGCCGCTCGCGATCCTGCTCATCGTGCCGATGGGGCTGCTCGCGGCGATGACCGGCGTCTGGCTGTCTTCGGGCGACAACAACGTCTTCACCCAGATCGGCCTCATCGTGCTGGTCGGCCTGTCGGCCAAGAACGCGATCCTGATCGTGGAATTCGCCCGGGAACTCGAATTTTCCGGCCGGACTCCCGTGCAGGCGGCGATCGAGGCGAGCCGGCTGCGCCTGCGGCCGATCCTGATGACCTCGATGGCCTTCATCATGGGCGTGCTGCCGCTGGTCACCGCGACCGGCGCCGGCTCGGAGATGCGCCGCGCCATGGGCGTGGCGGTGTTCTCCGGCATGATCGGGGTGACCGCCTTCGGGCTGTTCCTGACCCCGGTCTTCTACGTGCTGCTGCGGCGCTTGAGCGGCAACCGGCCGCTCAGGCAGCATGGCGGGCCTGGGAACGGGACGGTGGCGCAGGAGCCTGCGATGGAGGCGGCGTGAGGCGCCTGCCTGATTGGGTCGGAGACGGCTATGCGCATGAACCCTCCCCCCTCTGCGGGGGAGGGTGGACCCTGCGTCAGCAGGGGCCGGGAGAGGGGCAGCGCGACGCTACTCCAGGATGCGCCCTTCAGAACGGTTCAGCCATTTCCGGAAGCGGCGTCCCCTCTCCCGGCCTGCTCCGCAGAGGGGGGAGGGTTCATGCGCACAGCCGCTCAAGCAGACTCCAAGAAAAACGGCGCGGGCCTCAAGGCCCGCGCCGCTCGTTCACTCAAACCAGTCTCGAAAAGGCTCAGGCCGCGGCCGAGACCTCGGTCGGGACGGTCGAGATGGTCTTCAGGATCTGCGAGGCGATCTGGTAGGGGTCGCCCATCGAGTTCGGGCGGCGATCCTCGAGGTAGCCCTTGTAGCCGTTGTTGACGAAGCTGTGGGGCACGCGGATCGAGGCGCCGCGATCGGCCACGCCCCAGCTGAAGGTGTGGATCGAGGCGGTCTCGTGCTTGCCGGTCAGCCGCATGTGGTTGTCCGGGCCGTAGACGGCGATGTGGTCCTCACGGGCATCGCCGAAGGCCGCCATCAGCTTCTCGAAATACGCCTTGCCGCCGACTTCCCGCATGTAGGCGGTCGAGAAGTTGGCGTGCATGCCCGAGCCGTTCCAGTCGGTGTCGCCGAGCGGCTTGCAATGGTACTCGATGTCGATCTCGTACTTCTCGCAAAGGCGCTGCATCAGGTAGCGCGCCATCCACATCTCGTCGGCGGCCCGCTTGGAGCCCTTGCCGAAGATCTGGAACTCCCACTGGCCCTTTGCCACCTCGGCGTTGATGCCCTCGTGGTTGATGCCGGCGGACAGGCAGAGGTCGAGATGCTCCTCGACGATCTGACGGGCGACCGAGCCGACGTTGGAATAGCCGACACCGGTATAGTACGGGCCCTGCGGCGCCGGGTAGCCGGTCTCGGGGAAGCCGAGCGGGCGGCCGTTCTTGTAGAAGAAGTATTCCTGCTCGAAGCCGAACCAGGCGCCTTCGTCGTCCAGGATGGTGGCGCGCTTGTTCGACGGGTGCGGGGTGACGCCGTCCGGCATCATGACCTCGCACAGGACCAGAACGCCGTTGGTGCGGGCCGGGTCGGGGAAGTGGCGGACGGGCTTCAGCACGCAGTCGGAGGAGCTGCCCTCGGCCTGCTGGGTCGAGCTGCCGTCGAAGCCCCAGAGCGGGAGCTGCTCGAGGGTCGGGAAGCTGTCGAAGGCCTTGATCTGGGTCTTGCCGCGAAGGTTCGGGGTCGGGGTGTAACCATCGAGCCAAATATACTCGAGCTTGTATTTGGTCATCTCGCGTCTCTCTATCAGGTTCCGATGGAGCCCGTGATTTCTCGTGGCGCCCATCACCCGCCAGCGGCATCCCCGTGCTAGCAGGTCCCGTGCCAACCCTCCTGCGGGGGCGGAACGATCGTCGGGACGAGGCGTTTTCGACGGCTCGGGCCGGAGAGGGCGCCCTTACGACACCCGCCGTCGTCGATCACGCGCCGCACTGCCCGGTTGCGCGCCACGGCGCCAGGACGCCCAAGCACGCGCCACACCCGCCAAGTCGAGCGACGGCGCAAGCGCAGGCATGCACGAATTGTAGCCAACCACTGATTTTTCCGTGGTCAAACCGCGCATTCCCCGGGCACACTTCGTTACGATCTCAGAGGCCGCGGCGGCGACGCGACGGCCCTCACGGGAGACCCCTCGATGAGCAACACCGGACCGCGCATCACCGCCAAGATCTACGCCTTCCCGGCCGGCGGCCGCAGCCGCGGCGGCCGCAACGACTGGACGGCCCCCGGGGCGGCGGCGCGGGAGCGCGGGCCGGAGATCATGCCGGCGAGCGGCGGCTACCACGACGAGGCGATCCGCGAGGAGCGCGCGCGCAAGCCCTGACCGGGGCTGAGCCCCTACTCCCCGAAGATCGACCAGCCGAGGCGCTTCGTCAGCCGCTCCAGGGCGATGCGCCCGAGATGGGAATTGCCGGCAGCATCCAGCCCCGGCGCCCAGACGGCGATCGAGGCACGCCCCGGCGCCACCGCCAGGATGCCGCCGCCGACGCCGCTCTTGCCCGGCAGGCCGACCCGGTAGGCGAACTCGCCCGAGCCGTCGTAATGGCCGCAGGTCAGCATGACGGCGTTGATGCGCTTGGCCCGCTCGGCCTGCACCACCGACAGGCCGGTGCTGGGATCGCGCCCGGAATGGGCGAGGAACCGGCCCGCCACCGCGAGCTGCCGGCAGGTCATGCTGATGGCGCAGTGGTGGAAATAGACGCCGAGCGTGTACTCGACCGGATTGTCGATCACCCCGAACGACTTCATGTAGTTGGCGAGCGCCACGTTGCGGAATCCCGTGCGCTGCTCGGAGGCCGCCACCGCCTCGTCGATGGTGATGCTCGCATCCTGCGCGAGGTACTGCATGAAGCGCAGGATCTCGCCCAAGGCCTCGCGCGGCTGGTGGCCCGACAGGATCAGGTCGGTGACGGCGATGGCGCCGGCATTGATGAACGGGTTGCGGGGGATGCCGCGCTCGTATTCGAGCTGCACGACCGAGTTGAACGGGCTGCCCGACGGCTCGCGCCCGACCCGCCGCCACAGCTTGTCGCCGACCATGCCGAGCGCCAGCGTCAGGGTGAAGACCTTCGAGATGCTCTGGATCGAGAACGGCACGTCGCAATCGCCCGCCGCCGCGACCGTTCCGTCGGCGCCGATCACCGCGAGGCCGAAATGGCCGGGATCGACCCGGGCGAGTTCCGGGATGTAGCGCGCCACCTCGCCGCGATCGGTCCGCTGGCGCATCTCGTCGACGATCTCGCTGACGACGGTTTCGAGGTTCGGCACGGATCGGCAATCCCGGACTTGAAGACGAAGCGCGGCCTTAAGCCTGCAAGTTCGAGGCCTCAAGCCGGCGACGAAAAGTTCCGCGCCTGACGTGAGAGATTTCGCGCGATTGATTGGCACCACCGCGAATTGTCGCGCGTTGACGCAGCGACCGCCAAGGACGCGGCCGGAATGCGGGAGCGGCAGGATTGAGCCGGGACGGGACCATCGCGATCATCGGGGCGGGCATTGCCGGTGCCGCGGCGGCGCGTCGGTTGCGCGAGGCGGGCCGAGAGATCGTCGTGCTCGACAAGGGCCGTGCGCCCGGCGGCCGGATGGCGACGCGACGCGGCCCGGACGGTCTGCGCTTCGATCACGGCGCACAGTATTTCACCGCCCGCGACCCACGCTTCATCGCCCGGGTGGAGGACTGGACGACGCGAGGCGTCGCGGCCCCCTGGGGCGGACCGGACCGGCATGTCGGGACCCCCGGCATGGCCGCGCCGGTACGCGACCTCCTCGACGGCCTCGACGTGCAATGCGGCCGCGCCGTCGGCCGCTTGGCGCGGGACGGGCGCGCCTGGCGTCTGGCGGAGGCCGACGGCACCGCGCTCGCGGACGGCGCGGCGTTCTCGGCCGTGCTCCTGACCTGCCCGTCGCCCCAGACCCTCGCACTTCTCGAAAGCGCGGGCCAGGCTCTCCCTGGCGTGGCGGAGGTGGCCTACGCGCCGTGCTGGACCCTGATGCTGGCCCATGACGGCCCTCCCCTGCCCGGCGGGCCGGTCCGGGAGGACCGGGATTCCAGTGCCACGATCGCCTGGATCGCCGAGAACGGCGGCAAGCCGGGGCGCGCCGGCGACGGGACGATCGTCGCGCATGCCTCACCGGCTTGGTCGCGGGTCCATCTCGAATGCGCGGCGGACGATGTCGCCGAGCGGCTGGTCGGGGCCCTCCGGAACATCGTCCCGCTCGGCGGGATCCGCCACTGCGCCGCCCATCGCTGGCGCTACGCCGCGGTCGAGCGGGCGGTCGGCGAACCCTGCCTGTTCGCGCCGGGGACCGGCCTCGGCTTTGCCGGCGACGGCTGCCTCGGGCCCCGGGTGGAATTCGCCTATCTGAGCGGCCTGGCGCTGGCCGAGCGCGTGCTCGCGGAGGCGGCATGACGACCCGGACGGCCTCCCAGGCTCCAGCCCGAATCCAGGCCCGAACCCCGGCCGAGGTGCGGGAGCGCACCGCCCGGCCGGCGCGACCGGGGCAGTCTCCACCAGGAGTAGCGTCCCGCCACACCGGGACCATCGTTCCGCCCAAAGGCGGTGCGACACCCCGTCCAACCGGGATGACGTCGTCCCGAAAGCCGGCGCCGCCGACCCTCTTAGGTCGGAGCCCTCCGGCCGCATTCCCAGCCACAGGGAGCCCATGAACCGGGACCGGGGGGCGCGTAGCCTCCGCGGTTCTCCTCGAAACCTTTCATGTCGGGTGAGTATGATGTCTGATGCGTCCCTTTTCCTCCATATCGCGCTGTCGCTGAGCTTCGTGGGCCTCGTCGGCCTCGGGATCGGCAAGGCTCTCGACGCCTGGGTGCGGCTGGCACCGAACGGCGCCGACGACGACGGCGCGCTGGCGGAGTAGGGCCCGACCGGCTACGCTTCCGCCCTTCGAGGCAGGAGGACGCCGCTTGCAAGCGCTGATGGACAGGGCCGGCCGCATCGCCGCCCGGCTGACGGCCCGGCGGGAGACCGTCGCGGTGGCCGAATCCTCCGCCGGCGGCCTCGTCTCCGCGGCTCTGCTCGCGGTGCCGGGCGCCTCGGCCTATTTTCTCGGCGGCGCGGTGGTCTACACCGCCCAGGCGCGCGAGGCCCTGATCGGTCTCGACGCGGCCGGGATGGCGGGCCTGCGCAGCGCCAGCGAACCTTATGCCGAGCGCGTGGCCGCCCTCGTGCGCGAGCGCCACGGCGCAGTCTGGGGCCTGTGCGAGACCGGTGCCGCGGGGCCGGGCGGCAACCGCTACGGCGATGCCGCCGGCCATACCTGCCTCGCCGTCGCCGGCCCGGTCGCCCGCCGCCACACCCTGGAGACCGGCGCCAGCGACCGCGCCGCCAACATGGAGGCTTTCGCGGCCGCCATGCTCGACGCCTTCCTGGATGCCCTGACGGAGGCGGACCGGGCCCCGTAAGGGTCCCGCGCTCCCCGTGTCAGCTCGGCCGGTCCATCTTGCAGGTGGTCGGCAGCAGCGTGTCCTTGGTCTCGACCCGGCCGACCATCTTCCAGCCCCAGCCGGTCCCCTCCTCGTCGAAGCGCATCCCGGGCTCCATCGGGCCGAAGGAGTGGACGAACATCGTCTGGAAATACTGGTGGTCGTCGGGGCGCACGTAACCCTCGCTGCCGACATGCGGCTTGAGGTGGGCCTGTTCGAGCCTCGGCGCCACCTTGCGCGCCTCGGACGAGCCGGCCTCCTGCATCGCGGTCAGGAGCGCGTTCATCGCGTTGAAGGCGCGCGGGTAGGTCGAGCCGATGCCGGTGCGGGCCCGGAACGTCGCCTCGAACTCCTGCGCGGCGGCATCGCCCTCATTGGCGGCGCCCTGCGAGACTTCGAACACCCGGTGGGCGAGCCCGGTCTGGCGCACCACCGTCGGGCCGCCGGTGCCCCCGGCATAGTAGGTGTAGAAGCCCGCCTGGAGCCCGGCTTCCGCCGCGGCCTTCAGCAGCAGGTTGATGTCCTGGGCCCAGTTGCCGGTGATGACCGCATCCGCCCCCGAGGCGCGGATCTTGGTGATGTAGGGCGCGAAGTCGTTGACCTTCTGCAACGGCGTCACCTCGTCGCCGACGATCTCGATATCGGGCCGCTTGGCCTTCAGCATGGCGCGGGCCTGCTGGCGCACCGACTGTCCGAACGAGTAATCCTGGTTGATCAGATACACCTTCTTGATCTCGGGCCGCGCCTTCATAAAGTTCGTTAGCGCCTCCATCTTGATGTCCGAATTGGCATCGAAGCGGAAGTGCCAGTAGTTGCATTTCTCGTTGGTCAGCGATGGATCGACGGCCGAGTAGTTGATGTAGATGACCTGGCGGCTCGGGTTGCGCTCGTTGTGCTTGGCGACGAAATCGGTGAGCGCGGCGGCCGCCGAGGAACCGTTGCCCTGCACCAGCACCCGGGCGCCGGCGTCGATGCCCTTCTGGGCGGCGATCAGAGTCTCCTGCGGGTTGACCTTGTTGTCGTAGGCCAGCACCTCGAAGCGGAACTGCTTCTGGCGCGCGTTCAGCACCTCCGCCATGTACTGGAAGTGGCGCAGACCCGCCTCGCCGGTCGGCGCGCCGCCGCCCGAGAGTGGATCGATGAAGGCGATCTTCACGACCTCCTGCTTGGCCGCCTCTTGTGCGGCGGCCGGGCCGGAGAGCATCAGGATCGCGGACGGGCCGCACAGGGACACGGCGATGACGGCGCCACGCAGCGCCTCGCGGATGGACGTCATGCTTCCTCTCCTCTCGGCCGCGATCGTCTCTGGCTGGAGGCCGGCGTCGCGTTGCCGGATGGGAGAGTCCGGCGGAGGCGAGAGACTCGTCAAGGAGAAACTGCGGCGGCTCGCCCCTGTCCGCGTTTCACATGTGAGCAGCACTCACGATCGAAGTAAACGAGCCCCGATGATCTTGGGCTCACGCCCAAGCTGGAATCGTTATAATGATGTTTCGCCTGCGACCTGCGGCGGAATCGTTGACACCCTCGTCGTTCGGGCCATAAGCGTCGGCATGACGAGGAATATCGGCCGGCGATCTTGCGGCAGCGATCGGTCGGCCCGGTGCGCGGCACGGGAATACGAATCATGAGTCGACCCGGCGCCGCGCTCGTACACGTTCCCCTGCTGCCTGAGGCGGGGCCGTGCCGGTGAGGAACGCCCTGTTCCAGCTCCACTGGTTCCTCGGCCTGACCGCCGGCCTCGTGCTGATGCTGGTCGGGGTGACTGGCGGCATCCTCAGCGTCGAGGACGAGGTCACGGGCCTCATGAGCCCCGGCATCGTCACCGTCCCGGCCCGCGAGGGACCGCGCCTGACGCCGGACGCGCTGGTCACCCGCCTCAAGGACGAGGCGCCGGGACGGCGGGTCACGCTGATGGTCCTGAACGGCGCGCCCGACCGGGCGGCGCGGGTGCGCCTTGCCGACGGTCCCGGGCGCGGCACCGAGACCTATGTCGATCCTTACGACGGGCGGGTCCTCGGGCCGGCGCGGGGCGAGGAGGTCTTCGACACCGTGCGGCGCCTGCATCGCTGGCTGCTGCTTCCCGGCAACGGCGACGGCTGGGGCCGCACCCTCACCGGCGCCTCGGCCCTGGCGTTGGTCTATCTCGCGCTGTCGGGCCTCTACTTGCGCTGGCCGAAGGGCCGACGCGACTGGCGGATCTGGCTGAAGCCGGCGCTCAACCGCCGCGGCCGGGCTTTGTACTGGTCGCTACACGCGGTCGTCGGCACCTGGATGCTGGTGCTCTACCTGATGATGGCGCTGACCGGCCTGTGGTGGTCCTATGGCTGGTACCGCGACGGGGCGACATTCCTACTCACCGGCCGATCGACCGCCGCCGCGCCGGCCCGGGGCAAGGAACCTCGGGAGATGGGCAAGCGCGACGGCGCGCCCGTCCCCCTCGATCCCGCCTTCGCGGCCTTCGCGACGGCGACGAACGGGCGCTACGCCACCGCCTCCCTGGCGCCCACCCGCGAGGGCGAGACGATCCGCATCCGGGCGGTGGCAGCCGACGCCTCCCATTTCCAGGCCCGCGACGAGTGGCGCTTCCACCCCGACGGCAGCCCCGTCTCCCGCGACCTCTACGCCGAGCGGGCCTTGGGCGCGCGGCTCACCGGCAGCATGCTCGCCCTGCACGAGGGAAAATTCTTCGGCCCGGTCGGCTGGATCGCCTTCATGCTGGCGGCGCTCGCGATGCCGCTCTTCGGGGTGACGGGGCTCCTGCTCTATCTCGGCCGGCGCCGCAGCCGGCGGCGCCATGCGGCCGCGGCGGTCCAGACGGCCTGAGTCTCGCTGGCGCGAGTTGCCTTTCGGCCCCGTCAGGCAGTAAGCGCACGGGCAGCAGGGCCGCCCGACCGGCGAGAGGATGCCGCATGATCCGCAACGACGTCTCCATCACGCCCGAGCTCGTGCGCCAGCACGGCCTGACCGAGGACGAGTACCAGCGCTTCGTCGGGCTGATCGGGCGCGAGCCGACCATCACCGAACTCGGCATCGTCTCGGCGATGTGGAACGAGCATTGCTCGTACAAGTCCTCGCGCCTCCACCTGAAGACGCTGCCGACCAAGGCGCCGTGGGTGATCCAGGGCCCGGGCGAGAATGCCGGCGTCATCGACATCGGCGACGGGCTCGCCTGCGTGTTCAAGATGGAGAGCCACAACCACCCGAGCTTCATCGAGCCCTATCAGGGCGCGGGCACCGGGGTGGGCGGCATCCTGCGCGACGTCTTCACCATGGGCGCCCGGCCGATCGCGGCCTTGAACGCGCTGCGCTTCGGCTCGCCGGACCATCCGCGCACGCCCCACCTCGTCTCGGGCGTGGTCGCGGGCATCGGCGGCTACGGCAATTCCTTCGGCGTGCCGACGGTCGGCGGGGCGGTGGGCTTCCACACCCGCTACGACGGCAACATCCTGGTCAACGCCATGGCGGTCGGCCTCGCCAGGACCGACGCGATCTTCTACGCCGCCGCCACGGGCGTCGGTAACCCGATCGTCTATCTCGGCTCGAAGACCGGCCGCGACGGCATCCACGGCGCCACCATGGCGTCGGCGGCCTTCGACGCCTCCTCGGAGGAGAAGCGCCCGACCGTGCAGGTCGGCGACCCCTTCGCGGAGAAGCTCCTGCTCGAGGCCTGTCTCGAGCTGATGGCATCCGGCGCCGTGATCGCGATCCAGGACATGGGTGCGGCGGGCCTGACCTGCTCGGCGGTCGAGATGGGCGCCAAGGGCAATCTCGGGGTGGAGCTGAACCTCGACGCGGTGCCGACCCGCGAGCCGGGCATGACCGCCTACGAGATGATGCTGTCGGAGAGCCAGGAGCGCATGCTCATGGTGCTCAAGCCCGGCATGGAGGCGGAGGCGCAGGCCATCTTCGTGAAGTGGGGCCTCGACTTCGCGATCATCGGCCACACCACCGACACGCTCCGCTTCGTCATCAAGCACGGCGGCGAGACCGTCGCCGACCTGCCGATCAAGGAGCTCGGCGACGAGGCGCCGCTCTACGACCGGCCGCACCGCCAGAACGCCCACCAGCCGGAGATCGAGGCGGAGGACGTGGCGGCGCCGATGCGCAACGTCGATGCGCTCACGAGGCTCGTCGGCTCGCCGGACCTGTGCTCGAAGCGCTGGGTCTACGAGCAGTACGACCACTTCATCCTCGGCAACACCGTCGAGAAGCCCGGCGGCGACGCCGCGGTGGTGCGGGTCGAGGACGGGCCGAAGGGCCTGGCGCTCACCACCGACGTAACCCCGCGCTACTGCGAGGCCGACCCCGTCGAGGGCGGCAAGCAGGCGGTGGCGGAGGCCTGGCGCAACATCACCGCGGTCGGCGGCCGCCCGCTCGCCATCACCGACAACCTCAACTTCGGCAACCCGGAGAAGCCGGAGGTGATGGGCCAGTTCGTCGGCTGCATCCAGGGCATCGGCGAGGCCTGCCGCGCCCTCGACTTCCCGGTCGTGTCCGGCAACGTCTCGCTCTACAACGAGACCGAGGGCGTGGGCATCCTGCCGACCCCGTCGATCGGCGGCGTCGGGGTGGTCGACAATGTCGAGAAGATCGCCACGGTGGCGTTCAAGCGCGACGGCGACGCCCTGGTGCTGATCGGCGCCACCAAGGGCTGGCTCGGCCAGTCGGCGTATCTCGCCACGATCTGCGGCCGCGAGGAAGGCGCGCCGCCCCCGGTCGACCTCGCCGCCGAGAAGCGCAACGGCGATTTCGTGCGCGGGCTCATCACCTCGGGGATCGTCGACACCGTCCACGACCTCTCCGACGGCGGCCTCGCGGTGGCGGTGGCCGAGATGGCGCTCGCCGGCAACATCGGCGCGGTGCTCCCCGAATGCCCGCTGCCGGTGGCCTGCCACGCCTACCTGTTCGGCGAGGACCAGGGCCGCTACCTCCTGGCGGTGGAGCCCGACGCGGTCGCCGACCTGCTCTACAGCGCCAGCGCTCAAGGCATCGACGCGGCGGTGATCGGCGTCACCGGCGCCGATTCGCTGACCCTGCCGGGCGACGAGATCGTCGACCTCGAGACCTTGCGCAAGGCGCATGAGGGCTGGCTGCCGGGCTTCATGGCGGGTCCCGCGGCCGATGCGGCCTGAGGGTTCGTTCGAGCGCTTCGTCCAACCTGTCCCACCCACGACCTCATCCTGAGGTGTCAGTCCATCGAAGATGGACTGACCTCGAAGGAGGGCTCCAGAAGTCTCCGAGCTAACTGGAGCCCTCCTTCGAGGCTCAGCGATCTTCGATCGCCCACACCTCAGGATGAGGTTGCGGGCAGGAATGAACGGGTTCACACGCTCCTGATATCTTCGAAGCAACCCGATTCCGAGTAGGAGACGACCCCGATGCCGATGGATGCCCGCGAGATCGAGACGATGATCAAGGAGGCCCTGCCCGACGCGACGGTCGAGATCCGCGACCTCGCCGGCGACGGCGACCACTACGCCGCCACCGTCGTGTCGGCGGCGTTCAAGGGCAAGTCGCGGGTGCAGCAGCACCAGATGGTCTATGGCGCGCTGCAGGGGCGCATGGGCGGCGTGCTGCACGCCCTTGCCCTGACCACGGGCGTGCCGCAGGATTGATACCTCAAGGATCGATGCCCTCGGAGAGCCGCCGCATGGACGAGATCCGCACGGATCGGCCGAGCCTCTACGACGAGGACGTCGTCGCCTGGGCGGAGCAGCAGGCGGCGGCTCTGCGCGCCCTCGGGGCGCGCCCGGACCTCTCGAACACCCTCGACTGGGACAACATCATCGAGGAGGTCGAGTCGGTGGGGCTGTCGGAGATCAGGGCTTTCGAGGGCACCCTGCGGGTGATGCTGGTTCACGTCCTCAAGTACCTGTCGGCTCCGAGTGCGCAGTCGACGCGCCCGTGGCGGGCCGAGATCGTCGCATCCCACGCGACGGCGAGGCGCCGCTACACGCGATCGATGCGGCAGCGGATCGACTGGGACGGCCTCTGGCGCGACGCGAAGACGGTGGCCGCCGGCGATCTGGCGGTGTGGGGCGACAAACTGGCGGTCGGCCTGCCCGACCGCAGCCCGTTCACGCCCGAGGAACTCGTGGCCGAGGACTTCACCCTCGATTGGGCGCTCCTGCGCCTCGCCTCCATCTTGCAAAACCCGAACGACCATCACTAGCTAGAGCCCACACAGGGGTAGAACCATGACCGACGTCACCAGCCGCATCGAGACCGAGATCAAGTCCCAGGACGTGGTCGTGTTCATGAAGGGCACGCCGCAATTCCCGATGTGCGGCTTCTCGGGCCAGGTGGCCCAGATCCTCAATTACCTCGGCGTGCCGTTCAAGGGCGTGAACGTGCTCGAGGACATGGAGATCCGCGAGGGCATCAAGGCCTTCTCGCAGTGGCCGACCATCCCGCAGGTCTACGTCAAGGGCGAGTTCGTCGGCGGCTGCGACATCACCCGCGAGATGTTCCAGTCCGGCGAGCTGCAGCAGCTGCTCACCGAGAAGGGCATCGCCACCAGCACCGCCGCGGCCTGATCTCAAGGCCCACGGACGGACGAGGAAGGGCGCGCGAGCGCCCTTTTTCGTTGGCCGTGCGGCGAACCCGGCGAGCCGCCGATGCGTCTACCTCGCAGGTGACGGCTTTCGGGACGGCGACATGCGGGACGTGATCATCGTGGGCGGCGGTCCGGCGGGGCTGTCGGCGGCGCTCATCCTCGGGCGCTGCCGGCGCCGGGTGCTGCTGATCGATGCGGGCCATCCGCGCAACGCGGTGACGCCGCGCATGCACGGCTTCCTCGGCCGCGACGGCCGCGCGCCGGGTGACCTCCGTGACGAGGGACGGCGCGAACTCGCCGGCTACGACACGGTCGAGATCTGGGACGGGCGCGCCGTCGACGCGGTGCGGGCGCCGAACGGCTTCCGGGTGGTGATGGAGGACCAGCGCCGGGCCGATGCCCGCCGGATCATCCTCGCCACCGGCCTGCGCACCGACCTGCCGGCCATCGAGGGGTTTTCGGAGTTCTGGGGCCACGGCGTCCACCACTGCCCCTATTGCGACGGCTACGAGAACCGCGACCGGCCGCTCGCGGTCTACGGCCCGGGCGAGACGGCCGAGGGAGCGGGCATGGGTCTCGCCCTCGAACTCACCGCCTGGAGCCGCGATCTGACGCTGCTCACCGACGGCCCCTGCGGCCTCGACGAACCGGAGCGGGACCGCCTCGCCCGGAACGGTATCCGGATCGAGGAGCGCGCGGTCGCCCGGCTCGAGGGCGAGGACGGGCGGTTCTCGACGGTGCGCCTGCGCGACGGCACGGCGCTCGAATGCGCCGCCCTGTTCTTCACCACCGGCCCGTGCATCCCCTCCCCGCTCGTCGCGCGGCTCGGCTGCGACCTGTCGCGCAAGGGCACGGTGCCGACCGGCGACTACGAGGAGACGAACGTGCCGGGTCTCTACGTGGCGGGCGATGCGTCACGGCGGGTCCAGCTCGCCATCGTGGCGGCCGCCGAGGGGGCAATGGCGGCGTTTGCCATCAACACCGAGTTGCTGCGCGAGGACACACGCTGATTCGGCCGCCGATTCGGCCGTCGCGCGCGGATCAGCATAGGCCAGGACAAAATTCTTCCGATTCGCGCCGTGCCGCCTCAGCGCCAATAACGCGGCAGCAGCAAGCGCTTGACGGTCCGGGCGGCGCCCCTCGCGGACCCGGATGAGCCGACAATCCTCCTGTCAAGACTTTATCGTACGGTGAAGGTTTGTTAGCCTTTATTGGACGATCACGGGAGGGCACCCATGATAGCGTTGGCGCAGGCATGGCGGGCCGGATTCACCCGGCGCACGCAGCGCACGATCCTGGCCCGCGAGGCCACGATTCGACAGGCCGAGTCCGAACCGCCCGAGTACCACGAGCTCACCGTGCGGGACCTGATCCGCATGGCCCAGTCCGCCCGTGCTGCGACCGAACCGCGGGGCTGACGCCGGCGCGGCCTCGGTCCTGCGAATGCCGAACGGTGGTTTGCAGCTCCGTGTCGGATGACCGAGGCGGGGCGAGGATCACCTCCTCCCGTGTGGGTAGGGGCTCCCGCTCCCCGTCGCTTCCTCCATCGTGTCCTGAGCGGCGCGGCATGGACCGGCGGAACCGGCACGCATCGATGCGGGTTGGGGAGCGGAACGATCCGGCAGGACTGTATTCGAGAGCCGCCCCGGTTCGCGTCGGCGGTCATTGACGACCGCACCGAACCCGGCCCGGAGGTAAGCACTCGAACAAGGTTTCGTGCCTGGCGTCTCACGGGCGTTTCGGTTTTGACCGGCTCCCGGAATCCGCCGCCGCGCGTCTTCGCTGCAATGCACGCAAGATTGTCATGCGCCGCATCATACCCGGGGTGCGTTGGCGCACCCTGACCCCATGCGCGTGCTGCTAGAACACTGGGCACTGTCGCCGTGTGGTGCCACCGTCTTTGGGTGGTAGGCCGAAACTTTTTCTTGCACGGTGACGCGCGGTACGGAACTGTACAAGTTCTTCACCGTTACTGGTTCTCTAGCGTGAGTATGCGTACCCCCCGCCAACCACGGGCCGCGCGCCCGGGGGACCACCATGCCCGATTTCGAGTCACGAAACCTCGACGACGCCGAGAGCCTCGCCCGCCTCGCCGAGCTTCTTCATCCCACCAAGATCGCCCGGGCCGAGGCCAAGGCCCGCGGGCGCCGTCGCGCCGCGGCCGGCTTCCTGCCCGAGCAGGGCCCCGCCCAGAGCGGGCAACCGGTCTCGGTGCTGCAGGACGCCTGATTCACGACCGCCCGAGCTTGCCGTCTACCAGGCCTGCGGGGTGATCACGCCCTTGCTGGTCACGACGACCCAGGATCGGCCGCGGCGCTCGATCGCCTCGACCCGACCGGCACCCGGCAGCGTGTCGCCCGGGCCGACCTCCACGAGCCGGCGGTTGCGGTTCTCGATCATCGCCATACCGTCATAGACGTCACGCAGCACCCAGCCCTCGATGGCGGCGGGCTTGGCGGCGCTGGCCGGCTTGTCGGGCAGGCTGCCGGTCAGGACCGGTTCCGCCGCGGCGACGTGCTTCGTCGGGGCGGGCACGGGAGCGGCGGCAACCGGCGCGGCCGAGACGGGAGCTTGCGCGGTGGGACCTGGTACGACGGAGCCCTGGCGCTTCTCCAGCTTCTCGACGAGCGCCGCGAGGCGGCCGGCCTGCTCGCGGTCGGCATGGTCCTGGCGCTCGGCCATGGCGGTCAGGCGCTCGGCCAGGGCCGCGACCTTGCCGGCGAGGTCGCCGTCCTGGCGCTGCAGCCGCTCCAGGCGCTCGGAGATCTGGCCGAGACGGGCACCGGCCTCGGCGCGGCCCTTGTCGGCGGAATCGTGGGCCTGGATCGTGCGGTCGCGCAGGAGCGACAGGTCGGTGGCGAGCCGCGCGGATTCGGCGGTGCCGGCCTCGATCTGGCTGCCGAGCCGCGTCCACGCGGCCTGCGGGATGCCGGCCCCGCCACCCTGGACAGCCCCCATCAGTGCCACCGTGGCGCCGCCCGCCAGCGCACCGACGCATCCGGCGCAGAGAAACCCCGCAAGCGTCGTCGTCGTCAGCTTCGGCCACCCGGACAAGCCCGCGAAACGGCTCTTGCCCGTCGCGATCTTGCCCGTTGCGATCTTCGCCGTCTCGACCTTGGCCGAGTTGGGTGCCACGTCGTCCGGGGCAGCCGCCGCACCGGCCGGAGCCGGCGCGCCGGCAACGTCGTCCTGATCCACCATGACCCGAGCTTCCCAGAAATCCAGGAAGGATTGGGTAACCATGTTTGCTTAACCATTGGTTACCGCGCTCGGGCGGCACGTGGGGCGGCCCGGGCCGCGCTGGCCCGGGCCGCCTCTACCGCTTACGCCAGCACCGGCAGCACCCGCTCGATTTCGGCCCGGTGCGGCTCGAGGAAGGCCGGGAGCTTCAAGGCCTCGCCCAAGGCCTCCGCCGGCTCGTCGGCGGAAAAGCCGGGCGCGTCGGTGGCGATCTCGAACAGCACGCCGCCCGGCTCGCGGAAATAGACCGAGCGGAAGTAGTTGCGGTCGCGCTGCTCGGTCACCTGCAGGCCCAGCGCCTCCGCCCGCTCCGCCATCTCCGCTTGGCCTGCGTCGTCGGCGGCCCGGAAGGCGATGTGGTGGACCGAGCCGCCGCCGGAGCGCCCGGGCAGGAAGTCGCCGACCTCCCGAAGGGTAACGTGACCGCCGAGCCCGGCCGTACCGGCGTAGCGGGTGAGCGATCCCTCCCGTCCCGTCTCGGCCCAGCCGAACACCTCGGTCAGCACCCGGGCGGTGGGCGCAGCCTGGCGCAGCATCAGGGTCACGCCGTGGAAGCCTCGCACCGCGTGCTCGGCCGGCACCTCGGAGCCGGCCCAGGCCGGCTCGGCCTCCGCGCCGGCGACGCCGACGAGCGCGAGCCGCATCCCGTCGGGATCGCGGAACGGCAGCACCGTCTCGCCGAAGACCTTGGCCGGCGCCTCGAAGGCGATGCCGGCCGCAACCAGCCGATGCGTCCAGTAGCCGATCGAGCCGGCGGGAACCCGGAACGCCGTCTCCTCGGTCTGCCCGATCCCGACCCGGCCGGGGGCGACGTGCTCCCAGGGGAAGAAGGTCAGGATCGTGCCGGGCGCGCCGTCCGCGTCACCGTAATACAGGTGGTAGGTGCCGGGATCGTCGAAGTTCACGGTCTTCTTGACGAGCCGCAGCCCGAGGACGCGGGTATAGAAATCGACGTTCCGCCGAGCCGGCCCCGAGATGGCGGTGACGTGGTGCAAGCCGGCAGAGACGATTCCGGCGGAGGCGGTGGTCATGGTCATGGTCATGGTCGGGAACTCCCGGTGGGCGGGCCGGCGGGGAAAGCCGCCGGGGTCGCCGCGATGGAGACAATCTAGGACTTGCCCCGGCGGCCAGAAATAGAAACAATCGAAACCCATCGTTTCCGGACACGGACCATGCCGCTGCCCGATTTCGAGGCCTGGGCGATCTTCGCCCGGGTGGCGCAGACCGCCTCGTTCTCCCGCGCCGCGACCGAACTCGGCCTGTCGAAGGCCACCGTGTCGAAGGCGGTGAGCCGGCTCGAACGGCGCCTGGGCGCCTCCCTCCTGCACCGCACGTCGCGGCGTCTCGCGCTGACGGAAGCCGGGCGCCTCGCCCTCGACGGTGCCGCCCGCATCCTGGCGGCCGGCGAGGCGGCGGAGGCCGAGGCCCTGGCGCAATCGGCGACGCCGCGGGGGCTGGTTCGCTTCGCCGCCCCGATGTCGTTCGGCCTCGCCCATGTGGCGCCGCTCCTGCCCGACTTCCTCGCCGCGCATCCGGAGGTCGCCGTCGACCTGCACTTGAGCGACGCGCAGGTCGACCTCGTCGGCGACGGCTTCGATCTGGGCCTGCGCATCGCGGCGCTCGCCGATTCGAGCCTGCGCCTGCGCCGCCTCTGCGCCGTCGGCCGCTCGCTGGTGGCGGCTCCCGCCTATCTCGACCGCGCCGGGCGGCCGGAGCACCCGCGCGACCTCGGCAGCCACGCCTGCCTCGGCTACGCCTACCTGCCGAACCCGGAGCGCTGGCATTTTCACGATGCGACCGGCGCCGAGGTCGCCGTGACGCCCGCCGGGCGCCTCAGGGCGAACAACGCCGACGCCTTGACGCCGGCGCTCAAGGCGGGTCTCGGCCTCGCGGTGCAGCCGGATTTCCTGGTCTGGGACGACCTGCGCGCCGGGCGGCTGGAGCGGGTGATGCCGGATTGGTCGCCGCCGCCGGTCGGGCTCAATCTCCTGATGCCGCCGGGCGCCGCCCGGCCGGCCCGGGTCACCGCCCTGGTGGCGTTCCTGGAGCGCCGGCTCGCGGCGGCGCCTTGGGCGACGGCGAATGGGAGACTGGAATCCTGGGGATCGGAGCCTCGGGCCGTCCCCGCAGGCAATAAAATCGACGCGACGTAACAATGCGGCTTTACAACGGCGCCGGAATGGCCGAGGGGGCGCATACGACCTTCGTCGTAGACCGGAGAGCGGGCGCACGACGCGCGCCCGCTCTCCGGTCTGTTAGACTAGGTCGTTGAAATCACCGCATTTTTTGCATCCCGCTTGGGTTCCCCCACGGGCCAAAAGGTGCTCTAAGCTCGGTGCGGGGGCCGAGAGGAAAGAATGCGATGAAGTTCCGCGTCGAGGTCGATTGCACCCCGGTCGAGGCACGCCAGTTCGTGGGTCTTCCCAACGTCGAGCCGCTGCAAGCGGCGGTGATGGCCGAGGTCGAGCGGCGCATGATGGCCGAGATGGACCGCTTCTCGCCCGACGCGATCATGCGCAGCTGGTTCACCGTGTTTCCCCAGGGGGCGGACCAGATGCAGAACATGTTTCTCAAGATGTTCCAGCAGGGCTTCGGCGCGTCTCCGCCGCCGGCCAAGTCCGATTCTCGATCCGAGCCTTGATCCGGGCCTTGCCAAGCCCTGATCCAAGTCGGAACGTCCGGTTCTCACCGGTTCGGAGCCGGTTCCGGTTTTCCGCACCGCAGCAAAACGAAGTGTGCGGATGCTCAGAACGCCGATCGCCGCCGGATGAGCTAAACCCTTGCAATATCAGTCGGGTTGCGAAAGCATAGCGGTGGCACGAACAATGCTGACGCCTGCGGCAGCTCGACTCGCCGATCGAGTATGACCTAAGGGAGGACAACGTGGAACGCAGTCGCGATCTCGACCCGGTCGAGACCCAGGAGTGGCTCGATTCGCTCGACGGCGTGCTGGAGGTCGAGGGCCCGGACCGGGCGCACTTCCTCATCGAGCAGGTCATCGAGGGGGCCCGCAAGAAGGGCGCGCCGGTCCCCTACTCGGCGAACACCGCCTATGTGAACACGATCCCGGCCGACAAGCAGCCCCCCCATCCGGGTGACCGCGCGATCGAGCACCGGATCCGCTCGGCGATCCGCTGGAATGCGATCGCGATCATCCTGCGCAACAACAAGGACTCGTCGGAACTCGGCGGCCATATCGCCAGCTTCCAGTCCGCCGCGACCCTGTACGACACCGGCTTCATGCATTTCTGGCACGGCGCCGAGGGGGAGCGAGGCGGCGACCTGATCTACGTCCAGGGCCACTCCTCGCCGGGCATCTATGCCCGCGCCTACCTGGAAGGCCGCCTGACCGAGGAGCAGCTGCTGAGCTTCCGCCAGGAAGTCGGCGGCAAGGGTCTCTCGTCCTATCCGCATCCCTGGCTGATGCCGGATTTCTGGCAGTTCCCGACCGTCTCGATGGGTCTCGGGCCCCTGATGGCGATCTACCAGGCCCGCTACCTGCGCTACCTGCACCATCGCGGTCTCGCCAATACCGACGGCCGCAAGGTGTGGGCGTTCATGGGCGACGGCGAGATGGACGAGCCGGAGTCCCTCGGCGCGATCTCGCTCGCCTCGCGCGAGAAGCTCGACAACCTGGTCTTCGTCATCAACTGCAACCTGCAGCGGCTCGACGGCCCGGTGCGCGGCAACGGCAAGATCGTCCAGGAGCTGGAGGCCAACTTCCGCGGCGCCGGCTGGAACGTCATCAAGGTGCTGTGGGGCTCGGGCTGGGACCAGCTGCTCGCCCGCGACACCACCGGTATGCTGGCGCGCCTGATGGAGGAATGCGTCGACGGCGAGTACCAGGACTTCAAGTCGAAGAACGGCGCCTATATCCGCGAGCACTTCTTCGGCAAGTACCCGGAGACCGCCGCCCTGGTGAAGGACTGGAGCGACGAGGACATCTGGCGGCTCACCCGCGGCGGCCACGATCCGAGCAAGGTGTTCGCGGCGTACTCCGCGGCCGTGAAGCACAAGGGCCAGCCGACCCTCATCCTCGCCAAGACCGTCAAGGGCTATGGCATGGGCGAGGCCGGTGAGGCGCAGAACATCACCCATCAGCAGAAGAAGATGGGCGAGGCGGTGCTCAAGCAGTTCCGCGACCGCTTCGGCATCGACCTCAACGACGACCAGATCGCCGAGATCCCGTTCATCCGCTTCCCCGAGGGGTCGCCGGAGCACACCTACCTGATGGAGCGCCGCAAGGCGCTCGGCGGCCCGCTGCCGGCCCGCCGCGGCAAGTCTCAGGCCCTGCAGATCCCGCCGCTGGAGGCCTTCTCGGCCCAGCTGAAGGAGACCGCGGGCCGCGAGATCTCCACCACCATGGCGTTCGTGCGGGTGCTCAACACCCTGCTTCGCGACAAGAACATCGGCAACCGCATCGTGCCGATCGTGCCCGACGAGAGCCGGACCTTCGGCATGGAGGGCATGTTCCGGCAGTTCGGCATCTTCAGCCAGGTCGGCCAGCTCTACCGGCCGGAAGACGCCAACCAGCTGATGTACTACCGCGAGGACGAGAAGGGCCAGATGCTCCAGGAGGGCATCAATGAGGCCGGCGCGATGTCGTCCTGGATCGCGGCCGCGACCTCGTACTCGCATTCCGACGCGCCGACGATCCCGTTCTACATCTACTACTCGATGTTCGGGTTCCAGCGCATCGGCGACCTCGCCTGGGCCGCCGGCGACATGCGCGCCCGCGGCTTCATGATCGGCGGCACCGCCGGCCGCACGACGCTGAACGGCGAGGGCCTCCAGCACGAGGACGGCCACAGCCACCTGATCTCGGCCACCATCCCGAACTGCGTCTCCTACGACCCGACCTTCTCCTACGAGGTGGCGGTGATCGTGCAGGACGGCCTGCGCCGGATGTATGCCGAGCAGGAGGACGTGTTCTACTACATCACGGTGATGAACGAGAACTACGAGCATCCCGGCATGCCCGAAGGGGCCGAGGCCGGGATCCTCAAGGGGATGTACCTGTTCCGCGAAGGCAAGGCGGGTGCTGCGAACCGGGTGCAGCTGATGGGCTCGGGCACGATCCTGCGCGAGGTCATCGCCGGGGCCGAGCTCCTGGAGCAGGATTTCGGCATCGCCGCCGACATCTGGTCCTGCCCGAGCTTCACCGAGCTGCGCCGCGAGGCGATGGCGGTGGAGCGCTGGAACATGCTCCACCCGACCGAGCCGCAGAAGACGAGCTACGTCGAGACCTGCCTGTCGAGCCGTCAGGGCCCGGTCATCGCGGCGACCGACTACATGCGCCTCTTCGCCGACCAGATCCGCCCCTACGTGCCGGGCCGCTACAAGGTGCTCGGCACCGACGGCTTCGGCCGCTCGGATTACCGGGTGCGCCTGCGCGAGTTCTTCGAGGTCAACCGCTACTGGGTCGTCGTCGCGGCGCTCAAGAGCCTGGCCGAGGAGGGCGCCGTGCCGGCGGCCAAGGTCGCCGAGGCGATCGCCAAGTACGGGCTGAACCCGGAGAAGCCGGCCCCCTGGACGGTGTGATTGGTCAAGACGTGCGAGGTCCCCTCTCCCGGATGTCCGTTCGGTTTCACACGTCTCCTCTGAGAGCTAACCCCCTGTAAATTCGTGCGCCTTCCCCTCCCCCCTGTGGGGAGGGGTCAGGGGTGGGGGTGGTTCCGCGTAAAGCTATGCGGTGCCTCCTGCACCACCCCCACCTCCAACTCCTCCCCACAGGGGGGAGGAGAGGTGCGCGCCTTCCAGGGGAAGAGAGCAATCAGACCGAGTTGTGGAGATGCGATAGCGGATGCCCTGGCGAGGGCTGCCTCGCGCGTCGGGAATTCCATCTTCGTAAAGACGTATTAAGCAAATCAATCGGGAGAGTGCGCAGTGTCGATCGAAGTCAAGATCCCGGATATCGGTGATTTCAAGAACATCCCGATCATCGAGATCCTGGTGAAGGAAGGCGACACCATCGGGGCCGAGGACCCGATCGTGTCGCTCGAATCCGACAAGGCGACGATGGAGGTGCCCTCCCCGTCGGCCGGCGTGATCGAGAAGATCCTGGTCAAGGTCGGCGACACGGTGAGCGAGGGCAGCCCGGTCCTGCTCCTGAAGGGCGAGTCCGAGGAGAAGGCGCCGGCCGCCGCCGCTGCCGCGACCCCGAGCGCCGGCGCGGCCCCGTCCGCCGACACCGCCGCCCTGATGCCCAAGCAGGAGCCGGATCCGGCCAAGCCCGCCGCTCCCCCGGTCGCCGCCCCGGCTTCCTCGGCCCCGGATTTCTCGAACGTCCATGCCAGCCCCGCCGTGCGGCGGCTCGCCCGTGAGCTCGGCGTCGATCTCAATGGCATCAAGGGCTCCGGCGAGAAGGGACGGATCACCAAGGAGGACGTGAAGGGCTCGCTGGTCCGCTCCGCCGCCCCCGCCGCGGCTCCCGCCGGCGCGGTGGCCACCGGCAGCATGGGCATCCCGGAGATCCCGGCGGTCGACTTCTCGAAGTTCGGCCCGACCGAGGTGAAGCCGCTGCCGCGGATCAAGAAGATCTCCGGCCCGCACCTGCACCGCGCCTGGCTCAACGTGCCGCTCGTCACCCATTCGGACGAGTCGGACATCACCGAGACCGACGCCTACCGCAAGGAACTCGACACCGCCGGCAAGGACAAGGGCTACCGCGTCACCCTGCTGTCGTTCCTGATCAAGGCCGCGGTCTCGGCGTTGCGCCAGCACCCGGAGTTCAACTCGTCGCTGAACCCCGAGAAGGACGCGCTGATCCTCAAGAAGTACTACAACATCGGCGTCGCCGTCGACACGCCGGACGGCCTCGTCGTCCCGGTGGTCAAGGATGCCGACCGCAAGGGCATCGTCGAGATCAGCCAGGAACTCGGCGCGCTGTCGAAGAAGGCCCGCGACGGCAAGCTCGGCAGCGGCGACATGCAGGGCGCCACCTTCACGATCTCGTCGCTCGGCGGCATCGGCGGCACCGGCTTCACGCCGCTCGTCAACGCCCCCGAGGTCGCGATCCTGGGCGTGGTGCGCTCCAAGATGGCCCCGGTGTGGAACGGCTCCGAGTTCAAGCCGCGGCTGATGCTGCCGCTCTCGGTCTCCTACGACCACCGCGTGATCGACGGTGCGCTGGCCGCGCGCTTCACCCGCCACCTCGCCCACGTCCTCGAGGACGTCCGGCGCCTCGTCGTCTGACGAACCCCGCAGCGAGGTGATCCGATGAGCAACGAAGTCCGTCTGCCGGATATCGGCGACTTCAAGAACGTCCCGGTGATCGAGGTGCTGGTCAAGGCCGGCGACACGATCGCGGTCGACGACACCATTGTCGTCCTGGAATCCGACAAGGCGACCATGGACGTCCCCTCCTCCGTGGCCGGCACGGTCAAGGAGGTGAAGATCAAACCGGGTGACGCGGTCACGCAGGGCGATCTTCTCCTGGTGCTGGAGGGCGCCGGTGCCGGCGCCGCACCGGCCAAGCCCGCGGTCGCCGAGAAGGCGGCCCCGGCGGCCTCCGTCGGCGGCTCGCCGCTCGCGGCGGGTACGGGCCAGGCGGGCTACGGCTCGCCCGCCACCGCCGGCGGGCAGGGAGCCTCCGCGGCCCCCGCCCCGAAGGGCGCGGCCCCGGTCTCCGGCGAGGCGATGCGGGCCGAGGTGCTGGTGCTCGGCGCCGGTCCCGGTGGCTACACGGCGGCGTTCCGCGCCGCCGATCTCGGCAAGAAGGTTATCTTGGTCGAGCGCTGGGCGAGCCTCGGCGGGGTCTGCCTCAATGTCGGCTGCATCCCCTCGAAGGCGCTGCTCCACGCCGCCAAGGTGATCGACGAGAGCCAGGCGATGGCCTCGCACGGCATCAGCTTCGCCGCACCGCAGATCGACATCGATCAGTTGCGCAGCTGGAAGGAAGGCGTGGTCAAGCGCCTGACCGGCGGCCTCGGGGGTCTGGCCAAGCAGCGCAAGGTGACGGTGGTGACCGGCACCGCCCGCTTCGTCAGCCCGCACCAGATCGCGGTCGAGCACGAGGGCAAGACGACGATCATCGGCTTCGACAACGCGGTGATCGCCGCCGGCTCCGAGCCGATCAAGATGCCGTTCATCCCGCATGACGACCCGCGGGTGATCGACTCGACCGGGGCGCTCGAACTCGACGGGGTGCCGAAGCGGCTCCTGGTGATCGGCGGCGGCATCATCGGCCTCGAAATGGCGACGGTGTACCACGCGCTCGGCTCCAAGGTGACCATCGTCGAGCTGATGGACCAGATCATCCCGGGCGCCGACAAGGACATCGTCACCCCGCTCTTCAAGCGGATCTCGAAGCAGTACGAGGCGATCCACCTCAAGGCCAAGGTCACGGCCGTCGAGGCGCTGCCGGAAGGTCTCAAGGTCACGTTCGAGGGCGGCTCGGCGCCGGCCACCGACACCTTCGACAAGATCCTGGTCTCGGTCGGCCGCCGTCCCAACGGCAAGCTGCTCGGCGCCGAGGCCGCCGGCGTCGCGGTGGACGAGCGGGGCTTCATCCCGGTCGACAAGCAGATGCGGACCACCGCGCCGCACATCTTCGCCATCGGCGACGTGGTCGGCCAGCCGATGCTCGCCCACAAGGCGGTGCACGAGGGCAAGGTCGCGGCGGAAGCCGCCGCCGGCAAGAACTCGTTCTTCGACGCCAAGGTGATCCCGTCGGTGGCCTATACCGATCCGGAAGTGGCCTGGGTCGGCCTGTCCGAGACCGAGGCCAAGGCCAAGGGCATCAAGGTCGGCAAGGGCGTGTTCCCCTGGGCGGCGAGCGGCCGCTCGCTGTCGCTCGGGCGCGACGAGGGCCTGACCAAGGTGCTGTTCGACGAGGAATCGAACCGCATCGTCGGCTGCGGCATCGTCGGCCCCTCGGCCGGCGACCTGATCGCCGAAGCCGCGCTCGCGATCGAGATGGGGGCGGATGCCGAGGATATCGGGATGACCATCCACCCGCACCCGACCCTATCGGAAACGGTCGGCATGGCGGCCGAGGCCTTCGAGGGCACGATCACCGACCTCTACATGCCGAAGAAGAAGGCGCATTGAGGGGATGGGCGGGGCGGAGATCGCCTCGCCCCGCTTCCAGGCTTTCTCACCGAGGATGCGCATGTCCCCCTCTCCCCGCGGGCGGGGAGAGGGTCGAGCCCCCCTTGTCGGGGGCGAGACGAGGCGGCAGCCGATGGTGAGGGGGTCTCGACGAACGAGACTCTTCCGGAAACACCCCCTCACCCTCGCAGCGAACCTGCGGTTCGCAGCTCACTTCATCGACGACAAGGTCGATGAAGTCCTCTCCCCGCCCGCGGGGAGAGGAGATAACCCGCGCCTCATTCGACATCGTTTGCGTCAGACCGGCTAGGTTCACGTCATCAGCCGTGCGGCCCGGACTTTCCCACCATTGCGCGGCGGGATCAGACCCCAACCTTGAGCGTTGCCATCCCGATCGGCGCCCCCGAATGGCGCCGGCCGGGAGACGGCTCCGCGCGCGCCGCCATCCCACCCATACCGAGGAGGAACCCCCATGGACGAGCAACTCGAGAAGGCCGCCCTCGACTACCACCGCTTCCCGACCCCCGGAAAGATCGCGGTGCTGCCGACCAAGGACATGAGCACGCAGCGCGACCTCGCGCTCGCCTACTCGCCGGGCGTCGCCGCCGCCTGCCTCGCCATCGAGAAGGACCCGGCCCAGGCCGCCGAACTCACCTCCCGCGGCAACCTCGTGGCGGTGATCTCGAACGGCACCGCGGTGCTGGGGCTGGGCAATATCGGCGCGCTCGCCGGCAAGCCGGTGATGGAGGGCAAGGGCTGCCTGTTCCGCAAGTTCGCCGGCATCGACGTGTTCGACATCGAGATCGACGAGACCGATCCGGACAAGCTCGTCGACATCATCGCGAGCCTGGAGCCGACCTTCGGGGGCATCAACCTCGAGGACATCAAGGCGCCCGAGTGCTTCGAGATCGAGACCCGCCTGCGTGAGCGGATGAAGATCCCGGTCTTCCACGACGACCAGCACGGCACCGCGATCATCGCCGCCGCGGCAATCCTCAACGGCCTCGAAGTGGTCGGCAAGCGCATCGAGGACGTCCGCGTCGTCTGCTCGGGCGCGGGCGCCGCGGCCATCGCCTGCCTCAACCTGCTGGTGAGTCTGGGCCTCGACAAGGCCAAGGTGCTGGTCACCGACAGCCGCGGCGTGATCTACCAGGGCCGCAACAACCTCGACGCCCAGAAGGCGCAATACGCGCAAGTCACCGAGGCCCGGACGCTGGCCGATGCCGTGCCGGGTGCCGACATCTTCCTCGGCCTCTCGGCGGCCGGCGCGCTGACGCCCGAGATGGTCAAGGGCATGGCCGACAAGCCCCTGATCCTCGCGCTCGCCAATCCCGAGCCGGAGATCCGGCCGGAAGCCGCCAAGGCGGTGCGCCCCGACGCGATCATCGCCACCGGCCGCTCGGATTATCCGAACCAGGTCAACAACGTCCTGTGCTTCCCGTTCATCTTCCGCGGCGCGCTCGATGTCGGTGCGACCACGATCAACGAGGAGATGAAGCTCGCGGCGGTGAAGGCCATCGCCGAGCTGGCGCGTGCCGAGCAGTCCGACGTGGTGACGGCGGCCTACGGCACGCAGGACATCGCATTCGGGCCCGATTACCTGATCCCGCGCCCGTTCGACCCGCGCCTCATCACCAAGGTGGCGCCCGCCGTGGCGCTCGCCGCCACCGAGAGCGGCGTCGCCACGAAGCCGATGCTCGACGTCGAGGCCTATCGCCGCTCGCTGGAGCGCCTCGTCTACACCTCCGGCACGGTGATGCAGCCGGTCTTCGCCGCGGCCACCGAGGCGAGCCGGACCCGCATCGCCTATGCCGAGGGCGAGGACGACCGCATCTTGCGCGCGGCGCAAGTGGTGGTCGACGAGGGGCTGGCCCGGCCGGTCCTGGTGGGACGCCGCGAGGTCATCGCCGACAAGATGAAGGCCTTGGGGCTTCGCATCGAGGTCGGCCGCGACGTCGACGTGCAGGATCTCGACGACGAGGTTTTTCAGGCCGAGGCCGCGCAGGGCTACTACGCCAAGCGCAAGCGCAACGGCCTGTCGCGCGAGGTCGCCCTGGCTGAGGCGCGCCGCAACCCGACGCTGGTGGGCGCGATGCTGCTCTCCCTCGGCAAGGTCGACGGTCTTCTCTGCGGCGGTACCGGTTCCTACCACAGCCACCTGCGCCACGTGCGCGAGGTGATCGGGATGGCAGCCGGCGTGAAGGCGCTCGCCGCCATGAGCCTGCTGCAACTGCCGCGGCACACGCTCTTCATATGCGATCCCTACATCCATCTCGATCCGGGCGCGGAAGAGCTGGCCGACATGACGCTGCTCGCCGCCGCCGAGATGCGCCGCTTCGGCCAGACCCCGCGGGTGGCGCTGGTCTCGCATTCGAGCTTCGGCACCGCCCGCAATCCGTCCGCCGAGAAGATGCGGAACGCCGTCGCGCTCATCACCGAGCGGGCGCCGGACCTCGAGGTCGAGGGCGAGATGCAGGCCGACGCCGCGCTCAGCCGGCCGCTGATGGAGCGGGTGTTTCCGGAGTCGCGCCTCACCGGGGAGGCCAACCTCCTGGTGATGCCGAACCTGGATGCGGCCAACATCACCCTCAACGCCCTGAAGGTGGTGGCGGGTCAGGGCATCAGCGTCGGGCCGATCCTGCTGGGTGCGGCCGCCCCGGTCCACATCCTCACCCACACCACCACCGTGCGCGGCATCGTCAACATGACGGCGCTGACCGCCGTGGCGGCGGCCGCGCGGGCGGGCTGACTTGAAATCCGGCCGCCGGGCGACCCGGCGGCCGGCCTCGGGATGCAAAGGCGCGAGCACAGAACGCGCAGCGCCGCTCCCGGTTCCCCAGAGGCGCCATTTTTCCAATCTTTTCTCACCAGATCAGACCGAGTATTCGTTTGGCCTTCCGGTCCCATCGAAGGTCATCGAGCAAGAAATTTTAACGACCCTAGGGAAGGATGCCCTCCTGTTTCGAGGGGAGCATCATGAGCCTGGCCCGCAAGTTCGTCGGTCTGTGTATCGTCAGCCTGGTATCGAGCGCATTGCTCGCAGGATCGGTCGTGCTGTACCGGCAAGCGGACGGTCAGGTCAAAACGGCGAACGAGAACCGCCTCGCCTCGATGCTGCTGGCCGACGAATTGCGACAGGCCTCCGACGACCTGACGCGGCTGGGGCGGACCTATATCGCCACCGGCAAGGCCGCCTACAAGCAGCAATACAAGGACATCATCGACATCCGTGCCGGCCGCAAGGCCCGTCCGGTCGATTACCATCGCATCTACTGGGATTACGTCGCCGCCGGCGACGCCAAGCCGCGCCCGGACGGCGAGACCGTCTCGGTCGACACGCTGATGGACCGCCTCGGCGTGACGGCGGCGGAGAAGGAGAAGCTGGCCGAGTCGGTCCGCAACTCCAACGACCTCGTCAAGGTGGCGAACGCCGCGATGAAGCTCGCCGAGAGCGGCGAGCCGGGGTCGCGGGACGAGGCGATCCGGCTCGTCCACACCGACGAGTACCACGTCGCCAAAGCCAGGATCATGAAGCCGATCGACGACTTCTATGGTCTGCTGGATGCGCGCACCAAGCAGGCGGTCGATGACGGCGAGTCGCGGGCGTCGCTGGCCTTCGCGCTGGTCCTCGGCCTGCTCGCCGTGACGATCGCCTCGGTCGTGTCCATGGCCTGGTTCGCCTATGGCGCGCTGGTGCGCGGCTACGCCTCGGTCGGCGGTGCGATGCGCCGGATCGCCGCCGGCGACTACGCCGCCGAGGTGCCGGGGACCGCGCGACGCGACGAGGTCGGCGACATGGCCCGCAGCCTGGAGGCCTTCAAGACCAACCTCGCCGCCGAGCTGGAGGCCCGCCACGCCCGGGAGAGCGAGGAGCGCCGGGTCGTCCGCCGGGCGCAGACGGCGGCCCTCGCGCAGGAATTCGAGGAGGCGGTGGGCGGCATCGTCCAGACCGTCGCCGCCTCGGCGACCGAGCTGAGGGCCACCGCACAGGACATGTCGCAACTCGCCGGCGGCACCGCCCAGCGCTCCGCCACCGTGACTCAGGCGGCGCAGGATGCGTCATCCAACGTCGCCACCGTGGCGGCGGCCGCCGAGGAGCTGAGCGCGTCGGTCGGCGAGATCGCCCGCCAGGTCTCCGATTCGGCCGCCCTCGCAAAGGAGAGCGTGACGGAAGCCTCGAAGACCGCCGAGCTGGTGCAGACCCTGAGCCAGGCCGCCACCCGGGTGGGCGACGTGGTGGCGATGATCAACGGCATCGCCGGCCAGACCAACCTCTTGGCCCTCAACGCCACGATCGAGGCGGCGCGGGCCGGCGAGGCGGGACGGGGTTTCGCGGTCGTCGCCGCCGAGGTGAAGGAGCTCGCCAACCAGACCGCCAAGGCCACCGAGGAGATCGCCAGCCAGATCGGCGGCATCCAGGGCGCGACCCGTCAGGCCGTCGATGCGATCGGCGGGATCGCGTCGCGGATCGGCGATCTCAGCGGCATCTCGACCGCGATCGCCGCCTCGATTGAGGAGCAGGGCGCCGCGACCCTGGAGATCGTCCGCACCATCAGCCAGGCGGCGACCGGCACCGGCGCAGTCACGGCGACAATCACCGGCGTGGCCGATGCCGCGGGCGAGGCCGGCCAGGCGGCCGGGCGGGTCCTGAGCGTCGCCTCCTCGGTCTCGCAGGAGGCGGAGCACCTCAACACCGAGGTGACGCGGTTCCTGGACCGGCTCCGGGCGGCGTGAGACGGTTCACGCAACGCCGCAAGTTCGAGGCGGAACTCACACCGGGACGCGCTCCGGAGGATTCCTCCGGACCGCGTCTCGTTCGATCGTCGGGATCACGTCACGATCCCGGCCCGAAACACTCCCGCAGCCGCCGCATCGCCTCCTCCGCCCGCGACACCGGCACGAACAGGTGATCGTGGTGAAAGGCCGAGACGGCGTTGACGGCGATGCCGCTCTCCGCAAGGCACGCCGTCACGGCGGCGAGGAAGCCGACGGCGTCGAGGGCGGACGGGACCGTCAGCGTGATCCAGCGGCACCGGAAGGCGCCGGGCAGGCCCGCCCGCACGGCCTCCGCCTCGGGCAGGATCAGGGTCGTGCCCGCCGCCTCGCGAAAACTCATCACCGGGGCGAGACCCGCCGGCACCCCGGCATCGTCGACCATGGCGAAGACGTAGGTCCCGGGCTGCAACTCCGGCCGCATCCCGGACAGGAGACGGCCGAGATCGGTCTCAGCCCTCATACGGCCAGCGGCTCCAGCACCCGCCGCAACGCCTCCGGCAGCGGCACGGGGCGCTGCGTCGCCCGGTCGACATAGACGTGGACGAAGTGCCCTTGCGCCGCGGCGTCCTCGTCGTCGTTGCGAAACAGCCCGACCTCGTAGCGCACGCTCGAATTGCCGCGATGCGCCACCCGAATCCCGGCGGTGACCCGATCGGGAAACGCCATCGACCGGAAGTAGCGGCATCCGGTTTCGACCACGAGGCCGATCACCGGGCTTTTCGCAATCTCGAGGGCTCCGTCGGCGATCAGCACGCTGTTCACCGCCGTGTCGAAGAAGGCGTAATAGACCACGTTGTTGACGTGGCCGTAGACGTCGTTGTCGGCCCAGCGGGTGGTGATCGGCACGAAGCGCCGGTAGGCGGCGCGGGTCTCGGGGGGCGTGCGGCCGCTCAAGGTCTGTCTCGCGAAAGGATCGTCGGGGCCGGGAGCCTAGGCCGGCCCGGCTCCGGCGATCAAGCCGCGGTCACGCCCCGCGAGGAGCCGTCATGCCCCGCAAGGAGCCGTCATGCCCCGAAGGTGTCCGGATCGGGCCCCATCCGCCCCGCCGGATCGTCGAGGGAAGCGAGGCGGGCGAGATCGTCGGCATCGAGGGCAAAATCCCCGATCTCCCGGTTCTCGCGGATGCGGGACGGCGTCGCCGATTTCGGGATCGCGACGGTGCCGCTCTGGAGGTGCCAGCGCAGGACGATCTGGGCCGGGCTGCGGCCATGCTTCTCGGCGATGGCCCGGATGGCGGGATCGTCGAGCACGCCGCCGCGGCCGAGCGGCGCCCAGGCCTCGGTGACGATGCCGGCCTCGGCGTGGAAGGCGCGCAACGCCGATTGCTGGAAGCGCGGATGCAGCTCGACCTGGTTGACCGAGGGCGTCGAGCCAGTGGCGTCGATCACGCGCGTGAGGTGCTCGACCGTGAAGTTGCAGACCCCGATCGAGCGGGCGCGGCCATCCTCGCGCAGGCGCATCAGGGCGCGCCAGGTGTCGACGTACGCGCCGCGCTGCGGCACCGGCCAGTGGACGAGGTAGAGGTCGACATGGTCGAGGCCGAGGCGGCCCAAGGATTCGTCGCAGGCGCGCAGGGTCTCGTCGAAACCATGGCGGTCGTTCCAGACCTTGGTGGCGACGAAGATCTCGTCCCGCTTCAGGCCGGAGGCGGCGATGGCGCGGCCGATCCCGGCCTCGTTGCCGTACATCGCCGCGGTGTCGATCGAGCGGTAGCCCGCCTCGAAGGCGGCGCCGACGATCGCCGGGGCCTCCTCGTCGGAGAGCCGCCACACCCCGAAGCCGAGCTGGGGGATGCGCTTCCCGTCATTGAGGGTCAGGACGGCGTCGGACATGGGCGGGGGCTTTCGGCAGGGCCTGACAGGACAGCGAACCCCTGATCTGGGTCGGGCCCCGCCGATGTCGAGCGGTCGAAAGCGCCATCCGATCGCGTTGCCATCGGATGGCGTTCCAGGTCACTGATTTCTCGTCCGACGAACCGGCCTGCGCTTCGTTTGACGAGGCTCCCGGCTACTTCACCAGCGGGCAGCCGCCCTCGGCCATCGGCCGGAAGGCCTGGTCACCCGGCACGGTGGAGATCAGCTTGTAGTAATCGTACGGGCCCTTGCTGTCGGCCGGTGCCTTCACTTCGAACAGGAACAGGTCGTGCACGGCGCGGCCGTCCTGGCGGACCGTCACGGCGCCGAAGAGCGGATCGTCGATCGGCTTCTCGCGCATCGCCGCCACCACCTTCTCGCCCTCGATGGTGCCGGTGTCGCGCACCGCCCGCAGGTAGGCCAGCGTCGAGGAATAGACGCCGGCATGGTTCTCGGTCGGCATGCGGCCGTTCATCCGCTCCCCGAAGCGCTTGGCGAAGGCGCGGGTGCCGTCGGTGCGGTCCCAGTAGAAGGCGCTGGCGAGCTGGAGCCCCTGCGCCGCCTTGAGGCCGAGCGCATGGACGTCGGAGAGCTGCACGAACAGGGCGGCGAGCCGCATCTCGGGCATCACCCCGAACTCCGCCGCCTGCTTGACGGCGTTGATCATGTCGGCGCCCGTATCGGCGAGCGCCAGGACCTGCGCGCCCGACCCTTGCGCCGAGAGCAGCGGCGAGGCGAAGTCGCCGGCATTGAGCGGGTGCTTGCTCGATCCCTTCACGGTGCCGCCGGCGGCCTTCAGGGCCACGGTGGCGTCACGCTCGAGCGCGTGGCCGAGCGCGTAATCGACGGTGACGAAATACCAGGATTTCAGGCCGCGGCCGGCGATGGCGCGGGCGGTGGCCGAGCCTTGAGCCCAGGTATCCGAGACCCACTGCACGGTCGTCGGCGCGCAGGCCTTGCCGGTGAGGTCGGAGGTGAGTGCGCTCGAGGCCAGGGCGACCCGGTGACGCTCGCGCATCAGGTTGGAGACCGCCAGCGCGACCGCCGAGTTCGGAAGGTCGACGATGGTCGAGACGCCCTCCTGGTCGAGCCAGCGCCGGGCGGTGGCGAGCCCGATATCGGGCTTGTTCTGGTGGTCGGCCGAGACGACCTCGACCTTCAGCTCGCCGGCCTCCTTGGCGAAATCCTCGACGGCGAGCTGGGCCGCGATCACCGAGCCGGTGCCCGCCTGGTCGGCGAAGGGCCCGCTCATGTCGCTGAGCACCCCGATCTTGATCGGCGCCTTGGTGTCCTGCGCGAGCGCGGGGGCACTCAAGGCCAGCGACAGGGCGAGGCCGGCGGCGCCGGCGACCGTTGAGCGGAACGACATCGAGGGGACCTCCCAGGGTATTTTTGTCAGAGCTTGTTCGCGGCCCGGACCGGCCGAGTCGCGCCCTGTATGTCAGGGGTGCGGGGCGGCGTCGATGCGGGAGCGCGCGGTGTGGTTGAGAAAGGTGGGGGTGCGAGGGGGCGCCTCTGCCGCGGTGGCGGGCAGTGCGAAACCCCGCGGCGGTGACGAGCGCGGGGTTCCCCTCTCCCCGCGGGCGGGGAGAGGGCTGTGTTCCCGTTCAGGGAACACAGCGAGCGGAGGCGAAAGCCGGAGCGAGGGTGAGGGGGTGTTTCCGAAGGAGCCACATCCGTTGACACCCCCTCACCCTCGCGGCGAACCTGCGGTTCGCTGCTCCCTGAGCCCCTTCGGAGCTCAGGCCTCTCCCCGCCCGCGGGGAGAGGGGGAACCCGCGCCATCCCTTTTCACAAGAACACTCACTCCACGGGCCGGGCACATCCCCTCAGGTATACATCGCCTTCAGGTCCAGGGTGCTCTCCCGCCCGATGGCATCGTAATTCTGTTCGAGCCACGCCTTGGCGGCCTCGCGGCCGGCATCGCGCAGATGGAGCAGGAACGGCCATTGCGCGCGCAGCCGCGAGGAGGCCGAGGCGTCGTCGAGGGCGCCGCCGCTGCCGTCGATGCGGTGGAGAAGCACCGGCTTGTAGGCGTTCGAGCGCCCGAGGACGCCGTCCTCGATCAACCCGTCGATGAAGTCGATCGCCCGCAATTCCCGCATCAGGTTGCCGTTGAAGGTGATCTCGTTGAGGCGGTCGCGGATCTCGGCCGGGCTGCGGGGGGTCTCGCGGCGCTCGACCGGGTTGATCTGGACGAGCAGGATGTCGGGGGATCGAGAGCCCTGATAGAGGGGGTAGAGCGGCGGGTTGCCGAGATAGCCGCCGTCCCAGTGCGGCACGCCGTCGATCTCGACGGCCTGGAAGACCGTCGGCAGGCAGGCCGAGGCCATCAGGTGGTCGATCGTGAGGTCCGGCCGCTCGAACACCGCCATCTTGCCGGTCCAGACATTGGTGGCGGAGATGTACAGGTCGGCCGGTCCGTCGCGGCGTAACGCCTCGAAATCGACCGTGTCGGCGAGCGCCCGCTTCAGCGGATTGATGTTGAGGGGGTTCGACGTGTAGGGGCTGGCGACGGCGTTCCAGAACGCCCCGACCGGGGTCGCCTTCCAGAAGCTCAGCACCCCGTCGACGAAGGTCTGCTGCGCCTGCGGCAGGTCGGCATCGAGGCTGACCTCGCGCCAGAACGCCTCCAGGCGCTCGCGCGCGCCGTCGGGGCCGCCGCGCAGCCAGCCATCGACCATCACGACGGCGTTCATCGCGCCGGCGCTCGCTCCGGTCATCGCCTCGAAGGCGAGGCGGCCATCCTCGATCAGGGCGTCGAGCACGCCCCAGGTGAAGGCGCCGTGGGCACCGCCGCCCTGGAGCGCCAGGGCGATGGCCTTCTCGGCCCGGGGGCCGGCAAGGCCGCGGCCGAGAGGACCGGAGGAGGCATGCGGGCCGGGGGCCGCGTGGCCAAGGATCTCGGGAGACGCGTCGGGGATCGTCGCCCCGCCGGACTCAGCTTGCTGGGGTAGGATCATGTCGGTCATGCCGGGGATGTGGTGTGCTGCACTGCAAAAGCAAATGGTGCGCCGCAACGTCGCGCCGGCCGGCACAGCGTCATGCGCTTGACGCCGGCACGCGTCACCATCAGCTAAGACAACGGCGTCGGGTGGGGGTTCCCGGGAAGCGGTTTGGCAAGGATGTCGCGGCATTCCGAGCCGCATCCCGCGACCGGCCGGCCCGAGGCCGTTGGTCGGACCCGCGTTTCCGGGCGTGAACGAAGCGATTTCCACCGCGCCCGGAAATGCTCTAGACGGTTGTCACGCCGCGACTGAAGCGCCCCCGAGACTCTAGCGAACGACCCCCGAAGGTATCCGATGGAAGCCATGGAAGCCCTCGCCGCGACCGCCCCGGCGGACGCCGCTCCCGAGATCGCCGGCCCGAGCCCCCGGCACCGCACCGTCGGCGTCCGGATCGGCGAGGGCGAGGGCGCGGTGGTGATGGGCGGCGGCGCCCCCATCGTCGTGCAGTCGATGACCAACACCGACACCGCCGACATCGACGCCACGGTGGCGCAGGTGGCCGCCCTGGCCCGAGCCGGCTCCGAGGTCGTGCGCATCACCGTCGACCGCGACGAGGCGGCCTCCGCCGTGCCGAAGATCCGCGAGCGCCTGGACCGCATCGGCGTCCCCGTGCCGCTGGTCGGCGACTTCCACTATATCGGCCACAAGCTCCTGACCGACCATCCGGCCTGCGCCGAGGCGCTGGCCAAGTACCGGATCAACCCGGGCAATGTCGGCTTCAAGGAGAAGAAGGACCTCCAGTTCGGCACCATCGTCGAGCAGGCGGCCCGTTACGGCAAGGCGGTGCGGATCGGCGCCAACTGGGGCTCCCTCGACGAGGCGCTCCTCACCCACATGATGGACGAGAACGCCAATTCGGCGCGTCCCCGCGACGCCCGCGCGGTGATGCGCGAGGCGATGGTGCAATCCGCCCTGCTCTCCGCCGACCGGGCGGTGGAGATCGGCCTGCCGAAGGAGCGCATCGTGCTCTCGGCCAAGGTCTCGGCGGTGCAGGACCTGATCGCGGTCTACCGCGAGGTGGCGCGCCGCTCCGACTACGCCATCCATCTCGGCCTGACCGAGGCCGGCATGGGCACGAAGGGCATCGTGGCGGCCTCCGCGGCGATCGGCGTGCTGCTCCAGGAGGGCATCGGCGACACGATCCGCTACTCGCTCACCCCGGAGCCCGGCGGCGACCGCACCGTCGAGGTGAAGGTGGCGCAGGAACTGCTCCAGACGATGGGCTTCCGCACCTTCGTGCCGCTGGTCGCCGCCTGCCCGGGCTGCGGCCGCACCACCTCGACGGTGTTCCAGGAGCTCGCTCGCGACATCCAGAACTGGATCACCACCTCGATGCCCGAGTGGCGCAAGACCTATCCGGGGGTCGAGGGGCTGAACGTCGCCGTGATGGGCTGCATCGTCAACGGCCCGGGCGAGTCGAAGCATGCCGATATCGGCATCTCGCTGCCCGGCACCGGCGAGACCCCGACCGCCCCGGTCTTCATCGACGGCAAGAAGGCGATGACCCTGCGCGGCGCGACGCTGGCCAAGGATTTCGAGGGCATCGTGATCGACTACATCGAGCGGCGCTTCGGCCAAGGTACCAGGGAAGGATTGGGTCGCCGCAGCGCCGCCGAGTGAGGCGATCGACCGCCCGGGCCCGCTGACGAAGGGGCAGGCGCGGCGCCTTGCGCCCCTCCGGGCCCGTGCTACAATCTTGCCACATTCGGGCCCGGCGGACGCGCCGGGCCGGTTTAGGATTCGAGCCCGCCACCCTGCTCATCAGCGCGCTTGGCGGCAATCCCGGCCGCCCGCGGGCGCATCCCCGATCAGACATGACACAGTCAGCCGCACCCACGGACGGCCCCGCCGCGCCGCCCGACAGCCTCACCCCGCAGAGCGGCGGCCCGCCGACCAAGGCCGGCAGCGTCGACGAGGCCGAGGGCCACGGCCACGCCAAGGCGAGCTTCTGGACCCTGTTTCTCGGCTCGGTCGGCGTCGTCTACGGCGATATCGGCACGAGCCCGCTCTACGCGTTCCGCGAGGCGCTCACGCCCGGCCGGGCCGACGGCGTGCTCACCGGCGAGGAGGTCCTCGGCACCGTCTCGCTGCTGCTCTGGGCGCTCGTCCTCATCGTCACCATCAAGTACGTCCTGCTGCTCCTGCAGATGGACAACAAGGGCGAGGGCGGCATCCTCTCGCTGATGGCGCTCGCCCGCAAGGCGCTGGGCGGCTCGCACATCGTGTTCATGCTGGGCCTGTTCGGCGCCGCCCTGTTCTACGGCGACGCGATCATCACCCCGGCGATCTCGGTCCTGTCGGCGGTGGAGGGCCTGAAGCTCGTCACCCCCGCCCTCGACCATTACGTGCTGCCGATCACCATCGCGATCATCCTGCCGCTGTTCCTGGTACAGAGCCGGGGCACCGCCCGGATGGCGACGTTCTTCGGCCCGATCATGCTGGTGTGGTTCTCGGTGCTGATGCTGGCAGCGCTGCCGCACATCGCCCGCACGCCGCAGGTGCTGTGGGCGCTCAATCCCTGGCACGCGGTGCATTACCTGCTCGGCCACGGCACCGGCGCGCTGGTGGCGCTCGGCGCGGTGTTCCTGGCGGTGACCGGGGCCGAGGCCCTGTTCGCCGATCTCGGCCATTTCGGCCGCCGGCCGATCCAGACCGCCTGGATCGTCCTCGTCGGGCCGGCGCTCGCGGTCAACTATCTCGGCCAGGCCGCCCTGGTGCTGGCCAACCCCGACACGACCGATCCGTTCTACCAGCTCGTCCCCGAATGGGGCCTGCTGCCAATGGTGCTGCTCGCCACCGCCGCCACCGTCATCGCCAGCCAGGCGGTGATCACCGGTGCCTTCTCGCTCTCGCGCCAGGCGGTGCAGCTGGGGCTGCTGCCGCGGCTCGAGATCCGCCACACCTCCGAGTCGCATTCGGGCCAGATCTACCTGCCGCAGATCAACACCCTGCTGATGATCGGCGTGGTGATCCTGGTGGTGCTGTTCCGCTCCTCCTCGGCGCTCGCCTCGGCCTACGGCATCGCCGTCACCGGCACGATGCTGATCACGGCCGGCCTCGCCTTCCTGGTGCTGTGGCGGGTGTGGAAATGGTCGCCGCTGGCTGCCGGCGCCGTGATGGTGCCGTTCATCGCCGTCGAATTGCTGTTCCTGGCCTCGAACCTGCTCAAGGTGTTCGAGGGCGGCTACATGCCCCTGCTGCTCGCCGGCTGCCTCGTGCTGCTGATGTGGACCTGGGTGCGCGGTGTCACCATCCTTTTCAACAAGACCCGCAAGACCGACGTGCCGCTGACCGAGCTCGTCGCGATGCTGGAGAAGAGCCCGCCGCACCACGTCCGCGGCACGGCGGTGTTCCTCACCAGCGATCCCGAGACCGCGCCGGCGGCCCTCCTGCACAACCTGAAGCACAACAAGGTGCTGCACGAGAAGAACGTCGTGCTCACCGTCAAGACCATCGACCTGCCGCGCCTCAACGACGCCGACCGGGTCCGGATCGAGCCGATGGGCCCGCATTTCTGGAAGGTCGTGATGAAGTTCGGCTACATGGAATCGCCGAACATCCCGAAGGGCTTGGCGCTCCTGCGCAAGCAGGGCTTCAAGTTCGACATCATGGCGACGTCGTTCTTCCTGTCGCGGCGCTCGATCCGCCCGGCGGCGCAGTCCGGCATGCCGCTGTGGCAGGACCGGGTGTTCATCACGCTCGCCCGCAACGCCAACGACGCGACGGACTTCTTCCAGATCCCGACCGGGCGCGTGGTCGAGGTCGGAACCCAGGTGACGGTGTAGCCGGGCATGGGCGCGCTCGACGGCAAACGGATCCTCCTCGTCATCGGGGGCGGCATCGCGGCCTACAAGTCGCTGGACCTGATCCGGCGCCTTCGCGAGCGCGGCGCGGCGGTGCGCTGCGTGCTCACCAAGGGCGCGCAGGAATTCGTCACGCCGCTCGCCGCCGCGTCCCTGTCCGGCCAGCGCGCCCATACCGACCTGTTCGACCGGGCCGACGAGGCCGATATCGGTCACATCAAGCTCGCCCGCGACGCAGACGCGGTGGTGGTGGCACCCGCCACCGCCAACACGCTGGCCCGCATGGCCGGCGGGCACGCGCCGGACCTCGCCTCGACGGTGCTGCTCGCCACGACCCTGCCGATCCTGATCGCACCGGCGATGAACGTGCGGATGTGGCTGCACCCGGCGACGCAGCGCAACCTCGCCCTGCTCGAGGGCGACGGCGTCCGGATAGTGGGGCCCAATACGGGGCGGATGGCCGAGGCCGAGACCGGTCCCGGCCGGATGGCCGAGCCGGACGAGATCGCCGACGCGGTGGCAGCCCTGCTGGCGGGGCCGCAGGAGGCCAGGCCTCAGAAGTCGACCCCCCTTTCGGGCCGCCACCTCCTCGTCACCTCCGGGCCGACCCACGAGCCGATCGATCCGGTGCGCTACCTCGCCAACCGCTCCTCGGGCAAGCAGGGCCATGCCATCGCCGCCGCCGCCGCCGAAGCCGGCGCCCGGGTGACCCTGGTCTCGGGTCCCGTGACCCTGCCCGATCCCCCGGGCGTCACGGTCGTGCGGATCGAGACCGCCCGCGAGATGCTGGCGGCGGTGGAGGCGGCGTTGCCCGCCGACATCGCGGTCTTCGCCGCCGCCGTCGCCGATTGGCGCCCGGCCGCCTTCGGGGACGAGAAGATCAAGAAGGGACCGGACGGGCCCCCTCCCCTCGCGCTCACCGAGAATCCCGACATCCTGGCGACCATCGCGCAGCGGCGCGAGGGGCGCCCGCCCCTGGTGGTGGGATTCGCCGCCGAGACCACCGACGTGATCGCCCATGCCCGGGCCAAGATCGCCCGCAAGGGCTGCGACCTCATCGTCGCCAACGACGTCTCGGCCGCGACCGGCGTGATGGGGGGCGACCGCAACAGCGTCCACCTGATCGGCCGCGACGGCGGCCTCGAGACCTGGCCGGTCCTGGCCAAGGACGAGGTGGCGCGCCGCCTCGTCGCGCGTCTCGCTGCCCTCGCGCCCTCTCCCTGAGGCAAGATATCGCCGGGAGCGATGGTTGGCGCGGGCGTGTCCGGCATTATCTCACCGCCTTCCCCGCCGGGAGGCCGCCTTGCCCACCATCCTCGTCGTCACGCTGATCTGCGCCTCCTCCCTGGCGGCGAAGGACTGCACCCGCGCCACAGCCCAGGACGTGATCACTCAGCCGGCTCATTCGCCGCAGGAATGCATGCTGCTCGGCCCCGCCATGGCGGCTGGATCGGGCCGCGGCACCGAGGCCGGGACCTACGTGAAGACGTTGTGCGAGCAGCGGCGCTAGGGCATTCGGTCGCCTCCGCCCCGCTGGCACGCCCCTTGCCCCATCGCTACCGAGATCCGGTCGGCGATCGTCGTCCGGGTTCGGTCACCAGGGGGAGAGCCCATGAAGCGCGAAGATCTTACGGAAAAGCTGCTCGACATCAAGCGCGAGAAGGGCTGGACCTGGAAGCACATCCAGGACGAGATCGGCGGGATCTCGCCGATCCTGATCACCGCCGCCTGCCTCGGCCAGATGAAGCTGCCCAAAGCGCAGGCCGCCAAGGCCGCTGCGCTGTTCGGCCTCTCGGCGGCCGAGGAGCGGATGCTGAACGAGGCCCCCTATCGCGGCTCGATTCCCCAGATGCCGCCGACCGACCCGCTGATCTACCGCTTCTACGAATTGGTGATGGTCTACGGCACCACCTGGAAGGAGCTGATCCAGGAGGAATTCGGCGACGGCATCATGTCGGCCATCGACTTCAACATGACGATGGAGCGCGAGTCCAACAACAAGGGCGACCGAGTCAAGTTGCAGATGTCGGGAAAATTCCTACCCTACAAGTATTACGGCAACGAGGAAGGCGTGGCCGAATACGGTTTCAAAGAAGAATGATCGACGCTCTGCCGGGATGGCGATAGCGCGCGGAAGGCATGTATCCGAGCATAGCCCACATCCCGGCAAGCATTTTTTTATTTTATATTTTATTTAATTATAGTTAAAATTTATAAACATGTATATAGACATCTGTCTTTCGTTTTATATCACAGAATTTATTATTCGTTCTCTCTCGCCAACGCGCGATGACTTTTTTACGCCACATTCCGCGATTGGCCCTTTACGTTGACAGCGCCCTTCGAATTCAATAAAAATCAGAAACGATCCCAATATTAAAAAAAACAATACAAGAGAGTTATTTATACTCTCAAACGGGGACATACGATGCGCAGTGAAATTTCTGCAGCACTTGTTTTGGAGACGCTCATTGCGGGCATTCTTCAAAGCGGCACCGGCTACGCCACGGATGGATCTTTCACAGCTCAGCTCGGCGACGTTGTCGACCAAGATAGCACTCTCATAAAAGCGCCTGAAGACATTTTACGCGCCATTGTTGCGCCGGACAGAAACTTGATACTCGATTTCGGCTGCGGCACCGGCGGATCCAGACGCTGGATCGAAAATCTTGGATATCTGTGGCGCGGCGTAAATTATCTGGAGGGCATGGCCGATCAGGTCAGAGACCAAGCCCTATCCGATGGGCGCATTGATTTTTATGACGGCCTCACTCTGCCCTACGAGAGAGAATCATTCGATGTTGTCTACTCATTTCAAGTCTTCGAGCATATCCAGGACATTGGAAAAACTTTCGGAGAGATCGAAAGGGTTTTGAAGCCGGGCGGAGCCTTGGTCGGTGCCGTCAGCTACCTTGAGCAGATCCATGATTATTCGATGTTCAATTTCACTCCGTACGGGCTGAAATTGGCCTGCCAGCGCGCCGGGTTGCGGCTCGAGAAGATCTATCCAAGTTACGACGTTTTTACCTGGATGGCGAGACGACTCCTCGTCGTGACGAGCGGCAGCGATGAAAATTCACTATCCGAAACGCTCAGAAGAGACAATAATATCGACCGCCTGTTCAAAGATTTCTCAGATCGAATGGGGCTTTCGGTCCGAGACGCCAACCTGTTTCGTCTTATGTTTTCCGCTCATATGACCTTCCACATCAGGAAGCCCGATCCACGTCAGGGCAGCGGCGCGCTGTAACCGCCCGTCCCGGGCCCCCACTCCATAGACTCTCCCGGGATGCCGGTTGACGCTCCCGGCAACCGGCGAGGTGTGCCTCTCATGGCCGTGGCAGCAGGCGCTGCATCGAGAAGGATACAGCGCCACCCGGCACAATCATCGGCCGTGGAACGACGAACGACGTCAGTTCGTGCTTCGGGCGAGGCTCTTAAATTCGTCGCGATGCTCTCTCATATGATCGACGAGCGACCTGCACATATTATCCCGATAAAATTCGATGCGAGAAGCCCGGTCGAGCTCGACGAGAGTCAGAATATCGGAAATTTGCAATTTCGAATAAAACATATTCGATATCTTCGCCTGTCCGCTCATCGGAGCCTCCAGCGGCACCGTGCCGTCGGTGTGCTCGACGGGGATACCGGCATAGGGTTCGGCACTGACGACGGCATACGATTCGTCGAGACAGGGAACCTCCCGGTTGAACGAGGCCATCTTCATCCAAGGCTTGTCGACGCGGAAATGCAGGGCCTTCTGCAAGAAATGCCGGCCATACACCCACAGGTACGCTTCGGTGTCCAACTCGCAGTGATCGAAGCCGAGCAATGTACCGGACCGAAGCTTGATCCGAGATCCATTCTCGAAGATACCATACTCCATGCTCCGTAGAGAGGTTTGATAAACCTTTCGATTCGGAGCCTGATCGACAACATTATCAATAAACAGGTATTTTTTGATATCGCGACCGCGCTGTGTCTTTGCGCTCAGCAGGTCCAGTCTCTGCAACATCTCACCTGTCAAGCGTCGAACGATCGGCAGAATGAAGTGCGATGGATCGGATGCGATATAGATGCTGTCGCTCGTCAGAGCGTTCGACACGATGAACTCATTCAGCACATCACGGAACGAGACGAAGTTGATTCCGAATTCTCCACAGAGCGACCGATGCAGGAGCTCGATCGGATTCCCCGTCGTGAAGAACGGTTGGGCGCAGAAGCCAACGTAGACGTAGGTAACGCCGGCGGGCAAAGATCCATAGAACATCCTGGCAACCTGCCACAGGTAGCTCGGACAGCGTCCGCTGGCGAATTGCCACTGCTCGTTGACGAGGGAGTCGAAGAATACATAATCGTAGCTCTGAAAATCAACTCCTTCCATCAATCTGAACAATGCCAAAAAAGTTCCGGACGAGGCGCCGAGCGATAGATTGGTGACGTTCTCGGGTCCGAAGAACTCGTTGATGGCGTTCTTGAACCCTCCCTCCAACAAGCAATTCGACGTTCCGACGATCAGCGCCTTCATAGGGGATTTTCCGTCTCGTCTCGGTTCGTTGAGGCGCCACGGCCGGATCCGCGCGTCACTCTCTCGATCGCTTTGGATCGATGACCCGATCCAGGCCACCCGATCTTTGCGATGAGCGATCCAGCCTCACCACCATGCCGCGGTCGGCATATCCTCAGCCGATGCTCAGCTGTTCCAGCCCGGGCCGCGTCCGAGATCCCATCCACCCATCGGCGATCGACCCGACATCGAGCGCGACTCCTCCCGATTTCTTGATCCGGTCGCAGTAGAACTTCCCGAGCAGGCCTGCCGCCACGATGTAGAGCCTCCCGTCCAGGGGTCGGGACAGCGCATCCATGATCTGCGGGTAGCGCTCCGGCCAGTGGCTTCCCGCCACGGCTTCCTCGCTGAGGAGATGGCTGTGGCCCTTCTCGCCGGGCACGTGGTGATAGTCGACGGCCTTGTAACCCAGGACGGACTTCAACCGCTCCGGCAGGCCCGGATGACAGGAGATCAGGCCGATTTCCTTCTGGGACTGCATGATCTTGTAGAGCAGCTTCGTGTTGTGCAGCTCGACATGGATCATCTGCGTGCAGGTCGCGGCGTCGGGGCGGCGCTCGATCCGAAGCAGGTTGGTCAGCGACGAGATGCCGGTCACGCTCAGGATCGTATATTCGTGGCGTATCCAGTTCGGGTAGGGCATGCCGGCGACGTCGGCGTCGCGGATGACGTCCGTGATCCTGAAGGCTTCGCCGAGGAAGGGATGTTGCGTGGGATCGACCGTGTCGGCGAACCACACCCGGGCACGGTCGAGCCGATTCTGCACATAGAGATGCGCGTACTCGGCCTCGTCCTCGTTGCCGAGGAACGCGAACGCCCCTTCGCCGTCACCGGCGCGGACGAGGCTGAAGCCCGACCGGCTCTCGAGGGCCGCCGTGATCCGCTCCGCCAGCGTCCCGACCGAAATATGGGTCGGCGAGCGCTCGATCCGCTCGGCCATCCCGAGGGCCTGTATCCTGGGAAAGGCGGCGACGTAGCGCCCGAAATCGTGAACGATGCGGATCTGCCGTTCCCACTCCGCGCGGTCAGGCCTTCCCTGGAGCGGGATGCGGTCGAGGCACGCCGATGCCTCGCCATGCGCCCCGAGGGCATGGAGGACCCGCGCCGCCATGAGGTTGGTTCGATCCTCGTGCGGATGATGGGCCAGGATCTGCCGCAGCACCTGCGCACATTCGATGTGGCTGCCCTCGTGCAGGAAGAGCACGGCCTTCTCGTATCTGGACGCGATGTCGGACGGAGCGATGGTGGCCATGCGGTCGAAGAGCGCCAGCGCCTCCGCACGCAGGCCGGCGTCGCGCGCCAGGATCCCGATCTGCACGACCCGGGCGGCCGCGATCTCGTCGGCAGAGGCGAAGTTGGTGTAGAGGACCCGGCGCGCCACCTCGGCGAGCGCGGCCCTGTCGTGACGGGCTGCCTCTGCATCGCGCCAGAACTGAAACGTCATGAAAGCCGCCTGCCTCGCCTCGTAAGATGCTCGATGCTCACGCCCGGCTGTGGCCGGATCTCGGTCCGCGCGCGAGCAGCCGTGCGGCGACCGAATAGCCCAGACGCGCTCGCGCGAACAATGACGAATTGCAAAACCCCGGCGCCGACGGACGGCCGCACGGGGCCGACACTCTCCAGAATGCCACCATCGCGAGAGTAGCCTGCCGGGGATAGGGCTGCAATCTGCACCGGCCGCCGTCGCCCCGCTTCACCTTGCCATCCCACCCCCGATCGGATAAAGGCCCGCCCATCCCACACGCGGAGCCGGCCTCATGCCTGAATGAGGCGTTTCCGGTGGCCGGCCCTTTGGCACGTCAGCCTCTGGCGCCGGTCGCTTCCTCCGCGGCGGTGACAACCGGAGAGAACAAAGACCATGGCCCTTCCCGACTTCACCATGCGCCAGCTGCTCGAGGCCGGCTCGCACTTCGGCCACCAGGCGCACCGCTGGAACCCGAAGATGCAGTCGTACATCTTCGGCACCCGCAACAACATCCACATCATCGACCTCGCCCAGACCGTGCCGGCGCTCGCCCAGGCGCTGCAGGCGGTGAGCGACACCGTCGCCAAGGGCGGCCGGGTGCTGTTCGTCGGCACCAAGCGCCAGGCGGCCGACACCATCGCGGACGCGGCCAAGCGCTCGGCCCAGTACTACGTGAACTCGCGCTGGCTCGGCGGCACGCTGACCAACTGGAAGACCATCTCGGGCTCGATCCAGCGCCTGCGCAAGGTCGACGAGACCCTCTCCGGCGGCGGCCAGGGCCTCACCAAGAAGGAGCGCCTGATGCTGTCCCGCGAGAAGGACAAGCTCGAGAAGGCGCTCGGCGGCATCAAGGACATGGGCGGCGTGCCCGACCTGCTGTTCGTGATCGACACCAACAAGGAGCAGCTGGCGATCAAGGAGGCGAACCGCCTCAAGATCCCGGTGGCGGCCATCGTCGACACCAACTGCAACCCGGACGGCATCACCTACGTGGTCCCGGCCAACGACGATGCCGGCCGCGCCATCGCGCTCTACTGCGACCTCGTCGCCCGCGCGGCGATCGACGGCATCTCGCGCGGCCAGGGCGCGCTCGGCATCGACCTCGGCGAGTCCGAGGAGCCGATGGCCGAGGAGCTGCCGGCGCTCGCCAACGAGCCCGAGGTGGTCCCGGTCGACGTCACCGAGCCGTATGTCGGCGAGCCCTTCGAGCTGCTGGCCGCCCCCCGCGGCGCGCCGGACGACCTGACCAAGCTCACGGGCGTCGGCCCGCAGCTGGTGCAGAAGCTCAACGACGCCGGCATCTACCACTACTGGCAGATCGCCGCGATGTCCGCCGACGACATCGCCAAGGTCGACGGCGAGCTGAAGCTCAACGGCCGCTTCGAGCGCGACGGCTGGGTGAACCAGGCCCGTGGCTTCGTCGAGGCCGCCGCGGCCGCCTAACGCCGGCACGGATCGCATGCGGGGCGCGTTGTCCCGCGGACCTGACATTTCAAAGCCCGGCGCCGCCACGGCGCCGGGTTCCCTTTATCCGCCGACCGGCGCCGCCGATGAGTGGCGCCGGGGCGCCAATCGAGAGGATCCCACGATGGCCAACATCACGGCAGCGATGGTCAAGGAGCTGCGCGAGAAGACCGGCGCGGGCATGATGGACTGCAAGTCGGCCCTCAACGAGACCGCCGGCGACCTCGAGGCGGCCGTGGACTGGCTGCGCAAGAAGGGCCTCGCCAAGGCGGCCAAGAAGGCCGGCCGCGTCGCCGCCGAGGGCCTGGTCGCGGTCGAGTCCGCCGGCCACCACGCCGCGGTGCTCGAGGTGAACTCCGAGACCGACTTCGTTGCCCGCAACGACGGCTTCCAGGCCTTCGTCCGCGAGGCCGCCAAGCTGGCGCTCACCGCCGGCGACAACATCGAGACCCTCGAGGCCGCCAAGTTCCCGGGCGCCGAGACCACGGTGAAGGACAAGCTGCAGGAGCTGATCGCCACCATCGGCGAGAACATGACGCTTCGCCGCGTCGCCAAGCTCTCGGTCGAGAAGGGCGTGATCGCGTCCTACGTCCACGGCCAGGTCTCCGAGGGTCTCGGCAAGATCGGCGTGCTCGTGGCCCTCGAATCGGCCGGCGACGTGACCGTCCTCAGCCAGCTCGGCCGCCAGATCGCCATGCACGTCGCGGCGACCAACCCGGTCGCGCTCGACGCCTCGGGCGTCGATGCCGCCACGGTCGAGCGCGAGAGCAACATCCTGCGCGAGAAGAACGCCGGCAAGCCGGACCACGTGCTGGCCAAGATCGTCGAGAGCGGCCTGAAGAGCTACTACAAGGAGGTCACCCTCCTCGATCAGCCCTTCGTCCACGACTCGTCGAAGACCGTCTCGCAGGTGCTCAAGGAGTCCGAGGGCAAGGCCGGCGGCCCGGTGAAGCTCACCGGCTTCGTCCGCTATGCGCTCGGCGAGGGCATCGAGAAGGAAGAGGCCCCGGACTTCGCCGCCGAGGTCGCGGCGGCCGCCAAGGGCTGATCGCCTCAAGGGCGGATCGCCCGACTCGCGCGTAACGTGAAGGTCGAGAGAGGGGGACCCGCCCGGCGGGTCCCCCTTTTTCGTGCCCGCGTCCCAGCGCCCGGCCCCTGCCGATTCCGGCGGGCCGGCGCCTCGACGGGCCGGGAACGACAGGCTAGAACCCGGCCGACTCGTAACGACACCTGACGCCGACAGCCGTCCCCGCGGGCGGCCAGAGGAGCGCCCATGCCCGAACTTCCGTCGTCGGACCAGCCTCTGCCCGAGCAAGGCTCGACCCGCTTCCGCCGCGTGCTGGTGAAGCTCTCCGGCGAGGCGCTGGCCGCGCCCGACGGCTACTGGCTGCACCCGCCGACCCTCGCCTCGCTCGCCGACGATATTGTCCAGGCGGTGGAGAAGGGCTTCCAGATCGCGCTCGTGGTCGGCGGCGGCAACGTGATCCGCGGCGCCCGGGTCTCGGCGGCGGGCTGGATCGACCGGGCCACCGGCGACTCGCTCGGCATGATGGCGACGGTGATGAACTCGCTGGCGCTGGAAACGGCGCTGAACGCCGCCGGCGTCACCGCCCGCACCATGTCGGCGGTGTCGATGCCGACGATCTGCGAGACCTATGCCCGCCAGCCCGCCCTGCACCACCTCGACAAGGGCCAGGTCGTGGTGCTGGCCGGCGGTACCGGCAACCCGTACTTCACCACCGACACCGCCGCGGTGCTGCGCGCCGCCGAGCTGAAATGCGACGCGGTGCTGAAGGCGACGCAGGTCGACGGGGTCTATTCCGCCGATCCGAAGACCAACCCGGACGCCGTGCGCTACGAGCGCCTGAGCCACGACGAGGCGATCGCCCGCGATCTCAAGGTGATGGACACCGCCGCCTTCGCGCTCGCCCGCGACGGCGGCCTGCCGCTGATCGTCGGCTCGGTCCACGCGCCGAGCTCGGTGACGGCGATCCTCACCGGTGCGGCACGCTCCACTCTGGTGGCACCGTAAGGCGCCGATCCCAGTAACGGTGGCGCCGCAAGGCGCCGAACCCGGACGATCGCCGCTCGTAACGATTTGCGGCAGGTCGGGTTTTGGTTCATTGAAGCCGGATCAGGGCGGCCCCGGCACGGGCGCGCCCTCACTCCCATTCTCCTCCAGACGCCTCGGGACGCGCAGGAATGGCCACACCCTCCTTCGACCTCAACGACATCAAGCGGCGCATGCAGGGCGCGATCAATTCCCTGAAGCACGATCTCGGCTCGCTGCGCACCGGCCGCGCCACGCCCTCGCTCCTCGACCCGATCCAGGTCGACGCCTACGGCGCCGCGATGTCGATGGCGCAGGTCGCCACCATCAGCGTGCCGGAGCCGCGCCTCCTCAGCGTCTCGGTCTGGGACCGCGGCATGGTGGCGGCGGTCGAGAAGGCGATCCGCGAATCCGACCTCGGCCTCAACCCGATGACCGAAGGCCAGACCATCCGCCTGCGCATCCCCGAGATGAACGAGCAGCGCCGCAAGGAGATGGTCAAGGTCGCGCACAAATACGCCGAGGAGGCCCGCGTGGCGGTCCGCCACGTCCGCCGCGACGGCCTCGATCTCCTGAAGAAGCTCGAGAAGGACGGCGCGATCAGCCAGGACGACGAGAAGCGCCAGGCCGACCAGGTGCAGAAGGCGACCGACCAGCACATCGCCGAGGTCGACCAGACCCTGGCCTCCAAGGAGAAGGAGATCATGCAGGTCTGAGATCCAGGCCGGCATGACGGACAAGAGCGCGTGGGGAGCGCGGAGCCGCAGGGCGGCTCCGCCGGGGTCGGGGCCAGCATGGCAGGCGACAGCGAGACGGTGACCCTGCTGGGGGCAGGCCAGGGCCAGGATTCCTTGGACCAGGGCCGTTCGGCGCCCTGCCCCACTCCGGCCGGCGGCATCGCCCCGCCCGGGGCGATGCCGCGCCACGTCGCCATCATCATGGACGGCAACGGCCGCTGGGCCGCGCGCCGCGGGCTGCCGCGGGTCGAGGGCCACCGCCGCGGGGTCGAGGCGGTGCGCCGCGCCGTGCGCTCGGCGATCGACCTGCGGATTCCCTACCTCACGATCTACAGCTTCTCCTCGGAGAACTGGCGAAGGCCCGCCGCCGAGGTGGCGGACCTGATGGGCCTGCTCAAGTTGTTCGTGCGCCGCGACCTCGCCGACCTGCACGCCAACGGCGTGCGGGTGCGGATCATCGGCGAGCGCGACGGCCTGCCGGGCGACATCGCCGGCCTCCTGCGCGAGGCCGAGGAGCGCACCGCCCGCAACACCAAGCTGACCCTGGTGGTGGCGTTCAACTATGGCGGGCGCCAGGAGATCCTGCGCGCCGTGCAGACGCTTGCCCGGGCGGTCGCCGAGGGACGCCTCTCACCCGACGCGATCGACGCCGCGGCGCTGACGGGCGCCCTCGACACCGATGGCATCCCCGATCCCGACCTCGTCATCCGCACCTCCGGCGAACAGCGGGTCTCGAACTTCCTGACCTGGCAGACCGCCTACTCGGAATTCGTGTTCGTGCCGGATTTCTGGCCGGACTTCGACCACGCCACCTTCCTCGCCGCGATCGGCGAATTCCAGAGCCGCGACCGCCGCTTCGGCGGCCTCAGCGCCCGGGCGGGGTGATGGCGGACGATCGTCTGAAAGCCCCCGGGACGGGCCGCCCGGCCTGGCCCGCGACGGAACTCGGCGCCCGCACGGTCTCCGGTATCGTCCTCGGTCTCCTGGTCCTCGGCGCGACGCTGAACGGCGGCTGGATCTTCGCGGTGGTCTGGTTCCTCGCCGGTCTCGCGGTGGTGGGCGAGTGGCTCGCCATCACCCGCACCGCGCCGCACCGGCCGCTGCTCGCCATCGCCGGGCTCGTGCTTCTCGGCGTGGTGGCGGGGTCACGGCTTCCGGTATCCACGGCCTGGCTCGCGGCTGCGACCGTTCTCGGCCTCGTTCTCCTCGCGCTCCTCGCCCGGCCGGCCTCGGGGCGGATCTGGGCACCCGCGAGCCTCGCCTGCGCCCTCGTCGTCGCCCTGGTGCCGGTGCTCTTGCGCGACGATCCCCGCATCGGGCTCGCCGGCCCGCTCTGGCTGTTCGGCGTGGTCTGGACGACCGACATCGCCGCCTACTTCACCGGCCGGTCGCTCGGCGGGCCGAAGCTGTGGCCCGCGGTGAGCCCGAAGAAGACCTGGTCGGGCTTCTGCGGCGGGCTCGTCGGCGCGACGATCGTCGGCGGCGCGGTGGCGGCCGGCGCGCGCCATCTCGGCGCCACCGAGGCCCTGTCGCTGCCGCTGGCCTGCGCGTTGTCGGCACTCGCCTCGGTGATGAGCCAGGGCGGCGACCTCGCCGAATCGGCCCTCAAGCGCGCCTACGGCGCCAAGGATTCCGGCCGCCTGATCCCGGGCCATGGCGGCGTGATGGACCGCCTCGACGGCTTCTTCGCCGTGGCCCTCCTCGCCGGCCTCCTGCTCGTCGGCCTCACTCTCACGGGACAGCCATGACCCTCACCGTTTCCGTCCTGGGGGCCACCGGCTCGATCGGGCGCTCCACCGCCGACCTGCTCGACCAGCACCGCGACCGGTTCCGGGTCGGCGCCGTGGCGGGCGGCCGCGACGCGCAGGCGCTGGCCCGCGTCGCCCGCGAGCTGAACGCCGAATTCGCCGCGATCGCCGATCCCGACGGCTTGCCGGCCCTGCGCGACGCGCTCGGCGGCTCCGGCATCGCCTGCGGCGCCGGCCCCTCGGCGGTGATCGAGGCGGCAACGCGCGAGGCCGACCTCGTGGTGGCGGCGGTGAGCGGGGCGGCGGGCCTCGCGCCCACCTGCGCGGCGATCCGCCAGGGCCGCACCGTGGCGCTCGCCAACAAGGAGAGCCTGGTCTGCGCCGGCGACGCCTTCATGCGCGACGCCAAGACATACGGCGCCCGCCTCCTGCCGATGGATTCCGAGCACAACGCGCTTGAGCAGTCGATCGGCACCGGCCGGATCGACGACATCACCCGGATGACCATCACCGCCTCAGGGGGACCGTTCCGGACCGCGACCCGCGAGCGGATCGCGGCTGCGAGCGCGGCGGATGCCGCCGCCCACCCGACCTGGTCGATGGGCATGAAGATCAACATCGACTCGGCCACCCTGATGAACAAGGGGCTGGAGCTGATCGAGGCCCATCACCTGTTCGGCATCGAGGCCGAGCGGCTCGACGCGGTGGTGCATCCGCAATCGATCGTCCACGCCCTCGTGACCTGGCGCGACGGCGCGGTGACGGCCGGGCTCTACGTCCCCGACATGCGGGTCCCGATCTCGCATTGCCTGGGCCTGGGCGACCGCCTGTCGATCGCCCGCGGCAAGCCCCTCGACCTCGCGGCGGTCGGCAGCCTGACCTTCGAGCGCCCGGACGAGGAGCGCTTCCCCTGCCTGCGCATCGCCAAGGCCGCGCTCGCCGCGGGCGGCGCCCAGCCGACGGTGATGAACGCGGCGAACGAGATCGCGGTCGCGGCCTTCATCGCGGAAAAAATCCGCTTCTACGACATCGCCGCCCTGGTCGAGCGGGCCTGCGAGCATTTCGCATCGCGCTTTCCGTCGGCGCCCGCCGATGTCGAGGAGGCGCTCGCCATCGACGCCGAGGTGCGGCTTTGGAGCGAGGCGGCCCTCGCCGCGTGAGCGCCACCAAGGCAATCCATTCACAGGCCTTCCGTCAAGGTAACGCACGATCGTTTCGTGCTCTGTTCCCGTGCCACCGGACTCTGTATGGTGCGGGATCGGCAAGGCGGCCGCGAAGCGGGCCAGGGAGGGCCCGCCGCGCCGCATCGAGGTGACCATGGATCTGCTCAACGTCGTCGGCGGTGCGACGACGAACCTGCTCGGCTACATCGTGCCGTTCCTGTTCGTCCTCACCGTCGTGGTGTTCATCCACGAGATGGGCCATTTCCTGGTCGGGCGGTGGTGCGGCGTCGGGGTGACCAGCTTCTCGATCGGCTTCGGGCCCGAGCTCGTCGGCTTCAACGACCGTCGCGGCACCCGCTGGAAGATCTCGGCGATCCCGCTCGGCGGCTACGTCAAGTTCGTCGGCGACATGAACGGTGCCAGCGTGCCGGATCCGGACGCGATGGCGCGGATGAACCCGGCCGATCACGCGATCAGCTTCCACGCCCAGAACGTCTGGAAGCGGGTCGCCATCGTGGCGGCGGGGCCGATCGCGAACTTCCTCCTCGCCATCGCGGTCTTCGCCGGCGCCGTCTACGCCACCGGCCGCTACGAGGTGGCGCCCCGGGTCTCGGCGGTGCAGGCGGGCAGCGCGGCCGAGCGCGCCGGCTTCCAGCCCGGCGACGTGGTGCTGACGATCAACGGCAGCGTCGTGCACAACTTCGCCGACATGCAGCGCACCGTCTCGGGCGCCGCCGGCGACCCGCTCGACTTCACGGTGGAGCGCGGCGGCGTCACGACGCCGCTCACAGCAACCCCGGACGTCTACGAGGACAAGACCCCGTTCGGCACCCAGCGCATCGGCCGGCTCGGCATCCAGGGGCCGCGCGACGCCGCCGACGTCAAGCTCGTGCGCTACGGCGCGCTCGATTCGCTGAAGATCGGCGTCACCGAGACCTACTTCGTCGTCGACCGCACCTTCAACTACATCGGCAAGCTGATCACCGGCCGCGAATCGGCCGACCAGCTCTCGGGCCCGATGGGCATCGCCCGGGTCTCGGGGCAGGCCGCCAAGGTCGGCGGCATCGGGGCGCTGGTCGGGCTGATCGCGGTCCTGTCGGTGTCGATCGGCCTCATCAACCTCTTCCCGGTGCCGATGCTCGATGGCGGCCACCTGATGTTCTACGCCGTCGAGATCGTGCGCGGCCGCCCCCTGAGCGAGCGGGCGCAGGAGATCGGCTTCCGCATCGGCCTCGCCCTCGTGCTGATGCTGATGCTGTTCGCGACCTGGAACGACATCCTGCATATCGGCGCCGCCTTCAACCGCGGCACCTGACGCGCGGGAAAACCCTGTTCCGGCAAAGAGGGCCGCCCGCTCGCGCGGGCGGCCCTTTTTCGTGGGGATCGTTCTCCCGGAGATCGTTCCAATTTTCATAAAATGCGTGCCATTCCGGGGCTTTGACGCCCGCGGTGCGTTCATCGCGCGCTGACTCTGGCGGCCGAAAGCGTGGCCGTCGCCCGTGACAGGAAGGCAACGTCTGGGCAAAATCCCTGTAGGTCGGGAGCGTGGCGTTTGCTTCGCCGGGGATTCCCGATAGAAGCGGGGCTAGGACCAGGGGCCTTCGCCTTTGTGAGAGGGTGATCGTCTGCGGGTGTAAATCCGCGCCGACAAAAAATGAGACGGGCCATTTATGATGTCGATGACGGGTAAGCGCCGGCGTGCGTCGGCGAAGGGCGCCATTGTCATGGCCGCCACCATCGCCGCCAGCGGCAGCGCCTTCGCGCAGCAGATTGTCGTTCAGGGCAATTCCCGGATCGACCCGGAGACGGTCCGCTCCTACGTGGTCGGCGTGTCGCCCGAGGAGGGCCGGCGCAACCTGATCGCCAGCGGAATGTTCTCCGACGTGCGCGTGTCGCATAGCGGTGGCCGCATCGTCGTGTCGGTGCGCGAGAACAACACGATCAACCGCGTCTTCTTCGAGGGCAACAAGAAGGTCGAGAAGGGGACGCTCGAGAGCATCGTCGAGTCGAAGGCGCGCGGGCCCTACAGCCAGGCGCAGGTCAACTCCGATCTCGACCGGATCCGCGAAGTCTACCGCCGGGCCGGCCGCGGCCTCGCCAAGGTGTCGGTCCGCACCGTCGATCTGCCGAACGGCCGCGTCGACGTGGTCTACACCATCGACGAGGGCGACAAGACCGGCGTCAAGGCGATCAACTTCGTCGGCAACCACGTCTATTCGGACGGCCGGTTGAAAGACCTGATGACGCTGTCGGAGATGAACCTCCTCAGCTTCGTCAAGACTTCCGACGTCTACGATCCGGACCGGCTCGCCAACGACCTCGACCTGATCCGGCGCTACTACCTGAAGAACGGCTACGCCGACTTCCGGATCGCCTCGGCCGATTCGCGCTTCGACGACGCCGCCGGCGGCTGGATCATCACGATCACGGTCGAGGAAGGCCAGCAGTACCGCGTCGGCGCGGTCTCGGTCGATTCGCGCATCCCGGGCGTCGACGGCACCGTCCTGCGCGACGAGCTGCGCACCGGCGTGGGCGACGTCTACAACGCCGAGGACGTCGAGAAGACCCTGACCGGCGTCACCACCACGGTGGCGCGCAACGGCCATCCCTTCGCCCAGGTCCGCCCGACCGGCGAGCGCGACCGCGCCACCGGCACCGTCGCCCTCGGCTACATCGTCGAGGACGGCCCGAAGGTCTACATCGAGCGCATCAACGTCCGCGGCAACACCCGCACCCGTGACTACGTCGTGCGGCGCGAGCTCGACCTCACCGAGGGCGACGCCTACAACCGCGTGCTGATCGACCGCGCCGAGCGGCGCCTGAACGGCCTCGGCTTCTTCAAGAAGGTGCGGTTCTCCAACGAGCCGGGCTCGGCGCCCGACCGCGTCGTCGTGAACATCGATGTCGAGGATCAACCGACCGGTTCGTTCTCGGTCGCCGGCGGCTACTCGACGGCGGACGGGATCATCGGCGAGGTCTCGGTCTCGGAGTCGAACTTCCTCGGCCGCGGCCAGTATGTCCGCCTCGCCGGCACCGCCGGCCAGTACACCCGCGGCGTCGACTTCTCGTTCACCGAGCCGTACTTCCTCGGCTACCGCCTGGCGGCCGGCTTCGACGTCTTCAACAAGTACAGCGACCAGACCCGCTACTCGCGCTACGTGACCGACGTGGTCGGCGGCCAGCTCCGCCTCGGCCTGCCGATCACCGAGGAGTTCGGCATCACGCTGCGCTACTCGATCTACAACACCGACCTGAAGATCCCGAACACCCTGAAGCGGCCGTACAACGACTGCTCGGTGCCGATCCCGGGCTACACCGCCACCTACGACCCGGGCACGATCCTCAACGGCCAGAATGTCGGCGGGCTGGCGAGGTACCCGAACTGCGCCTATGACGGCGAGGCCTCGATCGCGCTGAAGGAGGCGGTCGGCTCGACGCTGACCTCGCTCGCCGGCGTGACCCTCGCCTACTCGACCCTCGATAACCTGCAGCTGCCGCGCAACGGCTTCTACGGCGAGGTGAAGCCCGAATATGCCGGCATCGGCGGCGACTCGAAGTTCTTCCGCGTCACCGGCGAGGCCCGGTACTACAAGGAGCTGTACGAGGACGTCGTCGGCTTCGTGAAGTTCCAGGGCGGTCACGTCCTGCCGACCGAGGGCAACGCGCTCCGCGTCACCGACCAGTTCTTCCTCGGCCCGTCGCTGGTGCGCGGCTTCGCGCCGAACGGCATCGGCCCGCGCGACGTCGGCTCGGCCGATGCCCGCTCGAATGCGATCGGCGGCACGACCTATGTCGGCGCCTCGGTCGAGGTGCAGTTCCCGATCTGGGGCCTGCCCCGCGATCTCGGCCTGAAGGGCGCGCTCTTCGCCGATGCCGGTACGCTGTTCGGCTACAAGGGCCGCCGCACCTTCGACGTCAACGGCGACGGCTTCATCAACGGCTTCAGCCCGACCGGCGGCTGCAACTTCAACGCGCTCAATATCGGCGTCGAACCGGAATGCGTGAACGTCCGCGACAAGCAGACGATCCGCTCGTCGGTCGGTGCGTCGATCCTGTGGAACTCGCCCCTCGGCCCGATCCGCTTCGACTACGCCTATGCCCTCTCGAAGGACGAGGGCCAGAAGGTCTTCGGCGCCGACGGCACCTATTACGGCCGGGTCGGCAAGGACCAGACGCAGGCGTTCCGCTTCTCGGGCGGCTCGCGCTTCTAACTCCCATCCGGCGGGCGCCGACGGCGCCCGCGTCTCGATCGACGGCCGCGGAGCAGATCGCTCCGCGGCTGTTTTCGTTTGTGCCCTCCGTCGCGACCGGGTAGTCCGGGCGCCCTCCCCTCGACGGGAGGATCTAGCGGCCCGGCGCGATCCGGCCCGCGGGGCCTTGGAGCACCATCCGATCGCGACGATCGGATGGTGCTCCAAGTCTTTGATTTTGACACATTTTCTTCGACGAACCGGTATCCACTTCGTCGGAAAATGCTCTTGGCGGATGCAGGCGATGTCGGAACCGGTCTTCTTCCCCCTCGCGGGGCCCGTCTCGCTGCACGAGATCGCGGCGCTCTCCGGCGCGCCCCTGCCGCCGGGTGCCGACGGCGAGGCGGTGATCCGCGCGGCGAGCCCCCTCGAGAGCGCCGGCCCCGACGACCTCGCCTACATGGACAACGCCAAATACGCCGGGGCCCTGGCGGCGACGCGGGCCCGCGCCTGCCTCGTCACCCCGCGCTTCGCCGCCCGGGTGCCCGAGGGCACGGTGGCGCTGGTGACGCCGCAGGCCTATCGGAGCTTCGCCACGGTGCTCGCCCGCCTGTTCCCGAGCGCGGCGCGTCCGACCTCGCTGTTCGGGGCCACCGGCGTGTCGCCCGGCTCCTTCGTCCATCCGACCGCCCGGCTCGAACCCGGCGTGGTGGTCGATCCCGGCGTGGTGATCGGGCCCCAGGCCGAGATCGGTGCCGAGACGGTGCTGGCGGCGGGCTGCGTCGTCGGGCCGAACGTGCGGATCGGTCGGTCTTGCGCCATCGGCCCCAACGCCTCGGTGCTGCATGCCTTCTTAGGGAATCGGGTGATCGTGCATGGCGGCGCCCGCATCGGTCAGGACGGGTTCGGCTTCGCCATGGGGCCGGGCGGCCACCTCAAGGTGCCGCAGGTCGGCCGCGTCATCATCCAGGACGACGTCGAGATCGGCGCCAACACCACCATCGACCGGGGCGCCAGCCGCGACACGGTGGTGGGCGAGGGCACCAAGATCGACAATCTGGTGCAGATCGCCCACAACGTCGTCATCGGCCGCCACTGCGTGATCGTCGCCCAGGTCGGCATCTCGGGCTCGACGACGCTCGAGGATTACGTCGTGCTCGGCGGCCAGGTCGGGGTGGTCGGCCACCTGCGCATCGGCATGGGCGCGCAGATCGCCGGGTCGAGCAACGTCAACAAGGACGTGCCGGCGGGCTCCCGCTGGGGCGGCACGCCGGCCAAGCCCGTGCGCGAGTGGTTCCGCGAGATGACGACGCTCAAGAACCTGGCGGCGCGCAGCCGCGACGAGGCGGGCGAGGGCTGAGGCCCCGGGGGCGGGGCATCCATCGGCGGAGATACCGTCGCCCCGCTCCCGCCGCAAATCGCTTGCATCCGCGGCGCTTCTCGCCAAAGACGGCGCACCGGACGTCCGGAGCGTATCCGGGGCAGCCATGAGGGAGCCTGACACCATGACCGAGATGCCTGCCGAGCTGGGTACGGCCGACATCCTGCGGGTGATGGAGCTCCTGCCCCACCGCTACCCGTTCCTGATGATCGACAAGATCGTGCAGATCGACCGCGACGAGAGCTGCATCGGCATCAAGAACGTCACGATCAACGAGCCGCACTTCACCGGCCACTTCCCGGCCGCCCCGGTCTTCCCGGGCGTGCTGCTGATCGAGGGCATGGCCCAGACCGCCGGCGCGATCTGCTGCGCCCACAAGCTCAAGGGCGACGCCAAGCCGAGCAAGGTCTTCTTCATGACCATCGACAAGGCGAAGTTCCGCAAGCCGGTCATGCCGGGCGACGTGGTCGAGTACCACATGCGCAAGACCAGCAACCGCCGCTTCATGTGGTGGTTCAAGGGCGAGGCCAAGGTGAACGGCGTGCTGGTGGCCGAGGCCGAGATCGGCGCGATGCTGGTGACCGAATGAGCGAGGCATCCGAGACCCGCATCCACCCGAGCGCGGTGGTCGAGGACGGCGCGGCGATCGGCGCCGGCGTCGAGATCGGCCCGTTCTGCCATGTCGGGCCGCAGGCCCGGCTCGGCGACGGCGTGAAGCTCGTGAGCCACGTCGTCGTGGCCGGCCGCACCACGATCGGCCCGCGCACCCGGATCTACCCGTTCGCCTCGATCGGCCATCCGCCGCAGGACCTGAAGTTCCGCGGCGAGGACTCGACCCTGACGATCGGCGCCGATTGCCAGATCCGCGAGGGCGTGACGATGAATCCCGGCACCGCCGGCGGTGGCCTCGCCACCGTGGTGGGCGATGGCTGCGCCTTCCTCGCCAACAGCCATGTCGGCCACGATTGCCGGGTCGGCAACCACGTCGTGTTCTCCAACAACGTGATGCTGGCCGGCCATTGCCAGGTCGGCGACTACGCGATCCTCGGCGGCGGGGCGGCGGTGATCCAGTTCGCCCGGGTCGGCGCGCATTCCTTCGTCGGCGGCCTGTCGGGGCTGGAGAACGACCTGATCCCCTACGGCATGGCGGTGGGCAACCGCGCCCATCTCTCGGGGCTCAACATCATCGGGCTGCAGCGCCGCGGCTTCTCCCGCGAGGAGATCCACGCGCTGCGTAAGGCCTATCGCCTGCTGTTCGCCCTCGAAGGCACCCTGATGGAGCGGGTCGAGGACGTGGCGGCGGAGTTCGACCAGCACCCGATCGTGCAGGAGATCCTGGCCTTCATCCGCGAGGGCGGCAAGCGCTCGGTCTGCACCCCGCGCGAGGCCCCGGGTCCTGCTTGATGGGCGCCGCGTGAGGAGCGCCGCGTGATGGCCGCCGCGGCGGCGAAGGCCGTACCGGCCGCGCGGCCGGCGCGCCCGGTCGCGATCGTGGCCGGGGCCGGCAGGCTGCCGCTCCTCATCGCGGCCGCGCTCGAGGGGGCCGGGCGCTCCTGCCGGGTGCTGGCGATCCGGGGCTTCGCCGATCCGGCGACGCGTCGGCGGGCCGACGCCACGGTCGATCTCCTCGACGTGCGCGGCGCCCTCGATACCCTGTGCGCCTGGGCGCCCGCCGGGGTGACCCTCGCCGGGGCCGTGGCGCGGCCGAGCCCGGCCGCCCTGCTCAACACGCTCGCCGCCTATCGCAACCGCGAGGCGCTTCGCTCGCTGGCCTCGGGCGGCGACGACCACCTGCTGCGCGGCGTGCTGGCGCTCCTCGAAGAACACGGATTGCAGGTGCTCGGCGTGCGCGACCTCGCGCCGGGGCTGATGGCGCCGCGGGGCCGCTTCGGCACCCTCGGGCCCGACGCGGCATCGGAGGCCTCGGTCGAGGCCGGGCGGGCCTTGCTCGCCAGCCTGTCGCCGCACGATGTGGGACAAGCCGCCGTGGTGGCGAGCCGGCGGGTGCTGGCGGTCGAGGGACCGGAGGGCACCGACCGGATGCTTGCGCGCGCGCGCGGGCTCGCCCGCCGTCCCCTCGGCCTCGGGCGTCCGCCCGCCGGGATGGTGCTGGTGAAGCGCGCGAAGGACGGCCAGGACCTCCGGGTCGACCTGCCGGCGATCGGCCCGCGCACCGTGCGCCGCGCAGCGGAAGCGGGCTGCCTCGGCATCGCGGTCGGGGCCGGCGACACTCTGGTGCTCGACCGGGCGGAGACGGTGGCGCTCGCCGACCGCCTCGGCCTCTTCCTCCTCGGCTTGCCTCCTGCTTCCTCGCCTCCCGATTTCTTGCCTCCCGCTTCCTGGCCGCCCGACCCGGAGCCCTCCCGTTGAGCGAGCGTCCTCTCACGATCTGGCTGGTGGCGGGCGAGGAATCCGGCGACCAGCTCGGTGCCAAGCTGATCCGCTCGCTGCGCGGCCTCTCGGACCGGCCGTTCACCCTCGCGGGCGTCGGCGGCGACGCGATGGCGGCGGAGGGGATGGAATCGCTGTTCCCGCTCGAGGACGTGGCGGTGATCGGCTACCTCGCGGTCGCCGCCCGCATCCGCCTCCTGATGCGGCGCATCCGCCAGACCGTGCGGGCCTGCGTGGCGGCCCGTCCCGACGTGCTCGTGATCATCGACAGCCCGGGCTTCACCCATGCGGTGGCGAGCCGGGTGCGCCGGCAGCTGCCGGATCTCCCCGTGGTCGATTACGTCAGCCCGAGCGTCTGGGCCTGGCGCCCGTGGCGGGCGAAGACCATGCGCGGCTACATCGACCATGTGCTCGCCCTGCTGCCGTTCGAGCCCGACGCCCATCGCCGCCTCGATGGTCCGGCCTGCACCTATGTCGGCCACCCGCTGATCGAGCGCTTAGAGGAATTGCGCCCGGGCCCCGCCGAGCAGGCGGCCCGGCAGGGCCCCTCCCCGGTCCTCGCGGTGCTGCCGGGCTCGCGCCGCACCGAGATCGAGCGGCTGATGCCGATCTTCGGCGCGACCCTGGCCAAGCTCCGGGCGCAGGGCCACGCCGTCACGGTCGAGCTGCCGGCCGTCGCCCGCCACCGCGCCCTGATCGAGCGCCTTGCCGCCGCCTGGCCGGTGACCCCGCGCCTGATCGACGGCGAGGCCGCCAAGCTCACGACCTTCCGCCACGCCCGGGCGGCACTCGCGGCGTCGGGCACCGTGACCCTCGAACTCGCCTTGTCCGGCGTGCCGATGGTGGTGGCCTACCAGGTGCCGAAGATCGAGGAGGTGATCGTCCGCCGCCTGATCCAGGTGCCGACGATCGTGCTGCCGAACCTGATCCTGGGCGAGAACGCGATCCCCGAACTGATCCAGTCGGATTGCACGCCGGATCGCCTGGCGGCGGCCCTCGGCCCGCTCCTGCCCGACGGCCCGGCCCGGGCGGCGCAGGAGGCCGCGCTCGCCCGCCTCGACGCCACGATGCGGCTGCCCGACGGCGACGACCCGAGCCGCAGCGCCGCCCGGATCGTGCTGACGGCCGCAGGCAGACGCTCTCTCAGCGGCTCCTGAGATACTCAAGCATCGTCCCGGCATCCGAGACCGTGAGGCCGACGCCCGGCGGATCGTCGCGAAAGCCGGGCTCGATGAACATCTTCCGGATCGTGCCGGCCTCGACATGCATGGAGTATCGCCAGCTGCGCATCCCCATACCCTGGCGGCCGCGCTTGACCAGCATCCCCATCTGGCGCGTAAAGTCGGCATTGCCGTCGGGCAGCATGAACACCTTCTCGATGCCCTTGAACTTCGCCCACTGGAACATCACGAAGGCGTCGTTGACCGACAGGCAGATCACCTGGTCGATGCCGAGTGCGGCGAAATCGTCGGCATGCTGCTCGTAGCCGGGCAGGTGGTCGTCCGAGCAGGCCGGCGTGAAGGCACCGGGCAGCGCGAACAGCACGATGTTGCGGCCGCCGAACACGTCGGCCGAGGTGAGATCCTTCCACTCGAACGGATTGGGGCCGCCGAGGGCGTCGTTCCGGATGCGGGTGTGGAAGGTCACGTCCGGGACGGTAGCGGGCTGCATCGGAACCTCGCAGGCATCGAGAATCGCGGGCAAGCGAAACGGGCACCGCGAAATTAGCCCCGGGGCAGGCCGGCCGTCACGGCAAAAATTGGTCCTCCGGGCCGGGCGGGTCCATCTCTACGCTGCGGTGCCGTGATGACTTGCGACAAGACGAGAGGAGCATCGGACCAGATCGGCATCAATGCGGGCCCCGCGCGTCGATCGCGTCTCCAGAACGTCGATCGTTCCATGAGGCCGCCGCGACAAAGTCGCACTCCTGAAAATCGTGCACTATCCTTTGGCGCCGATTGATATCCGCCGGTGACGCCTATCTCATCGTCGATGATGGAGGCCTGACCGCGTGTCGCGTGGCTCAGCCGGCGGCAAGGGGGCCTTCTGATGGCGGACATATCGGAGAAGCCGGATCTCGGCGGCCTCGGGCCCGCCGTCACGTCCCGCGGTCCGCGCGCCGTCACCGACACCCACTCGGACATCTTCTTCGCCGCCGTCGAGACGACGCGGATGCCGATGATCGTCACCGATCCGCACCAGCCGGACAACCCGATCGTCTTCGCCAACCAGGCGTTCCTGCGCATGACCGGCTACACGCCGGAGGAACTGGTCGGCACCAATTGCCGCTTCCTGCAAGGACCCGAGACCGACCGCGAAACGGTAGCGGAGGTGCGCCGTGCCATCGCCGAGCGCAAGGAACTGGCGACCGAGATCCTGAACTACCGCAAGGACGGCTCGACCTTCTGGAACGCGCTGTTCATCTCGCCGGTCTACGACAAGAAGGGCGAGCTGGTCTATTTCTTCGGCTCTCAGCTCGACGTGTCGAGGCGCCGCGACGCCGAGCTCGCCCTCCACCAGGCCCAGAAGATGGAGGCCTTAGGGCAACTCACCGGCGGCATCGCCCACGATTTCAACAACCTGCTCCAGGTCATCGGCGGCTATACCGACGTGGTACTGGCGCTCGCCGAGCATCCGCGGATCGACGCGACCCGGCTGCTCGGCGCCGGCCAGGCGATCCGCGCCGCGACCGACCGGGCGGCGCGGCTCACCCACCAGCTCCTCGCCTTCGCCCGCAAGCAGCGCCTCGACGGACGCGCGCTCAACCTCAACACCCTCGTGCGCGGCATGAACGAGATCACCGGGCGCACGCTCGGCGACCACGTCGTGATGCAGACCGATCTGGCGCCGGACCTGTGGAACTGCCGCATCGACCCGACCCAGACCGAGGTGGCGCTGCTCAACGTGCTGCTCAACGCCCGCGACGCGATGCCGGGCGGCGGCACCGTGACGATCAAGACCGAGAACCTGACCATCGACGACGAGATGGCCCTGCTGCTGATGGTGCGGCCGGGCGCCTACGCGGTGGTGCAGGTGCGGGATACCGGGCTGGGGATGCCGCCGGAGATTTTGGCGCGGGTGATGGAGCCGTTCTTCACCACCAAGGAGGAGGGGCGCGGCACGGGCTTAGGCCTCGCCATGGTGTACGGCTTCGCCAGGCAATCCGGCGGCACGGTGCGGATCACCTCGGAGGTCGGCCAGGGTACCATCGTGCGCCTGCTCTTCCCGGCCACCGACCAGGCCGTCGCCGCCGAGCGCCGCCCCGCGCCGCGGGCCACCGACCGGAGCGGCACCGAGACGATCCTGGTGGTCGACGACCGCCCGGACGTCGCCGAGACCGCCCGGGTGATCCTCGACGATTTCGGCTACACGGTGCTGGTCGCCCACGGTGCGCAGGAGGCTCTGGACCTGCTCGATTCCGCCGGCAAGGTCGACCTGCTGTTCTCCGACCTGATCATGCCCGGCGGCATGAACGGCGTGCTGCTCGCCCGTGCCGCCCGCGAGCGCCAGCCGCGGATCAAGGTGCTGCTCACCACCGGCTATGCCGAGGCCTCGATCGAGCGCACGGATGCCGGCGGCAGCGAGTTCGAGATCCTCAACAAGCCCTATCGCCGGATGGAGCTGGCGCGCCGGGTGCGGCTGACGCTGGATGGACCGACGGGGGTGGGGTAGGCCCGATTCTCGCCGGGCCTCCCTCCGTTCAGAGCGTCTTGGTGAAGTACACCCCGATCCCGCCCCGGAACGGCTCCTCGCGCTCGATGGCGAAGCCCGCCCGCCGGTAGAAATCGATGTTGCCGGCGAAGGCCTGGTTCGTTCCAAGCTTGATCGCCGTGTGGCCGAGGTCGCGCGCGACGGCCTCGGCCCGCCGCAACATCGCCCGGCCGAGCCCCTGGCCGTGATGCTCCGGGGAGACCGCCAGATTCTCGACCGAGAGATGGTCGGCCCGCGGGATCGTCTCGACCAGGGCGACGAGCACGCCGTTCCGCTCCAGCAGGTCGAAGCGGTTCACGCGAACCGCCTGCGCGTAATCGGCCGTCATCGGTACGGGCTCCCGGCCGATCACCGGCACCCATTTCGCGTAGGCCGCCCGCACCAGGGCCTGGATCGCTGGGACATCCGCCTTCGTCGCGGGACGAAAGGCCCCGATATCGGGACGTCCGGCCCTGGGTCCCTGCATTCCACGATGGCCGTCACCTCGACCTCTACCAGCGCATCCGGCCGCGCAAGGCCCGCAACGACGAGGACGGTGACGGCGGCTGGCCTGTCGGAGGCCCAGCGCGCCCGGCGCATCTGCCCGAGTTCGGCGAGGTCGGCGGCGCGGGTCAGGAAGAACGTCGCCTTAGCGACGTGCGGCAATCCCAAACTGGCCGCGGCGAGCAGCGCCTCGACGTTGTCCATCGCCTGCCCGAGCTGCCCGGCGAAGTCCTCGCGGATCCGCCCGTCCGGGGCGACGCCGAACTGGCCGGAGACGAAGAGGAGGCGGCCGGCCGGCACCTCGCAGGCATGGATGTAGATCGTGCGGAACGGCTCCGGCACGGTCCAGACGGTCGGCGGGTCGATGGTCTTCACGGTAGGGTGCCCTGCTTGCGCCCCGGCCCCGAGCGATCGGGCTCCACCGCACGGGGCAGGTGACGCCCCGCCGCGCTCACGGCCGCGAGGCTCGGGAGGACGCGATCCGGTGTGGGTGCAAGCGAGCGGCGCGAAGGCTGCTCAAGCTGGCGAGGAGCTACGCGCCCCCGTCCCGCCGACCGCGTCGAACGCGGCGTCGGCCTCGGACGGTCATCGTCGGGCGGAGCATGCTCATGCGACGACGCTAGGGGCAGCCTCTCCCGAGGGCAATCGGAAAGTGACGGCGCGCCCGGGGCGAGGCTCAGAAATTGTAGCCGACGCGCAGCCGCATCTGGTGACGGTCGAATCCCGACAGGTCGAGCGGTCCCGGCTCGCCGGACGCCCGCCCGGCGACCTGGACGTTCCAGGTGAACGAGGCCCAGGCCTGCGGCGACAGGGTCGTGTAGAGCGTGGGCCCGAGATAGAGCGCCTGCCCGGCGAGCCGGTCGAGGGCCAAGCCGTCATAGGTCCGGGCATAGCGCGTCTCGGCCCCGACGAAGAGGCCCGGCCGGACCTGATAGGCCAGGGCGGCGGCGGCCTCGATGCCCGATCCGAGCGCGCGCTGGTCCGGGGCGGTCGGGCGCGTGGTCGAGAAGGCGAAGCCGAGATTGACCGCCGCGACCAGCTTTCCGGGGATCAGCTCGCGGTCGGCCAGCAGCGCGACATCTGTCCCGAAACTGCGCGCCGGCGCGCCCGAACTGCCATCGACGGTGCCGTAGGCCGGCACGATGCTCAGCGTCAGGCCGAACGGGGCGGCGCGGCGGTCGAGCAGGCGCAGGCGGGTTTCGAGGAAGCCGCCGTTGACGCCGCCGGTGGTCCGGGCGCCGATGTCGTAGGCGTTGAAGGTGACGCCCGGCGCGAGACGGAAGTCGCCGGTCAGCGGCATCTTCAGGGCGAGGCCGCTGTCGACGGCGAGAAAGCGGCCGAGGCGCTTGCCGAGCCGCCCGTTCGTCTCCCACTCCAGTTCCACCTCTCCGGGCACGCCGAGGTCGCTGCCCTCGGTGAAGCCGAACAGGTGCTCGCTGTCGAGGTCGCTGGGGGTCAGGTTCTCGGCGGCGGTCGGGAGGGACTGGGCCACGGCGGGCGAATCTCCCTGCCCGATCGCCAGGCAGGCCAGGACGAACCCGGCCGTGCGGGAGGAAAACGGGGAATGGGCATGGCGCATCGCAACGGCTCATCATTATAGCTATTGCTATAATAAATAGGCACGGCCATTCCGATCGTCAACGGTTTCGGAGGGATCGGGAATGGAGGTACCGCGCGACACCGGAGCCCCGCCCCTGCGCGATGCCGGGCGGCAGGTTCTGGTCAAAACTAGAGATCCGCCCAGCCCCCTGCGACACGAAAAACCGTCCGACCGAATGTCGCGCTCCGCCGCGCACAGTCACGCGATTCGGTCAGGAACCTGCACCCCGATCATATGTTATCGCATCACTCACCGCTTCACACCGCAGATCATGGCAGATACGGATATGACCGACAAGAAGCAGCAGTCTCAGTCACACAATACTGACGACAACGGTCGCCATAACCACAAGAACCCGGACGCGCCGAACCAGGGCACCGTGCAGCATTCGGATGACGGCCGCCTGAAGGAAAACCGCGACAAGGGCATCCACCGCGGCGACAAGGAGTAGGCTTCGGGACCGACCGGAGCAGGAGGGCCGCCGAGAGGGGGCCCTTTTCTTTGACCCTGGCAGTGGCGACACCCTCGACGTCATCCCGGGTTCTCGTCTTCGACAAGCCCCGGGATGACGTCGAGCATTGTCGAGTCAACCGATCAAGCTGGCCGAGCCGGCCGCCCGTCGCGCCAAGGGCGCAAAGCGTCGGGGATGCGGAAATCCCGCGGCACCGCGAAATCGCGGGCGGCGCCGTGGGCGGCGGCGAGGCCCCCGGGATAGCCGCTGCGGTTATGGTACTCGTAGGTCCCAGGCGGCGGCAGGCGCTTGTCGGCGGTCAGGCCCTGGACGCAGACGATGTCGGCGAGCGTCACCCCCGCCACTGCCGCGGTGGCGAGCGCCAGGGTGCCGGCGCGGGGATTGTCGCCCTCGAAGCCGGTCGCCAGGGTGGCCAGATCGAGGGCATCGCCCGCGACCCGGCCCCAGATCCATGGCGTCGGATCGTGGCTCATCAGGATCGCCGCCCCGGTCGCGACCTCGCGGGCGCCGTAGGCCTGGATCAAGGCCTCGCGGCCATCGAGACCCAGCGCCCGGCACAGGGCCCGGGGCGCCAGGATCTCGGCGAGCCCGAGCCCGATCGAGAACCAGCCGAGGCCGCGGGCCAGGGCATCGTGGGCCGAGCGGGAGCGGGGATCGACGGTGCGGTTCATGCGCGAACGATCCGTGGCTGTCTCGCGGGTGCTTGGGTAGGTCATGGCCGGATCATCACCTTGATGCAGCCGTCCTGCTTGTCCCGGAACGTCCGGTACATCTCCGGCCCCTGCTCCAGCCCCACCGTGTGGGTGATGACGAAGGACGGGTCGATCTGCCCCTCCTCGATCCGCCGCAGGAGGTCGTCGCTCCAGCGGTTGACGTGGGTCTGGCCCATCCGGAAGGTCAGGCCCTTGTTCATCGCCGCGCCGAACGGCACCTTGTCGATCAGGCCGCCATAGACGCCCGGAATCGACAGCACGCCGGCCGGGCGGCAGGCCATGATCATCTGGCGCAGCACGTGCGGCCGGTCGCTCTCCAGCATCACCGCCTGCTTGGCACGGTCGTAGATCGCGTCGAGCGAGCTCGTGGCGTGGGCCTCCATCCCGACCGAGTCGATGCACTTCTCCGGCCCCTTGTCGTTCGTCATGTCGTTGAGCCTGGCGACGACGTTCGATTCCCCATCGAGGTCGATCGTCTCGGCGCCGCCGGCACGGGCCATGGTCAGGCGCTCCGGTACCCGGTCGATGGCGATGACGCGCTTGGCACCGAGCAGGATCGCCGAGCGGATCGCCATCTGGCCGACCGGGCCGCAGCCCCAGATCGCGACCGTGTCCTCCGGCTGGATGTCGCACTGCACCGCCGCCTGCCAGCCGGTCGGGAAGATGTCGGAGAGGAAGAGCAGCTTCTCGTCCGGGATGCCGCCCGGCACCTTGATGTGGGTCGCGTCGGCGAAGGGCACCCGCAGGTACTCGGCCTGGCCGCCGGCATAGCCGCCGGTGAGGTGGGTGTAGCCGAACAGACCCGCGGTGGTGTGGCCGAAGGCGGCCTCGGCGAGCTTGGCGTTACGGTTCGTGCGCTCGCAGACCGAGAAGTTGCCGCGCCTGCACTGCTCGCACTGGCCGCAGATGATGGTGAACGGCACCACGATCCGGTCGCCGACCTTGAGAGTCTTGTTGTCCCGGCCGACCTCGACCACCTCGCCCATGGTCTCGTGGCCCATGATGTCGCCCGACTTCATGCCCGGCATGAAGTGGTCGTAGAGGTGCAGGTCGGAGCCGCAGATGGCGCAGGAGGTCACCTTGATGATCGCGTCGCGCCCGTCCTCGATCGTCGGATCGGGAACCGTGTCGCAGCGGATATCCGCGGTGCCGTGCCAGACGAGGGCTTTCATCGCTGATCGTCTCCGAGGCGTGTGCCGCGGAAGCGCCGGGATTGGCGGTCCGCGCGCACGGGCCGCCCCGGCTCAGGTACTAATACCCCCTACCGGTAAGCGGCGATGCCCGGACAACCGATCAACGTTGCGGCTGTTCCTTGAAACCTCACGCGACCTTTGTGAGCGGGGCTCGCGCCTTCAGCGCGGCTCGACAATGCGGGCTCGCGCCTTCAGCGCGGCTCGACAATGCGGGCTCGCGCCTTCAGCGCGGCTCGACAATGCGGGCTCGCGCCTTCAGCGCGGCCTGGGCGCCGCACCGCCGCGGCGCAGTTCCAGGGTGACCCAGCCCTCGATCAGCCGGCGCCGGCGCAGGCGGAACCCCTGCGCCGCATAGGCCGAGAGCACGCCCGGCACGTCGCGGGGGATGAGGCCGGAGAGGACGAGGGTGCCGTCCGTCGCCACCGCGCGGGCGAGGCTGGGGGCGAGGCCCCGCAGCGGCCGGGCCAGGATGTTGGCGAAGACGAGGTCGTAGCCGCGGGCGACGCGGGCGAGCGGGTGGCGCAGGCCCGGCGCCTCGTAGAAGGCCATCAGGTTGGCGAGCCCGTTGAAGCTCGCATTGGTGCGGGCGGTCGCCACCGCCTCCGGGTCGAGGTCGCCGGCGATGACCTTGGTGTGCAGCAGGCGCGCGGCGGCGAGCCCCAGGATGCCGGTGCCGGTGCCGACATCGAGGACGCGGTGGGGCCGGCGGCGCTTCACCTCGTCGACGAGGGCGAGCAGGCAGCCGAGCGTGGTGCCGTGGTGACCGGTGCCGAAGGCGAGCGCCGCCTCGATCTCGATCGGCAGGTCGTTCGGCTGCACCCGGCCGCGGTCGTGTGCGCCGTGGACCAGGATGCGCCCGGCCCGCACGGGCTTCAGCCCTTCGAGGGAGGCGCGGACCCAGTCCTGCTGGTCGATCGCCGCGAAGGTGGCCTCGTCGGCGGCATCGCCGAGGATCGGGCGGATCAGCTCGCGCACCGCCTCCTCGTCCGGCTCCTCGGAGAAATAGGCCTCGAGGTGCCATGTCTTGCCGTCCTCGGCCTCGAAGGCCGCGACCGCGGTCTCGGTCGGGTCGAAAACCTCGCCGATCAGGTCGGTCATGGCGCGGGCCGCGCGCTCGTTCGTGTCGAGTCGCAGCACGTGGGTCGGGCGGTGGGGCGGCAGGCCTTCGAGCATGTCGCGCCAATAGCATCCGCGCCGCCCGCCGTCACCGCCCCGTCACGCCGGCGCGGCATCTCTCTCGCCGCGCCACGCCTCGTTCGCTGCACGAGTCGCACCGGTCGGTCCGGTGTGGCATCGGCGCATCAGCGAGGTGCCGTGAGGGAAACCTTGCCGATCCCTGCGGAACCGGCGCAGCCGGTCGGCGTTCATAGCGGCGCCGGTCGCCAGAAGCCGGCCGTTGAAGGATCGACCAATGCGTGCCCGAGTTCGCGAGCAGGTTCGGCCGGATGGATCCGGTGCCGATCCGGCTCAGACTCCCGTGCGGGAACCTCCCGCCTCGCGGGACACCACCACTTCGTCGCGGGACACCGCGATCTGGCGCCGCGCGGCGCCGCTCACCGCCGAGGATACGGCCCTGCCGGGCCGCATGCTCATGCTGCTCAGCCGGCTCCACCGGAGCGAGCTGCAGTTGCAGGCCGAGGCCGAGAAGACCGGCGCCGCCGGCGCGCAGGGCGCATGAACCGGCCTCCGGTCCCGGCTCCCATGGCTTCGGGTGATCGCCACACGATCTCCCGAGGCGATCGATACGCGCGCCGTCGAATGCTTTACGCGCCCAGGCGCGAGCCCAGTCGTGCATCCGGCACGTAGCCGCGGTTCCAGGTCGGGCTGATCACCACCTCGTTGAGGCAGACGTGGCGGGGGCGCGTCGCCACGAACAGGATCAGCGCCGCCATGTCGTCGGGCTGGAGCATGCGGGCCCGGTCCTCGGGCGTCACCGGCACCGGGCGCTTGTCGAGGATCGGGGTCGCGACCTCGGCCGGGCACAGGACCGTCGAGCGGATGCCGTTGACGCATTCCTCCATGTTGATGCTGTGGCTCATCGCCACCACTGCGTGCTTGGCCGCCGTGTAGGCCGGCCCGCTCACCGGGCTGACGAAGCGCCCGGCCCAGGAGGCGGTGTGTATCAGGACGCCGTCGCCTTGGGCCCGCATCAGCGGCAGCACCGCCAGCGAGGCGTAGAAGGCGCTCGACAGGTTGGCCTCGATCACCGCTTGCGCGCCCTCCGGCGACAGGGCGTCCCAGCGCCGCTCGCGCACGTTGCTGCCGGCATTGCTCACCAGCACGTCGAGCCGGCCGAACCGCGCCGCGATGCTGTCGACGATCGCCGTGATGCGGGCCGCATCCGTGACGTCGCCGGGCTCCACCACCGTCTCGCCGCCCGACGCGGCGATGCGCTCGGCGAGGGCCTGCAGCGGCTCCTCCCGGCGCCCGGTGAGCACCACCCGGGCCCCCGCCCCCGCGAGGGCCAGGGCCGCCGCCTCGCCGATGCCGCTGCCCGCGCCCGTCACCCAGGCGATCTTCCCGGCCAGATCCTGTGCCATGGTTTCGTGTCCTCCCGTGCGGCGGCTCCTTCCCCGGATTCGGGTGAGCCGTCCGCCGCGCCTGTCTGCCAAGCGACGACGGCGCCGCGCAAGAGCGGGGTCGGACGATCGGATCCCGGCAGCCGCCCGATCGGTGGAGGGTGGCTCGCCACGGCGGGGTGTCCCGCCTCCGCCTCTCAAGTCGAACAGGCCCTCGCGGGCCCGTCGAACGCATGGAAGCGGCGCAAGCCCGGCTTTCACACCGATCCCGCGCCGCGTCCGGCCTGCGCCTTCCAGTTCCGTCAGTGCAGATAGCCCAAGAAGAACAGGATCAGGATGATCGGAATCGGAATTCCGATCAACCAGAGCAATCCACCTTTCATCATTGCCGCCTCCATGACTGCACGGATACTCACATGCAGTAACAACGGAGCTTGGCGTGATCGGGTTCCACCCGAAACGTGGGGGTCCGCGAGGGCCAAACCAGCGTCGCGGCCGAGGCCGCAGGCCGCCTGTGCCTCTCGACAGGGCTACAACCGCACCATTAAGCTCGCCGGACCGTCGAGGATGGTGGCATCGGGATCGCAACCGGGAACCACTGCCGGCGGATGGGGCGTCCTCATGGCCGAGATCAAAGTCGTTGCAGGCAGTTGCGGCAAGGGACGCGGCCAGTACGAGGCGGGCGTCTTCACGACGCCGGACGGAGCCGAGCGCGGCGTCGATGCGGTCGTGACCATCGAGTCGCACGGCGGCATAGCCGGAGAGCGCAACTGGGGCGAGCAGGTTCTGACCGGCCTCAAGGGCGGCCTCGGCCTGGCCTCCAACCTCGACCTGACCGGGGCGACCGGTCTGGCGGCCTCGGCCCTGGCGGCGGTCGAGGCCGACGAGAGTCGGCCCAAGGCCCTGGTCGAGATCGCATTCACTGACGGCGGCTTCATCGTCGCCCTGGCGGACGCACGGCTGGCCGCCTTGGTAACGCATGATCGCGAGGTGCTACAGGTCGGCTTCGCGCGGGCGGCGAGCCGCGTCGCGGCCCTCCCCGCCTCGGCCATGCCGGCCGGCGGAACCCTGCAAGCGGCGAGCGACGCGGTGCAGGCCACTGCCGAGGCGGCGGCGAGCGGCCTGACCTCCGCTTTCGGCTTCGTCCGCCGGTCAGTGGGCCTGGAACGGGGGTGAGCACGGCTCACGCCGCCCGCCCGGCCTCCTCGCGCGCCACCGCGACGCTGACCCGATCGCGCCCATGCGCCTTGGCGTCGTAGAGCGCCGCGTCCGCCCGGGCGATCGTCGCCTGGATGTCGGGGTCGCGTATCGACACCGTCGCCACCCCGATGCTGACCGTGACCGCGATGGTGCGGCCGCCATGGGCGATCTCGGCGTGGCGCACCGCGCCGCAGAGGCGTTCGGCGATGTGCTCCGCCTCGGCGCCGCCGAGGCCGACGAGCAGCACCACGAATTCCTCGCCGCCGAAGCGGGCCACGGTATCGGAGATGCGCAACGCCTCCACCAGCAGGGCGCCGACACGGCGGATCACCGCGTCGCCGGCATCGTGGCCGTGCCGGTCGTTGACGCCCTTGAAGTGGTCGACGTCGACGACCAGCACGGCGACCCCGTAGCCGTCCCTGGCCTGCGCGAAGGCCATCTCCGCCGGCTTGGCGAAGCCGCGCCGGTTGAGGAGCCCGGTCAGAATGTCGGTGCCGGCGACCTGGCGCAGATCCTCGATCTGGCGCCGGTAGAAGGCGGCGACGCGGGTCGAGCGGAGCGTCACGTCGCTGAGCTCGCGCTCGACGGTGCCGATCCGCCGCAGCAGCGAGCGCAGGGCCGCCGAGAGGGCGGCGAATTCCCGCGCCCCGTCGAGGCGCGGCAGGGTCGTGGCGTCGGCGTCGCGGCCGACCCGGTCCAAAGCCGCGGTCAACTGCCGGAGCGGGGCCGCGGCGCGGCGCCCGAGCGACCAGGCGAGCGCGATGCCCAGCACGGCGACGGCGGCGCCGAGGCCGAGCAGCGCCTGGACGGAACGTTGCACCGGCGCGACGGCCTCCGCCTCGGCTCTGGTCGCCACCACGATCCAGCCGAGGCCGGGATCGCCGCCGGCGATCCCGCTCCGCGCTCCCGTCGCCGCCGAGGCGAAGCCCGCCAGCCGCGTCTCCCCGGCGATCTCCGCCGCGAAGGTGCCCCTCTCTTCTTCGGCCATGACGCCGAGCCGCTTCGGCCCGAACGGCATCACGCCGAGGCGCGGCCCCAGGATCACGCGCCCGTTCCGGTCGAGCACCCACAGGTCGGTGCCGGGCAGTCCCTCGTCGAGGAGCCGGCGGCGGACCCGGATCGCCCAGTCCCAGCTCAGGTGACCGCCGAGCACTCCGATGACGGCACCGCCGGCATCGCGCACCGGAGCGGCCAGGTCGACGAGGCGCAGGGGCTCGGGCTCGGTGCGTGTCAGGAGCCGGCTCAGCAGCACGGCCTCGTGCACGTCGCCGACATTGGGCCGGGTCAGCCCGGTCTCGAACCAGGTCCGCCCGGTCATCGCCATCCCTTCGAGCATCCCCTCCGTACCGGCCCGCACGCGGCCATCCGGCGCGACGAAGCCGAGCCAGGCGTAATCCGGGGCGGTGGTCCGCATGGCGGTGAGAACGCCGCGGGTGGCCGCGGGGTCGGTGGCCCAGCGCTCGCGCAAGGGCGCGAGGCCGGCGACGACCTGGATCTCGCGGAAGCGCTCGCGCAAGGTGGTGTCGAGGTTCTCCGCCATGCCGGCGGCGAGGCGGGCGAGACGGTCCTCGGCCAGCCGGAGGGCGCTCCGCCGCTCGAGCCAGATCGCCCCGCCCACCGTCGCCCCGACCAGGGCGAGGCAGAGCAAGCCGACCAGCGCGGCGAGCTGGTGCTCGAAGCGGAGGCGATTCCTGAACGACACGATGGACCTCCGCGACCCGGGGGCCCGTTCTCGCCCGTCTGACGAAACGAACGGTTCAGCCGATCGCTCGCATTCGAACGATCGTGCCGACCGACGGCGGAGATCCTGCCCGGGGATCCTACGAGAGATCCTGTGTGTCCTGGCCCGGATGGCGCCCCCGGCTGTGGAGGCGGCGCTCCTGCGCCCCGCGCTCGGCTGCATCGGTGAGCTGGGTGATGAGGGCGCCGGCCGCGCCGAGGGGAATCAGCAGGAAGACCGTGCCGCCATCCGGCCCGCTCACCTCGGCCGCCAGGGTGTCGCCGCCGTCGATCGTGCTGACGGCGGTGACACTGGTGATCGAGAGGACCCGGGGTCGTGCGTCGTCGGTCATGCCTGCCACTCCTGCGGCACAGATGCCACGAAAGCGGCCCTGGATAACTGCTAACACGTTACACTCTAGAGGAATTCTATCCGCCGTGCAGACACAATCGCCCTAGGCCGACCGGCCGAGGCCGGTCGGTACCGAACCGAGGCCACCCGGGGCCGTCGCCTGCCTCCTCAGGGCGCCGGGCAGGTGAGGCCGGCTCCCTCGGCGCGGGGGACCTGCGGATAGGCGCAGACCGGCCGCGACCAGAACACCGCGCCGCCGGCATCGCGCTTCGTGGCGACGAGCTCGCGCGGCGCCTCGCCGGCCTCGACCCAGCGCTCCAGCGCCGTCAGCGGATCGATGCCGGTGTCGGAGATGCCCGGCCCCTCGGTGCCGATGCCGCAATGGTCCATGCCCGGCACCATGAACAGGCGCGCGGTGTCCCTCAGCCGGTCGAGGCCGCCCGCCCCCTTTCCATCGAACCCTTGGGCCAAGGCCTCGTAGAAGGCGACGCTCATGAACGGCGTGACCAGCGGATCGCCCCAGCCGTGATAGATCAGGAGCTTGCCGCCCGCGTCGCGGAACGCCGACAGGTCGGAGACCGGCCGGACGGCCCCGGCGGCGGGATCGTAGGTGGCGGCGTTGTAGACCTGCGCCTGCGGCGCCATCCGGGCCGGATCGGCGGAGAAATCGAAATCCGTCACGCGATAGGCCGGCCCGGGCGAGGGCCAGAACGCCATGTAGCGCAGGAAATCGGCGGAGAAGAGCGGCAGGATCGCCGGCGCGTTGCCCAAGCCCGTGAGCCAGCGCGGCCAATGCGCCTCGGAACCCAGCGGGATGCCGCCCGGATAGAGTTGCCGGCCGGCCGCATCCGTCGGGCCGGCATACCATTTCTCCAAGACCCCGAGTTCGGCCTCGTTCAGGCACTTGTCCGTTGTTTTGCCGGTGCACCGCAGGGACGCCGGCTCGAAGCTGCATTGCCGCGGATCGGCGACGAGGCCCCCGGCCTCCTTCGCCCCGCAGGCGGCCGCCACCGCCTCCGCCACCAGCCTGGCCCGCGGCGTGGTCAGGATCGGCTTGCCGTCGGCGCCGGTATTCGCCTTCGTCACAAAGGCGAAGCTGGTGGCGACGAGACCGGTATAGTCGAGGGCCGGCGCCCCGCTGATGATCCCATCGAAATCCTTCGGGTATTTCAGCGCCTCCATCGCGGCCATGCGGCCGCCGGTGGAGCAGCCGGCGAAGTACGACTTCGCCTGCGGCCGGTCGTAGAAGGCCCGCACCAGCACCTTGCTGACCCGGGCGGTCTCGGTCACCGCGCGCTGGCCCCAATCCATCCGGGCGACGAGGTCGCCGGCGGCCCAGCGCCCGTCGGCCGAGCCGGTGCCCCAATGGCCCCCATCCATCGTCGAGGCGGCGTAGCCCCGGCGCAGGCCGTAATTCATCGCGTTGGTGAAGCCCGGCGCATCCGACAGCAGGGTGCCGCAGAAGCCGCCGCAGCCGGTGCCGTAATACTTGCCGTTCCAGTTCTGCAGCGGCAGCCGCACCTCGAAGCTGATCGCCGGCCGCACCGTGCCGAGCACCCGGCAATAGGCCGGCAGGTCCCCGGCGGCCGGCACCTCGGCGGCCGAGTGGAGGTTCACCGCCTCGATCCTGAGGTTGGCGAGCGCGCCGCATTCCCCGGCGAGGGCCGGTGCCGACAACAGGCCGACCGCCACCCCGACCGCGATCCCCACCTTGCGCCCCATCGTCCCCTCCCCGGCTTTTCGGAGAGCTTAACCGCAACCCCTTGCGCCGTCGCCAGCGGAATGCGCTAAACCGGCCGGAACGAGAGATCAGGGCAGGAAACGCGATGGCGGGCAGCACGGCCGGCGGGGCTTTCGAGGATTTCGGCACCTACGACTTCATCGTGGTCGGGGCGGGCTCGGCGGGCTGCGTGCTCGCCAACCGCCTCTCGGCCGATTCGCACCGGCGCGTGCTGGTGCTGGAGGCGGGCGGGCGCGACAACTGGATCTGGTTCCACATCCCGGCCGGCTACCTCTTCGCCATCGGCAACAAGCGGGCGGACTGGCTGTTCACCACCCAGGCCGAGGCCGGCCTGAACGGGCGCGCCCTCGCCTATCCCCGCGGCAAGGTCATCGGCGGTTCCTCGGCCATCAACGCGATGATCTACATGCGCGGCCAGGCCGCCGATTACGACGGCTGGCGCCAGCTCGGCCTCGACGGCTGGGGCTGGGACGACGTGCTGCCGTACTTCCTCAAGCACGAGGACCACATCGCGCCGCCGAACGGCTTCCACCGCTCCGGCGGCGAGTGGCGGGTCGAGCCGCCGCGGATCCGCTGGGCGATCCTCGACGCGATCCGGGACGCCGCGGCGGCCGCCGGCATCCCGAAGATCCCGGACTTCAATACCGGCGACAACGAGGGCTCGTCCTACTTCCAGGTCAACCAGCGCCGCGGCCGGCGCTGGAGCGCGGCCCGCGGCTTCCTGAAGCCGGCCCTGACCCGCCCGAACCTGCGGCTCGAGACCGGCGTGCATGTCGAGCGGGTGCTGATCGAGGACGGCCGCGCCGTCGGCGTGGTGTTCGAGCGCAGCGGGCAGCGCTACCTCGCCCGGGCGAACGGCGAGGTGGTACTCTCGGCCGGCGCCGTCGCGACGCCGAAACTTCTCGAACTCTCCGGCATCGGCGACGGGGCGCGGCTCCGGGGCCTCGGCATCGACGTCGCCCATCACGCACCGGGCGTCGGCGAGAATCTGCAGGATCACCTGCAGATCCGGCCGGTCTACAAGGTGACGGGCGTGCCCACCCTCAACCTCACCTATGCCAATCTGGTGAAGCGCGGCTGGATGGGCGTCGAATACGCGCTGTTCCGCACCGGGCCGCTGACCATGGCGCCGAGCCAGGTCGGGGTGTTCACCCGCTCATCGCCCGATTACGCCACCGCCAACCTCGAATACCATTTCCAGCCGCTCTCCCTCGACAAGTGGGGCGAGGGCTTGCACCCGTTCGGTGCCTTCACGGCGAGCGTGTGCAACCTGCGTCCGTCGAGCCGCGGCAGCGTGCACGCCGCGAGCCCCGACCCGCTCAGCCCCCCGGAGATCCGCCCGAACTACCTCTCGACCGAGGAGGACCGGCGCGTCGCGGTCGATTCCCTGAAGCTGACCCGCCGCATCGTCGCCCAGGCGCCGCTCGCCCGCTACCGGCCGGAGGAGCACCTGCCGGGGCCGGGCCTCACCAGCGACGCCGACCTGCTCAAGGCCGCGGGCGACCTCGGCACCACGATCTTCCATCCCGTCGGCACCGCCCGGATGGGGGCCGACCACGATGCCGGCGCGGTGCTCGATGCGCGCCTGCGGGTGCGCGGGATCCGGGGCTTACGGGTCGCCGACGCCTCGGCGATGCCGCGCATCACCTCGGGCAACACCAACTCGCCGACGATCATGCTGGCCGAGAAGGGAGCGGCGATGATCCTGGAAGAGGTGAGATAGTCTATTCCGCCGCCATCAGCGTGGGGGCACGGCTCCCCTCGGACAGGTAGATCAGGCAGGAGCAGCGCAGGAGCGAGGCGAAGTTGCGCACCTCGCCATGCCGTTCCAGCACCTCGTCGTGGAGCTTGGTGGCGAATTTCGCGACGCTGAGGCCCTCCTGGCGGGCGATCTCCTCCAGGATGGTCCAGAACGCGGTCTCGAGGCGCAGGGAGGTGCAGTGCCCGCCGATCCGCAGCGAGCGCGTCTCGTAGGCGTAGCGCTCCGGCGTCTGCTCGGCGAAGATCCGGCACATGGGGGCTCCTCCTGTCTCGTGTTGCGGCAAGGATATTGAAGCGGGAGGCGGCTCGGC